>JAYVUE010000075.1:0-17714 GCA_043788195.1 Chitinophagaceae bacterium
TTTACCATAATGACAGGCAATTGTTTTTTCTCTTCAAAATAACTATAGACCATTTTGATATTTGAAGCAAATTTTTGAAGTTCTGCCTTTTCTTTAATAAACAGGTTAAGGTTATCCATGGATTTTTTTTCTGCATATTTTACCGGAAATACATGTACAGGAATAAAATCCTGCCCGTTTGATCTTGCATAACTGGTTAAAATATATAACTCTTCGATTGGAAAATCATTTATGGCAATACAGCCAACTGATACACAATTTCCATGAATATAAATATCACTGCCCGGCCTGTAAAGATCACTTAATATCCGGTCTGATGTATTGGGATAATTGATCCCTAATGATAAATGATAATTACTATTGGGATTAAAATCATTGATAAAATAAAAGCCTTCGGGCACCTGGTGATCACCTTCCATACGCTTAGGGCCAAAAGTTCCGCTTTGCATACAAACCTTATAAGTTTTAAAAAGCTGGTAAGGTTCCTTAGTATTTCCTTTTACCCATACTTCCAGTTGGCGGTCATATTTAAAACTGCGGATGTAAATAAATTTTGGAGGCCAATTAATTTTTTTTGAATTAAACTCTTTTTTTAAATTATTCTCCATCCGGGTAAATACATCGGCAATTTTCACTAATGACTTCTGGTTATCAATAAAAGTAGTTTGGGAATACAAACTACCCGCTACAAAGATGGCAAACAAGCCGGTAAAGATTATTTTCACTACTATCGTTTTCATAGAAAAAAACGGTTATAAACCATTGGCAAAATAAAGAATTGTTTTCTGAAGTTGTTGTTAATAAAGCTGATAAAGTTAATGAAGTTGATATAGGATGCGCTGTTAACATTATCAACCCTATCAACTTTATGCCTTCCTTTACAAATTCCCTCTTGCATCCTGTTCTCTTTCCAGGGCTTCAAATAATGCTTTAAAATTTCCCTTGCCAAAACTTTTGGCACCCTTACGTTGTATGATCTCAAAAAACAATGTGGGCCTGTCTTGCAGCGGTTTGCTGAATATCTGTAATAAATATCCTTCTTCATCCCGGTCTATTAAAACGCCCAGTTTTTGCAATGGCTCAAGATCTTCATCAATTTTACCTACACGATCTAAAACATCAACATAATAGCTTTCGGGAATATTTAAAAATTCGATGCCACGGCTTTGTAATTCAGTAACCGTTTTTACAATATCATTGGTGGCAATGGCTACATGTTGCACTCCTTCTCCATTATAAAAATCAAGGTACTCTTCTACCTGGCTTTTCTTTTTTCCTTCTGCCGGTTCATTAATGGGAAATTTTACAAAACCATTTCCATTACTCATTACCTTACTCATTAAGGCAGAGTATTCTGTTGAAATATCCTTATCATCAAAACTTAAAATATTACGGAAGCCCATCACATCTTCATAAAATTTTACCCATGGATTCATCTGATCCCACCCCACATTTCCAACACAATGATCAACATACAATAAACCGGTATCTGTTGGATTATAATTTGATTTCCAGTCCCTGAAACCCGGCATGAATGGTCCATTATAATTTTCTCTTTCTATAAAAAGATGAACTGTTTCGCCATAAGTATGAATGCCACTGATAACCACTTCGCCATTTTCGTCTTTTAATGTTAGGGGTTCCAGGTAAGGTTTTCCACCACGTTTTGTAGTTTCTTCAAAAGCACTTTTTGCATCATTTACTTTTAATGCCAAAATTTTAACACCGTCCCCGTGTTTGTAAATATGATCAGCAACGGCGTTACCAGATCTTAAAGGTGTGGTTAAAACAAAAGTTAGTTTGTTCTGCCTGATCACATAACTGACTTTATCCTTCATCCCTGTTTCAGGACCAGCGTAGGCCAGTGATTGAAAACCAAATGCAGTTTTATAAAAATGAGCGGCCTGTTTGGCATTGCCCACATAAAATTCTACATAATCGGTGCCCAGCAAAGGAAGAAAATCTGTTGTATTATCAGTTGTACTTACAGGAACTGTAGTTGTTTGCATTATAATTAATTTGAAATGAAGAAGAAAATAGTTGGTTTCAAATTAATCTACCGAATCCATTGCAAGCGTCAACATTAACAGGGAATAATTGTTACGCTTGTCTGAAAAATATTTATGTGGATAATCGGGAGTCATATGTTATAACAAAGATAATAAAAGTTATGCCTGGTGCATTTATATTTGCTTCATGATCAAAGCAGGCATCTTAGGCGGTGGCCAGTTAGGCAGAATGTTATTACAGGCCGCAGCCAATTACCCCGTAGAAACATTTGTAATGGAAAATGATCCTGCCTGTCCGGCCGGGCATTTATGCCATCATTTTACCAAAGGAGATATCACCAATTTTGATGATGTATATAATTTTGGAAAAGGCCTGGATGCACTTACCATTGAAATAGAAAGCGTAAACGCAGATGCATTGCTACAACTGGAAAGTGAAGGAGTAAAAATTTATCCCAAACCGGCAGCGTTACAGATCATCAAAAATAAGATTTTACAAAAACAGTTTTATAAAGACAATGAGATCCCGGCAAGCGATTTTATCATTACCCAAAATATAAACGACCTGCACTGGCATATTGAATTTTTACCGGCTGTTCATAAAATAGGGATCGGCGGATATGATGGACGGGGGGTACAGTTGATCCATTCAAAAGACGATATTACAAAAGGGTTTGATCAACCGTCTGTTCTTGAAAAGATGATATCCATAAAAAAAGAAATTGCCATCATTATTGCAGTCAATGATAAAAAAGAAACTGCCATGTACCCTTCAGTGGACATGATCTTTGATAACCGGTTAAATGTACTTGAATACCAGATCAGCCCGGCCGACATCCCCGATAAAGTATTGTGGAAAGCAGAAGCAATTGCCCGAAAAGTTGTAAATGACCTGAATAGTCCGGGCATTTTTGCAGTAGAATTGTTCATAGATATTAATGATAATGTTTTTGTAAATGAAACTGCACCAAGGGTACATAATAGCGGGCATCATACGATTGAGTCTAATTATTCGTCACAATTTGATATGCTGTGGAGAATAATACTAGGGTACCCCCTTGGAAATACTGCAGCTATTTTACCCGCAGCCATAGTCAATTTATTGGGTGCCGAAGGCTTTAATGGTAATGTGATCTATGATGGCCTTGCAGAGATCATGAAAATAGACAATGTATTCGTTCATATTTATGGTAAAAAAGAAACAAGGCCGGGCCGAAAAATGGGTCATATTACCATACTCAGTAAAGAAAAACAGGAATTGATTCACCAGGCTAACCGGATCAGGCATAATGTTGTGGTAAGAAGCTGAACTCAATGCTCAATCCATATAAAACTGGTCAAATACTGAATAAACCTTAAATTTATTATCAGAACCAAACTGACACCAGGTGAAATCAAATGCCCGCAAACTCAAACTCTTTTTTTCTTTCAGCACATTAATTTTTCTGATAACATCCTGTAGCAGCCCGGATAAAAAAACAGAAGCTCCTGTATCTGCTAAACCTGCTATTCAAAAGGTTGAAGTATTTATAGTAAAAACGATGCTGATCAGTGAAAAGGTAGAACTACCAGGAACCATTATTGCCAATGAAACCACTGAGATACACCCCGAAATTTCGGGCAGGTTGGTTTACCTCAATGTAAACGAAGGAAAAAATATTGGTGCAGGAACTGTTCTGGCAAGGATATTTGATGGAGACCTTCAGGCTCAGTTAAAGAAGCTAAACATACAATTAGCCGTTGCACAACAAACAGTAATGCGTATGGGCGAATTATTAAAGATCGGCGGCGTAAGTCAGCAGGAATATGACCTTAGTGCCCTCCAGGTAAATACCATTAAAGCAGATATGGATATCATCAGAACAAATATCAGCAGAACATTAGTAAGGGCGCCTTTCAGCGGAACATTGGGGTTAAAAAATATCAGTACAGGTGCCTATATCACACCACAAACAACTATTACCACTATACGCCAGAACAGCCAGTTAAAATTAGATTTTACACTGCCCGAAAAATTTACAACCGGTATGAAACAGGGACAGTTGATAGATTTTACTATAGAGGGCAATCCTAAAAAATATACAGCACGGATCATTGCCACTGAATCCGGGCTTCAAGAAAATACCCGAAGTCTGAATGTAAGGGCATTGGTTACCAATAATGATGGAAAATTATTGCCGGGATTATTTGCTAAAGTAGCCGGCGATTTTAATTCAGATCCCAATGGTTTGATGATACCCTCGCAGGCAATATTGCCACAGGCCCGTGGAAAAAAAGTTATCGTTTACCATAACGGAATTGCAACATTTACAGATATTACAACTGGTATCAGGGATTCTTCTTTTGTACAGGTAAAAAGCGGGCTTAAAAATGGCGATACCATTATCACTACAGGATTGATGAGCCTTAAGCCTGATGCAAAAGTTGAAATAAATAAAATCAATAATTAAAGTGAATGCTGTTGTATGAATATTTCTGAATTCAGTTTAAGAAGGCCGGTTTTTGCTATTGTTCTAAGCATTATGATCATATTGTTTGGTGCCATTGGCTATAAATTCCTGGGTGTAAGGGATTACCCGGCCCTGGATCCGCCCAATATCAGTGTTCGTACATCCTATCCCGGTGCCAATGCCGAGATCATTGAAACACAGATCACCGAGCCATTGGAAAAAGGCATCAATGGAATTGCAGGAATAAAAAATATCTCGTCGCAAAGTTCACAGGGCAGTAGTAATATCACCGTAGAGTTTGAACTGGGCACCAATCTCGAAGAAGCGGCTAATGATGTACGTGATAAGGTATCGCAGGCAGCCCGTTCTTTACCCTCTGATCTGGATGCACCACCAGTGGTTTCCAAAGCAGATAACAGTGGCGATCCGGTGGTGATCATGTTATTACAAAGCAATATCCGCAACCCGTTACAGATAACAGAATTTGCCAATAATAATTTAGTAGAAAGGATACAAACGGTTCCGGGTGTAAGTAGTGTGACAGTCTGGGGTGAAAAAAAATATGCCATGCGCATCTGGTTCTCCCCCTCCAAACTAAGTTCTTTATCACTTACACCAAAAGATGTTCAGAATGCATTGCTGAAAGAAAATGTGGAACTGCCATCGGGTAAAATAGCCGGCAATGCAACAGAACTTTCTATACGTACTTTTGGAAAGTTAAACACCGAAGATGAATTTAATAATCTTATAGTAAAAAATATAAATGGCAGGGATATACGCCTGAAAGATGTGGGCGAAGCAGTATTGGGTCCCGAAAATGAAGAAAGTGTTTTAAAAGAAAGCGGCATCCCAATGATTGCCATCGCCATCATTCCGCAACCGGGCTCCAATTATATAGCAATTGCTGATGAGATAAACAAACGGTTTGAACAGATAAAAAAAGAATTGCCTCCAGATATAAGACTCGAGATCTCTTACGACCAAACAAAATACATTCGAAAGTCTATCAATGAAGTGGGTGAAACATTATTGATCGCATTTATCCTCGTTGTGCTGATCATTTACCTTTTCTTCCGGGAATGGCTGATCGCTATCAGGCCATTGATAGATATCCCTGTTTCACTGATCGGTGCCTTTTTTATCATGTACCTCTGTGGCTTTACAATTAACGTGTTAACACTGCTGGCTATTGTACTGGCCACAGGTTTGGTGGTGGATGATGGTATAGTGGTAACAGAAAATATCTATAAAAAAATAGAAGGTGGTATGCCCAAATGGCAAGCAGCAAAAGAAGGCTCTAAGGAAATTTATTTTGCTGTAATTGCAACTTCAATTACACTGGCAGTTGTGTTTTTACCGATCATTTTTTTACAGGGATTTGTGGGCAGGCTATTTCGCGAATTTGGAATTGTTGTGGCAGGAGCAGTATTGATCTCTGCATTTGTTTCTCTTACTTTAACACCGGTACTTAATGTAATGCTGGCCAGCAAAACACATAAACACTCCTGGTTTTATACAGTTACTGAACCATTTTTTCGCGGACTGGAAAATGGATACCGCAGGTCATTAACCGGATTTATGAAATGGAGATGGATCGCTATCGTAATTATTGTTGCCTGTTTTTCCATTATTTATTTTCTTGGAAAAGGCCTGCAGAACGAGCTGGCGCCGATGGAAGACAAAAGCGCTTTTCGTTTATCCGTTACCGCACCTGAAGGAACAGCCTATGATGCCATGGATAAATACATGGATCAGTTATCAACTTTTTTAAATGATTCGATCCGGGAAAAAAAATATATAGTTAGTATGACCGCCCCAGGATTCACTGGCTCGGGTTCTTCAAATACCGGTTTTGTAAGAATGGTGTTGTCCAGCCCTCCAGAGCGCAAAAGAAGCCAGCAGGATGTAGTGAACTGGGTAAATAAAAAACTCCCGCTCTTTAACCAGGTAAGAGCATTTGCCATACAGGAGCAAACTATTTCGGTGAATCGTCGTGGCGGCCAACCCGTACAGTTTGTATTACAAAATGTGAATGCCGAAAAAATAAAAAAAATATTACCGAAATTTTTAGAAGAAGCCAATAAAAACCCAGCGTTACTTGGAGTAGATGTTGACCTTAAATTTAATAAACCCGAACTGCGTATCAATATCGACCGTTTAAAAGCAAGTGCTTTGGGAGTAAGTGTTGACGATATTTCTCAAACATTACAGTTATCTATGAGCAACCGGCGCATGGGCTATTTTACCAAGGATGGAAAACAATACCAGGTTTTAGGACAGGTAGCAAGAAATGATAGAGATGATCCTGACGATCTTAAAAATATTTATGTGCGTAATAGCCGGGGTGATGCCATTGCATTAGAAAACCTGATCACCATTTCAGAAGAAGTTACCCCACCAACGGTATATCATTTTAATCGTTATAAATCTGCTACTATTTCAGCGGGTTTACAACCAGGTAAAACTGTTGGTGATGGTATAAAGGCTATGCAGGACATTGCAAAAAAATTAGTGGACGAATCATTCACTACTTCATTGAGTGGTTCTTCACGTGATTTTGCCGAAAGCGCCGGCAATACTTCATTTGCCTTTTTCCTTGCACTGGCACTTATCTTCCTGGTACTTGCAGCCCAGTTCGAAAGTTTCATTGACCCCCTGACCATCATGGTAACGGTGCCGCTTGCACTGGCAGGTGCAGTATTATCCCTTTGGCTATTCGATCAAACGTTGAATATTTTTTCGCAGATAGGAATGATCATGTTGATAGGCCTTGTTACCAAAAACGGTATATTAATTGTTGAGTTTGCCAATAAAAAACAATTGACAGGTCTTAAAAAAATACCTGCAGTCATTGAAGCGTCGGTGGCCAGGTTCCGCCCCATTATTATGACAAGTCTTGCCATGAGCCTGGGTGCATTACCACTGGCACTTTCATTGGGTGATGCTTCTACCAGCCGCGTTCCACTGGGGATCGTTATTGTAGGTGGTATTTTATTTTCATTGGTACTTACTTTATTTGTGATACCTGCTGTATATTCTTTTTTGTCAACAAGAAAAAAGAAAAGTGTAATGGAGGAAATGGATCAAAAAGCAAAACCTGTTTAACCTAAATACAATTGGATGAGAATATGTTTTAAAATATTTGTATTGATCTCTTTCGTTCTTTTTTATCAACAGTCTGCGGTAGCGCAAAATGTATTAACAGTTGAAGAAGCGATCGCAGCAACGCTTAAAAATAATTTTGATATACAGTTACTCCGTAATGATTCAGCTGCATATGCTTTGGATAAATCCTATGCCAGAGCCGCTTTTTTACCAAGGCTTAACGCCACTGCAGGTTATGTTGCCAATAACAATGATCAAAAACAAAGGTTTTCGGATGGCACCAAAAGAGAAAGTAAGGGAGTACGTTCAAACAGCCTCACTGGAAGTATTCAATTGAACTGGACATTATTTGATGGTTTTAAAATGTTTGCCACAAGGGATAAACTTGCTGAGTTTGTAAGATTGGGCGAGCTGAATATTAAAAAACAGATGGTTAGTTCAATTGCTGCAATAATCAATAACTATTATAACATTGTTCGCCAAAAACAACAACTCAAAGCCATTGAAGAACAAATGGGCATCAATGAAGAAAGAGTTAAGCTGGCTGAAAAAAAATTCAGTGTGGGCCTGGGTGCCAAGCCTGAATTATTACAGGCAAAAGTTGATCTTAATGCACAAAAGGCTTCAAGGCTAAAACAACAAACTTTGATCGATCAGTTAAAAGAACAATTGAACGGGTTAATGAATGTGGCGATGAACACCCGTTATGAAGTGTCTGATAGTATTCCTTTTAAAAATAACATTATACTCGATGATATTATCAATGGTGCAAGTACCAACCCTTCTTTGCTATTGATCAAAAAAAATATTGACATCACTAAACTTACATTAAAAGAAAAAAAAGCAGATCGGTATCCTGTTGTTACTTTTAATTCTGCCTACAATTATTCCAAAACAGATAATAAATCCGTAGTTAATCCATTTACGCCTTTGTATAACCGCAACAACGGATTTAATTATGGCGTTGGTGTAACGATTCCGATATTGAACGGGTTTAATGTACGTCGGCAGATACAGCAAACACAATTAGATATCGATTACCTGAATCTTTCTTATAATGCACAAAAAACAAAAATTGACCTAGGCATTACAAACGCATTTAAAGATTATGAATTGCAGAAAAAAATGCTGGCACTGGAAGAAGAAAATATTTTACTGGCAAAAGAAAATGTTTTTATCGCTGTAGAAAGATTGCGACTGGGAATATCTACTTATTTAGAATTAAGAGAAACACAAAAAAGTTTAGAGCAGGCATATGATAGATTAATTGCTGCAAGGTATAACACAAAACTGGCAGAGACGGAATTGTTGAGGTTGAAGGGAGATTTGGTTAAGTAACAAAACAAATAAAATGCACTTTTGAATTTATTTAATTATTTCACTGCAAAGACGCGAGGAACGCAAAGATTCGCTAAGTTAGCATTGAACTCAAAATTACCTTTGTATTGCATTGTGCCTTTGCGGTTAAGTAAATATTGAATTCATTCTTCAAAAACAATAAGTTAAAAACAAAAATATCTCCATGTCTAAAAAACAAACCAAAAAAAACAAATCTGCGAACCCTGTGGACAAACCACAAACAATGCCACTTGTAGGCATCATCATGGGCAGCGAAAGTGACCTCGACATCATGAAAGGCGCCGCTGATATGTTACGCCAGTTTGAAGTGGAACCCGAAATGACAATTGTTTCGGCACATCGTACACCTGAGCGTTTACGTGAGTATGCAACAAAAGCAAAAGAAAGAGGCTTAAAAGTTATCATTGCAGGTGCAGGCGGTGCTGCACATTTGCCGGGTATGGTGGCAGCACAAACTATTTTGCCTGTCATTGGCGTGCCTGTAAAATCTTCCAACAGTATTGACGGATGGGATTCTGTATTATCAATTTTACAAATGCCCTATGGTGTACCTGTAGCAACGGTTGCATTGAACGGTGCCAAAAATGCCGGTATATTGGCAGCACAAATTTTAGCCCTCCACGATCCAACCATTGCCGGAAAATTAGAAGCCTACAAAGAATACCAGGATGACATTGTAATGGAAAGTGTAAAGAATGTAAAGAGTTTGGGATTCAGGAATGAATTTGATTACTAACAGGGTAAGGGGGTGGGCCACCCCAAAACGGGTGACTCACCCTTTTAAAATCAATATGATAAAAATAAAAAGAACAGATGCTGATAATAAGGATTTTCTGGAACTTGTAATAGCATTGGATCTTGAACTGAAGTTCCTTGATGGGGAAGAACATTCTTTTTATGCCCAATTAAACAAGACCAGCAGCATAAAACACACCATCGTAGCTTATGAACTGGATGAACCTGTTGGTTGTGGTGCCATAAGAGAATATTTACCCGGCTGCATGGAGATCAAGAGAATGTATGTTTCCGTAAATAAACGAGGGCAAGGTATTGCTTCAATCATATTGAAAGAATTAGAAAACTGGTGTAGAGAACTTAACTATACAAAATGTATTTTAGAAACCGGTAAAAAACAACCCGAAGCTATTGCATTGTATAAGAAAAATAATTACAAAATAATTCCAAGTTACGGGCAATATAAAAATGTAGAGAATAGTGTTTGCTTTGAAAAGAAATTGACTGAATAAAACCCGGTTGGATCTGCAGGCCAAAATATCTATTCCTCTGCCAGGATCACAAATTCCTGCTCCAGTGACAAACTATTTTTATACAGTTCATCTATAAATCCTTTTCCCCATTTTGCATAAAAAGGCATAATGTTCTCAATTCGCTCCTGTAGGCCGTTATGTGGGAATAATTGCTCTTTTAATTTATGCAACTGCCGTTGTTGTGCTTCAAATTTTATTTTCTCGGCCTTCAGCATTTTCTTTTCCAACCCATTTATTTTTTTAATTGCCTGGCTTCTTAAATTATCACTATGACCGGTTAAGGTAAAATCTACATTGCCTGATAACTGTTTTATTTTTTCATACAAATCAATAAGCTGTTGTTTTTCATTTTCCAGTTTCAGTTGAACTTTACTATCCCTGTTCACTATTTCATTCACCAGTTCTGTTACTGTTTTAAAAAGATCATCACTATTTAATTTTAATTTCTTAAGTATCACCGCCTGCTCCTTATTGATCAGCATAAAAGAATTACGCAATACCATTACCGGGAAAGGAACATTTACCGCCTCAAAGACTTTTTTCAATTCCAGCCAGTAAGCGATCTCTCCGCCGCCGCCAATGAAAACTATATTGGGTAAGATCATTTCCTGGAAAACAGGGCGCAAAATTACATTGGGACTGAAACGTTCCGGATGCTCATTTATCTCTTTCAGAATTTCTTCTTTGGTGAATTGTAATGTTAAATGTTGAATGTTGAATGTTGAATGTTCGTGAACAATTCTTTCCCTGTTATTATCGGTCAGATAAAATAAGTTAAGCTCCCGGCCACTTGCCTGTACTTTGTATAATGCAGGAAATTCAGCGACTGTATCCGCAACTGCTTTATGTGAGAATTGTTCCTTCAGTTCTTTTTCTATGACAGGGATAAACGCTTTTTTTAAAGCGGAATTATCCGGCAACAAAACGATCAATCCATATTCTGCAAATAAAGCATTGATCAGTTTAAAAGCAGCCTGCTCAATAGTAGTTCCTTCTTTATAACAATCCTTCATCAAAGAAATAATTTCATTGCCATAAGGATATACCAATAGCTGCCCACTGGTGCTATCGATCAATTGCAGTAAAGCCTTATCCACTTTCATTCTTCCAACAGCGCCTGTTTGTTTGGTTTTCCATTCATACTTTTCTCCAAACAAAAAAATATAGCCCAGTTCATCCAGGTCGGCATCTTCGCTGCCCATATAAAATACAGGAATAAAATTATTTTCCGGAATGGCAATGGTAAGTTCTTCAGCGATCTTTATGGTATGAAGGATCTTGTAAATAAAATATAAATGCCCTGTAAAAATATTGGGCTGGTGTGCCGTGGTGATGGTAAATGTATTTTCATTTCCCAATTCCTTCAGGTTAAATGCCTGCTTTTTAGTTAAACTGATACATTCATATTGTTTCTGCAATTCAGTTATCAATAATTTTCTGTTGGTTGGGTATTTTTTTCTTTGGCTTATGGCAGCATTAATCCCATCTATTGAAACTGGGTGAGTATAAAAAGGTTTCAATTGTTCCTCCCGTGCCAGGTAATCAATAACGATCTTTGAAAAAGACCCGGTGGCTGCGTACGATAAATATTTAGCTGTAAAATCCATTAAAAAAAGTGCTGATTAAACGATTATTCAACAAACTTACATTAATCCTGAAAATAATAACAAAACTACTCCCAAAGACAGGGACAGAAAACACTTGTTTAATTCAACAGTGTAACAATTTTATCTTTTAGCATTTTCTTTTCGGTTGCTGATCTTGTGAGCAGGATAGCATTTTCGAAATATTTTTTTGCTTTTACTGAGTTGCCTAACCTGAAGTGTATTTCTCCCAATAAACTTTGATATAGGTAAAATGATGATAGTTTTTTTTGATCGGGGATCTGTTCTAAAGATTCCAGTGCCTTTGCCGCTCCATCTACCTGCATTAGGGCAATTGTTTTATTGAGTGCTGAAACAGGGGAAGGCGAAATCTTACAAAGCAATTCATACAATTCAAGGATCCTTACCCAGTTGGTTGTACTGAAATTTTTTGCCGTGCAATGTTCATATGCAATGGCAGCCTCAAGATGATATGAACTGATCTCATCTCCAAACGCCGCCTTGTTCATATATTCATTTCCCAGTGTGATCAGGTCAACATTCCATTTACTCCTGTCCTGGTAAGCCAATAATATGATCTCTCCTTCTGTTGTAAGGCGGCTTTCGCTTCTTGCAGAATGAAAACACATCAGTGCCATCAATGCAAAAACCCCGGGCAATTGAGTATGTTGATTTTCTGCAAGTAATTTACAAAGCATCATGGCTTCTTCGATCAGGTCATTCCGTATCAACTGTTCTGCATGCGTAGAGTTATATCCTTCATTAAATAAAAGGTAGATAGAATTTAACACTGCTTTGATCCTGTTATTCAAATAGTCTGCCGAAGGGATCTCGAATTTAATTTTTTCGTTTCTGAAAAATTCTTTGGTCCTGTATAATCGTTTTGAAACAGTATCTTCCGAAGTAATAAATGCTTTTGCTATTTCTGCGGTTGAAAATCCGCAAAGTGTTTTTAATATTAATGTAACCTGGTTTTCAATAGAGATCTGCGGGTGGCAACAGGCAAACATCATTCTTAGCATGTCGTCTTTAATGATCTCTTCCTTCCATAGGTTTTCCATAGCAACGCTTAAAGTATATTCAGAATCAAATAGCTTTCTGTCAATATCACTAAAGTCTGATAAAACAGCATGCTTATTTCTTCTTATGATATCAATGGTTTTATTTTTTGCCACATGAAATAACCAGGCTGATGGATTATCCGGAATGCCTTTCATTTTCCATACGCCTATTGCATCAATAAAAGTTTGTTGTACCACATCTTCAGCTGTTTCGAGGTTTTCTGTACCGAATATTTTAATTAAAACAGCTACCATCTTCCCCGACTCGTGCCTGAAAAGATGATCGGCGAGTTTGTTTATATTTTGATCTGCTTGCAAAAATTAAGTTGCCTTCATTTTATTATTCTTTGCATCATGCGTAAGTGTTGCCAATCCTAACGCTTCCATCAATGGCGGTACATATACACCAAACCTTCCCCTGAGTCCTTTTTTTAAACCATACCATCCGCCAACAGGGTTCTTTGATAAGCGGCCCCATGCTTCTACTGTTCCTTCCTTTGCTTCTTTCTGCTCATCTGCACCACCAAGGTCCATCCAATCGCCGTGTTTTTTAAGCATAAATTGTAGGTCGCTTATACATCGCCATTGATAGTGCAGTGTGGTTGCACCAACTTTACAAACAAGAATATCATCTTCTTTATACATTAAATATCCTGAACTACCCGGAGGTGTTTTTAATTCCCATGGGCTTTCTTTGGTACCGGCACCTTTTACTTTTGGCATAATAGATCATTTAAAAAATGATAATTGTTTTTGCAGGAATAGAATTATTTTTTTCTTGTCGGGATGCAAAGGCGTTAATAAAAATTACCGGCCTTATTAATTCAGAACAAGCCGGTAATTGTAATATTATTTTCATTTTATCAACTGTAACTCATTGCTTCTTTGGTAAGGTATTTCTTAAGCAATGCCATTTGCCCGATATCATAACTTTCGTGCTGGGCAAGGAAGGCAATGGTTCCTCCTATAGTGGAATCTCCTGTCGGGTTTTTAAAAGGTGCATCAGCAGCAAGATGTTCCTCTGTTACAGATGCCAACCCTTCATTTACTAATTCGCTGGCTTTATTCCATTCATCTTTTATTTTTTCGAGAGAATCAAATTGCATCGAATCATCAAAGGGTTTGAAGCCTTCGAATATCCCATTGTACGGATTGTTGCCAGGCTTTCCTAAGAGAGCAGCAATATTGTAGCGGGCCCATGCTGTATGTGTAGCTAACCAGTTAAAGGGATTATTATGATCACTTATACGTTCCTTTGCCTGTGCATCAGTAACCCCCGCCAGGCAATTGACGAACAACCTTTGGTTCAAATTTAAAATCAGCGATGAATGATTAAGTACATTTAACATTGTAATTTGTTTTAGAATTTAAAAAAATGATTCCTGAAAATAATGGGATAATAAATTTAATCATTTTTTTTCTATTTTAGTTTCACATATTCAATTTCATTACCTGCCTTACCTGTACGCTGGCGCCTAATTCAAGATCAGGGCATTCTTTGGCAATGACTACGGCTTCATCCATATCTTCTGCATTAATAATAAAGTAACCACCAACTACTTCTTTACCTTCTGCAAATGGGCCATCAGTAACAGTTTTGTCATTACCACTAACAAATTTACCACCGGCTTTAAGTGGTTCTCCTGAAACATATTTACCGGCCTTGGCCAATTTATCAATCCAGGCCATCCATTTACTCATATGGGCCTGCATTTGTTCGGGGCTTCTCCCTTCGGGTTGGCTGCCATGAAAAATAAGCATAAATTTTTCCATTTTTTTAAGTTTTATTGTGAATGAATTAATGAAATATATAAGAATGACGAATGAGAAAATGAAATTTGGACAATTTTTTAAAAATTCTTTTTGAGATCTTTATTTCTCACATGATCTACTCTTTCGGTGATAACGGGGTTAGTTAAAAATTTCAGGTTAATTGAGTAAAAGAATTGTTTTAAAAAAAGGAGGAGAAAATTTTAAACAACCACTTCTCCCTCAATATCATAATCATAAGCTTTGGTGATCTTCACTTGTACAAACTCTCCTATCGTTAATTTCTTTTTACTTTGAATGATCACTTCATTATCCACTTCAACACTGTCAAATTCTGTACGGCCCAGGTAACGGCCGGCTTCTTTTTTATCAATCAGCACTTTAAATGTCTTACCTACTTTTTCCATATTCTTCTCCAATGAAATTTCCTGTTGTACTTCCATGATCTCCTCAGCCCTTTCTTCTTTTTCTGCCGCAGGCACATCATCAATAAGATCGTGTGCGCTTGTACCTTCTTCGTGGCTATAGGTAAAAATACCAACCCTGTCAAATCGCATTTGTTGTAAAAATATTTTTAGTTCTTCCACATCATTCCTTGTCTCGCCCGGAAAGCCCGCAATCAATGTGGTACGTAAACAAATGCCAGGTATCCGGTTTCTTATTTCCCCAATAAGGTCTTCCATTTCTTCACGGGTTATCTGGCGTTTCATGGATAGCAGCATATTATTGGCAGCATGTTGTAGGGGCATATCCAGGTAATTACAGATATTTTCACGTGCTGCCATTGCATCAATGATCTCTATCGGAAATTTTGAAGGATAGGCATAATGCAAACGTATCCATTCCAGGCCTTGTACATCTGCCAGTGCATTTAACAATTTTGGCAGTTCTCTTTTTTTATAAATATCCAGACCGTAATAGGTGAGTTCCTGTGCTATCAGCATTACTTCTTTTACTCCTCTTTGCACCAGTCGCTTAGCTTCATCAACCAATGATTCAATGGGCCTGCTTACATGCATACCTCTCATTAATGGTATGGCACAAAAAGAACAGGTGCGGTTGCAACCTTCGCTGATCTTCATGTAGGCGTAATGTTGAGGTGTGTATAATAATCTTTCACCGATAAGATCGGCCTTGTAATCGGCTTCAAATTGTTTTAATATCATCGGTAATTCCATTGTACCGAAATAGGCATCCACTTCAGGTATCTCTGCTTCCAGGTTATTTTTATAGCGCTCACTTAAGCAACCGGTAACATATACTTTATCCAGTTTGCCTTTTTTCTTCAGTTCTACCTGTTCCAGTATTGTATTTACACTTTCTTCTTTTGCTTTTTCAATAAATCCGCAGGTATTTATAATTACTATATTATGATCTCTTTTTTTATTTTCATGAACCACATCAATCTCATTGGCCTGTAACTGGCCACTCAGCACTTCACTGTCTACCATATTTTTACTGCAGCCCAGTGTGATGATGTTTACCTTATCTCGTTGTATTGTTTTTGTCTTCATAATATGATGGCGGCAAAGGTAAGTTGTTTGTAGATTTGATCACAGTAATTAGCTGGTTACTTTAACAGCAAAAAAATAAATCTTTTCCGAACTGTGATTTCTGCAGCCCGGCAGCGATTAATATTACAAAGAATATTTTTGGCCTGATGAGCAAACGACAACATAATGAAGAACTGGCGAAACAGATCACTGAGCATAAGGCCATACTATTTAAAATATGTAATGCGTATTGTAAAAATGAATCAGACAGGGAAGACCTTGGCCAGGAGATCGTTTACCAGTTATTAAGATCGTATCAGAATTTTACTCCCCATTACAAGTTCTCTACCTGGATGTATCGTGTGGCATTGAATGTTGCCATTTCATTTTACAGGAAAGCCCGTACTTCTGGTTCAGTGATCAGGTTAATGGAAACCACCACCGAAGTTGAAGACAAAAACGATAATGCCATTGAATTGGAGAAAAATATAAACCAGTTGCAACAATTCATCAGCGAACTAAAAGAATTAGACAAGGCATTGATGATACTATACCTCGAAGAAAAAAATTACAAGGAGATAAGTGAGATACTGGGCATTACTGAAACAAATGTTGCCACAAAGATCAGCCGCATAAAAGACAAACTGAAACAAAGGTTTTTAACAATAAATAATTAAGTCATGGAAGACAGTACACTAAAAAATATCTGGCATGCAGAGGATGAAAAACTGGATAGAACTTTAAAACTCAATCTCATCATTCTTGAATCGATACAAACACAAAAAGCCAGATCAAAACTGGGTGCATTAGCCTCTTTTAAAACCTGGGCTCTGATCCTGGGTATCGTATTCGTATTGTTTTGTGGCCTGCTCATTTATGGTAATCAACTGAAGAATATCTTCTTTACTGTTTCAATTGCCATGATCATGTTATTTTCTATTTATGCTGTTGTGGTTTATATAAAACATATTATCCTGATAAGGCAATTAGACTATAGTGCCTGCATTACTGATACACAAAAAAAACTGGCTCGCCTGCAAGCTTCTACTATTTCAAGTACCAGTATCCTTATGTTGCAATTGCCCTTTCATTCTACCTGGTTCTGGAGCTGGCAGATGATAAATAGTAGTGGCATAAAATTCTGGCTCATCTCTGTCCCTGTTACTATCGCTTTTACCTTAGCAGGTATTTGGCTGTACAAAAATATTTCGGAGAAAAATATGGATAAAAAATGGGTAAGGAGTTTGTTTAATGCAGGCCCCGAATATAAAAATATTGTTCAGGCAAGAAAATTTCTTGCCGAGCTGGAAGAATTTAAAAAAGGATAGATTTAAATCAGCTGCTTTAAAATATTGCCCTGCATCATTCGTCTTCATAAATAATAAAGAACCATACCATTTTAGTTAATACCATTCATCCTCTAAAAAATGCGTTCATGAAATATGACATAAACGTTGCAATTTATCAGGAGTAGATTTGTACCCGATTTAATAAACAAAATATAAAGTATAGACATGAAACAAAAACTACTGTTATTCGCAGCTATCACACTATTTTCTGCTGTAAGTACATTTGCCCAAACTAATTCAAAGATC
>JAYVUE010000076.1:0-2344 GCA_043788195.1 Chitinophagaceae bacterium
CTATACTATTGCAGCTTCAGGTGGATGTTCAGTATTCACTTCTTCAACAATTGTTTCAATCAATAACTATGAATGGAGTGGTGCAATAAATACTGATTGGAATAATACAGGCAATTGGGCTGGGGGGGTAGTACCCTCGGCATCTTGTCCACTGGTTATCATTCCAAACAAGTCGAATAATCCTGTACTATCTTCTGGAACTGGTACAATCAATAGTATTCAGGTTGATCCCGGAGCAACTCTTACCATTAACAATGCTACACTTCAAATAGCGGGTTCTATAACAAGTGATCATGCAATCATAGCTTCAAATGGAATTGTTGAATTAAATGGTACAAATTTTCAATCCATTAGTGGGGACATGTTTCAAAACAAGAGGCTTTCTACCTTGGTAAATAATAATAGTGCTGGAGTTGATATTACTGGCACTGACAGCCTGCTGATCTGCAGTGCATTGCTATTTGGAAATGCAACAGGGGTACAAATTAATACAAATAATCTGCTCACCTTGCTTTCGCGGGATACTGCAACAGCAAGGATTGGGCAAATGAATAACAGTAGCCAGATAAATGGAAACATTACTGTTGAACGCTATATTCCAAATCATACAAAGGCCTGGCAATTTTTGTGCGCACCTACTAAGGGCCAAATTATTAAAAGTGCCTGGCAGGAAGGTGCAGCTTCACCCAACGCAAATCCTCATCCCGGATATGGGGCAATGCTAACGGGTGGAATGAACCTGGCAACTTCATTTGGCTTTGATGTTGCGACTCCTGGAAATGGTTCTATAAAAGCTTATAATTATAGTACTGCTTTGTGGGAGGGAATTCCTACTACATTAGTTGATATAAATAATCTAAAAGGCTACTTATTGTTTGTAAGGGGCGATAGAAGTGTAATTACATCTACCTCTTCGCCCACTCAAACTATATTAAGATCTGCAGGTAAAATTTCTCAGCCTAATGACCCACCAACTATTATAACCGTACAACAAGATCATTTTGAATCTGTAGCCAATCCTTATCCATCTGCTATTGATTTTTCCGAGGTTGGCAAATCCGGAGGGATTGCGGATTTGTTTTATACATGGGATCCAAAAATAGCCGGTAGTTATGGATATGGTGGCTGGCAGACTTTTACTTCAGATGGCAGTGGAGGCTATACTATTACCCCGGGCGGCGGGAGTTATATTGGGCGTAACACTAATATTGAATCAGGAACAGCATTCCTTGTATATTCTCCTAATGCTGATGGAACCCTGGAGTTTTTTGAAAGATGTAAAGTTTCAGGTAGCAATGTGGTTACAAGGCCCGGAAACTCACCTTCGCTGGTAAAAGTAAATCTGAATGTTGTGCAAAATGATATTCCTCAATTAATAGATGGGGTGCTTAGTCAATTTGGCGAACATTTCAGTAATAATATCGATTTAGCAGATGCACCTAAAATAGCTTCTGCTGTAGAATCAATCAGTATAAGTGTTGAAGGAAGGTTGTTAAGTGTAGAGAGAAAACAAAGTCAAATTAAATCGGATACCATCAATTATTATCTTGGTTCTTTTCATAACAGTCAATACCAGCTGGAAGTTATCACTACGCATATAGATGCGCCAGGAAGTACCGTTTTTATGGAAGACCGTTTCCTTAATAAATCAACAAAGGTGGAGCTAAATGGTAACACTAAAATCACTTTTGATATAACAAATGATCCGGCTTCATATGCCGCAAACAGATTCCGGTTGATCTTTAAACAGACAATTGAAAACTTAACAACAAATACACCAATTGAACAATCTAAAACGAGCATAAATCAAAATTCTATATCTGTTTATCCCAATCCTGTAATAAATCACAAGCTCAATATTTCCCTAAAGAAGGAGGGAAAGTATTTCGCAAGTTTATATAACGATGAAGGCCAGACCATATTTACGAAGTCAATGAAAGTAAATTTCGCCAATTCAACTGAAACAATTAACCTGCCATTATCTATAATCCCGGGTCATTACAAGTTGTGCTTAATAGATGAAAATGGCGAAAAGTCCAGCATCAATATTGAAATATTTTGATAAGCTGGTGTAATTTTATATTTTAATGCCGATAGAATAGCCTCAATTAAGATAATACAATTTGTATTACCTATAGTTATTTATTTTGCATATAACTAAATAGGTAATGAACAAACCTGCATCAATTTTCAACATCTGTATTTTATTAAACCCAATAACTAAGTTAAAAAAAGTCAATAAAATAGCCTTAGTAATCATTCAATATCTAACAAGTAATAATATCCCCTTTTCTGTTTTTTCATTCAACTGGCCTGACAACTTCGATTCCTATACTGATTTATG
>JAYVUE010000077.1:0-4700 GCA_043788195.1 Chitinophagaceae bacterium
TAATAACTTTAAGGGCACGATCAGCCTGGCGGGTGAAAAGACTGAATTTAAATTTGATGCCGAGTTGGATCATATCAACCTGAAACAATTAAACATTACCAAAGAGGATTTTAGATTAACCGGACTTTTAAAATTTAATTTCGTAGGCAACAATATTGATAATTTCCTGGGTTCGGCAAATGTGTATAATGCCTCGTTGTACGACGATAGTACAAGGCTTTCCTTTGATTCGCTTAGCCTGGTATCCAAAGTAGAAAATGGAAATAAAATATTAACTATTCAATCCAATGAAATAGAAGGTAATATCACTGGCCAATTTAAAATAATGGAACTGCCCAACGCTTTTCGGGTTTTCCTCAACCGCTACTACCCTTCTTATGTTACAAAACCATCCTATACCGTTAGCGACCAGGATTTTTCTTTCTTAATTAAAACAAGGCTGGTTGATGATTATGTTTTGTTGCTTGACAAAAAATTAAAGGGATTTAATTTTTCTACATTTTCAGGCAATCTTAAGCTGGCAAAAAATGAATTTAATATAAATGCAGAGGTCCCTGAATTTGAATACGATAAAATGCTTTTTAATAATATCGTACTCGAAAGCAAGGGTAATTTAAATATGCTCTCAACAAAAATTGCAGCGGGGGATATTGCTATTAATGACAGTCTTCATTTCCCGGGTACAAATCTTACAGTAACATCGCAAAATGATATATCAAACATACAGCTTAAAACCAGTGCCAGTAAAACTTTAACTGAAGCAGAACTGAATGCAACTGTACAAACTTTAACTGATGGCGTTATTATTCATTTCTCTCCTTCGTCATTTATCCTCAATGATAAAAAATGGCAATTGGAAAAAGATGGGGAACTCACGATCCGTACTAATTTTGTGAGTGCCAATGAAATAAAATTTACACAGGGCAACCAGGAGATCATTATTTCGACCGAAAAGGATAATGAAACAGACAAAACCAACGTGGTAGCCAAACTCAAAAAAGTAAATATTAATGACTTTACACCTTTCCTGGTTAAATCCATTCAATTAGAAGGATTACTAACGGGAACGCTAAAACTGAAAGATCCCTTTGGTAAACAAAAACTTGAATTTGAAGGAACAGCTGAGGATTTCAGATACGACAATAAATCAATAGGAAATGTAGATCTTAAAGCCGACTTAAATACAACAACAGGCCTGATCAATTTTAATGCACACACAGATAGTAAAGAAAATAAATTTGATGTGGTTGGGCATTATAATTACAAAGACAAGACAGAAAATCAGATGGACATTGATTTTATGGCTGAACATTTCAATATCAATTTACTGGATGCCTACCTTGGTTCAGTATTTACCAATATACAGGGAGATGCGGCAAGTACATTAAAAATAAAAGGTGGAAGTCATAAATATGTAGTAGGTACTGTAACTGTAACAGATGGTTCATTTAAAGTTAATTATACTCAATGCAAATACAAATTCAGTAAAGAAACGATCATCTTTAATCCTGATGAAATAGACATTGGCTCTATACAATTAACCGATACTCTTAATAATACAGGAGCAGCCAGCGGTAAACTGTATCATAATTTTTTTACCGACTTTAGTTTTGATAACCTGCATTTTGAAACCAATAAAATGCTTGTGCTGAATACTACCAAAAAAGATAATAACGATTTTTATGGAAAAGTTATCGGTAGTGCCAAACTGAACATAGACGGTCCGCTTACCAACCTGTTGATGAAGATAGATGGCCGCCCTTCTCCGCTGGAATCTGACAGCAGCCATATTTATCTGATGACAGGAAGCAGCAGGGAAGCAGGTGCTATTGATTATATTGAATTTATTCAGTTCGGTAGTAAAATGGAAGATGATCTACTAAGTAAAAAAGGAACTAATATTCTGGTAGACATGAACCTGACGGCAACCCCTACCTGCAAAATAGATGTAATACTGGACGAATCATTAGGGGATGTTATCAAAGGGCGAGGTAACGGACAATTGAATATCCGTGCCGGAACCAAAGAGCCGTTGTCAATCAGGGGTATTTATGAGATCACAAATGGCGAATACACTTTTAACTTTCAAACATTGCTGAAAAAATATTTTACTATCCGTAAAGGCTCAATTGTTTGGAACGGCGACCCCGGCCTGGCTACAATAAATATCTATGCTGAGTACCTGGCCACCAATGTAGATTTAAGTTCAATCGCTTCCTCAAACCGGCAGAAAGGCGATCTGAACATTATTGCCCATTTAACCGGCATTTTAAATAAACCCGAAATAAATTTTGAATTTCATTTACCACCCCGAAGCCCGTTATATGATGATTTTGTTGCCCGTAAAAAACTGGAAGATTTTAAAACTGATAAAAATGAAATGCTGAAACAGGTAGCCAGCCTTTTATTGGTTAATCAGTTTATCAGTGATAACCAGCAATTTATTACAGGTGGTAATACTATTGCAATTGTTGCCAATACAATTGGCGGAGTTGTTTCGGGTTGGCTTACAGGAATATTTAATAAAGAACTGGAAAAAGCAACTAAAGGTGTTTTGACAACTTACCTTGATATTAATTCAAGTCTTGATCTGCAAAACAAAGCAGCTTTATTACAGGCTAATGTAAATGCTGGTTTAAAGATCAGTTTAAATAACCGCCTGGTCATATTACTGGGTGGAAATATAGATTATAATAACCCTTATGCACAGGTAGCCAACAAAAGCCTGGTAACACCGGATATAACAATTGAATATACGCTTACTAAGGATGGCAGGTGGAAAGCAGTAGGTTTTAACCGCACTAGTATCGTTGCATCTGATCTTACAGGAATACAAAGAAACAAATCAGGAATAAAACTCAGTTACAGAAAAGATTTTGATATCCTCACCAAAGAAGAACGGAAGAAGAAGAAAGCCCTCAGGAAAAACGAAATAAAATAAATAATCAATTCTGGGTCCTGCGGACTGCCCACTGAGAACTGCCAACTACGAACTGATCAACCGTTCATGATATCATGGCCCAGTTTATCTCTTTTAGTTTTTAGATAATTTTCATTATGCGGATTAGACTTTATTTCTATTGCTACATTATCAACTACCTCTAACCCATACCCTAAAAGTCCGGCCCGTTTGCGGGGATTATTACTGATAAGTTTCATTTTGCTTACACCCAGTTGCCTTAATATCTGGGCACCTACACCATAGTCTCTTTCATCCATATCAAAACCCAGTTCCAGGTTTGCTTCAACTGTATCTAATCCTTCTTCCTGTAATTTATAGGCTTTTAATTTATTTAATAACCCAATGCCCCTGCCCTCCTGGTTCATATATAATACCACCCCTTTACCAGCAGCTTCAACCATTTTCAGTGCATGGTGCAACTGGTCTCCACAATCACATCGAAGCGAACCCAGGATATCACCTGTCATACAACTGCTGTGAACCCTTACGAGTATCGGTTCATCTTTTTGCCAATGGCCCTTTTTCATGGCCATATGTATTTCTCCGGTATTTATTTGTTCATATGCGATAAGTTCAAAATTGCCATATTTTGTAGGTAGTTGAACCCTTACCTGTTCTTTAATTAAAGTTTCTTCTTTAAGCCTGTATTCGATAAGATCTTTGATTGATACCAGTTTTAAACCAAATTTTTTTGCGATCTCTTTCAACTGAGGTAACCTTGCCATGGTACCATCTTCATTCATTATTTCCACCAACACTCCGGCAGGCGAAAAACCTGCCAGCCTGGCCAGGTCAATACTGGCTTCGGTATGGCCCGAGCGACGTAATACACCACCTTTCATTGCACGCAGTGGAAAAATATGTCCGGGTCTTCCAAGATCACCAGGTTTTGTATCAGCATCAACCAATGCCTGAATAGTTTTTGCACGGTCCTGAGCCGAAATGCCGGTTGTACATCCATTTCCTAAAAGATCTACACTTACTGTAAATGCAGTTTCATGTAAGGATGTATTATCAACTACCATTGGCTGCAATTGTAATTCATTGCAACGCTCTTCGGTAAGGGCAGCACAAATTAATCCCCTGCCATGCCTACTCATAAAATTGATAACTTCAGGTGTAACTTTACAGGCAGCAGTAATAAAGTCCCCTTCATTTTCACGATCTTCATCATCAACAACGATGACCAGTTTCCCGTTGCTGATATCATCAATTGCGCTTTCAATACTATCTAACATTGTCTTTTTTTTATTTTGCAAAGGTACAACCCTTTCATTTTGCAGAATTGCGGATTTGGTAAATATTTGATTGAAAAATGAAATAAAAAACATAAAAAAACTTTCGTTATAAATCCTCAAGTACATTTAAATAATAAGAAACAAAATGTAATAATCATAGTTAGGTTTAATTTATATATTAGTATTTTTAAAATATATAAATAAAAGTTCTTATTGCAACAGGTGGTTCTTACTAAAATCGTTATCTTGTATTCACTATTTATAAGGGAAATACTAACATAAGGAAAAGTAAATTATTAACTTTTGCCTGAGCAGCAATAATATAGCAATAATTGCCTTTATCTTTGTTAATAAAAGTTAGTTGTAATTAGCTAATTATTCCCTTTCTTTGCGAGCGTAAAACCAAACTAATATGCATTTAAGAAAAATTTTACCCCTAATCATTGCGTTATTTGCAATTCCATCCCTGGTTAATGCCCAGGTTACAACCAGTAGTATAT
>JAYVUE010000078.1:0-7034 GCA_043788195.1 Chitinophagaceae bacterium
CAGGGTATTTTTAAAGCTGCGTACCACATACCTCTTCCGTAAGTTGCTGCTCTTATTACTTTGGTTGCATAATGTATTTCCAATTCATCAACTATTACATTGGGTAGCCCCCACTTATAGGGTACCCAATCGGCCAGGCCATCATTTACATAATATACACCTGCATCTGTACCAATATAAACGGCATTTTTTATATTGTTTTCATACACCGCACAGTTAACAGGGATATTGGGCAAAGTACCACTTATGTTTTTCCAGGTTAGGCCGGCATCTTTGGTTATATATACTTTTTCCCCGGCATTATAACCACTGAAAACGGCCCAAGCCACTTTAGAATCCTTATCACTGATTGCTACATCCATCAGGTAATTACCCGCAACAGGGAGGCCTGCAGTAATATCCTTCCAGGTGGTGCCTGCATCGTTAGTCATATACAATTTATTTCCACTACCAGCATAAATGTATTTATTGCTTTTATTAGATACTTTTAAAATGGTAAACCTGGAAATACCCCCAAGAATTCCGCTAATGGCTGCCCATAAAGTTCCCTGGTTCAAACTTTTGTAAACTTTATCTGTTCCTGCATAAATTGTTTTGGCAGTAAAAGGATCCTGGCACCAGGGAGTTATCCATGCACCCGTACTTGGGGTACTTACTCCTGTATAACTTACACCACCATCTGTGCTTCGGTTAAGAGAACCATTTTGTGTAGCAGAATAAATCGTTTTACAGCTACTCCAGTCAATAAAATTCTCCATCCCATCTCCCCCTGTGATATTGGTGAAAGTTGCCCCGTTGTATTTCATATTACCATTATCCTGAGCGCCACATGCCATTACTTTGGGATCTAATTTACAAATTCCCAATCGGTAAAATTGAGTAATCGCCAGCCCCTTGTTCCAACTGGTTGAGGTAGCACCTCCATTGGTTGTATAAAATAAACCGCCATCATTTCCAAATAACATATAATTGCTGCTTCCCGGTATAAATTCAATGCAATGGTTATCTACATGGCCCTGGGCAGGAACTGAGCTCCAGCTGGTACCGCCATCAGTTGATTTTTTAATATCAAAGCCGGCAACATATATAATCTTTGGATCAATAGGTGATACGGCCAGAACATTATCGTAATATCCATAAAGCGTTACACCCGGAGCAGTAACAGGTGCCCATGATGCCCCGGAATTAGTACTTTTCTGCACTGTACCATTAGTACACAATGTGTATAGAATTTTGGAGTTGCTTTTGGCAATTTCTATATTATATCTATAACCTGTACAAGTTGCGGTTAGGTTTGAAAAGGTTGCGCCGGCATCAATGCTTTTTAATACCTTATCTGTTGTTGCATAAGCAATATTTCCATTGTTTTGCTGAAATTCTACATCATATGCACTATTAAGAATTATATGTTTCCAGGTTGTTCCTCCATCATCAGTACGGTAAACCCCATCACTGGTAGCAGCCAATAAAATTTTGCCATTGGTTGGGTGTATAACAAGCCTGCGAATAGTGCGGTTTTGACCAACTGTCCAACTTAATCCGGTTGGCGCCCATGTAGATCCCTCATCAATACTTTTCATAACACCAACACTATAAGTTCCTCCCCAAAATGGTGATCCGTAGCCAAAAGCATCACTGGTAGCAACATAAACGATTTTTGTATCTGTTTTGTCTATAGCAATATCTCCGGTACTAATGGTTGGTTGAAAATCAAAAATGGGTTTCCAGGTACTACCATAATCAGTAGTTTTCCAGATCCCACCTCCAGGTGAACCAATATAAATTGTTTTAATATTGTTTGGATCAAACTCAATACAATTAACCCTTCCCATTTTGGTTCCACCTACAGCATCATTTGGCCCAAGTGGCCGCCATGTTTTTATTAAGGGCCAGATTATCTTTTCATTTATGATCCTTACATTAAGCGGATTTTGCGGACCAAATTTTAAAACCATCTCTCTATCGGTGTTTGGAATATTCTCTTTTATTGATTTGATCTTTTCAAAATCCCATTTCCCACTGGGGTAAACCCTTGGTTCGGTAAACCATTCCCATCTTTTAAACATTTTGAATTCCTCGATCTCTGTACGGTTTTTGATTTCTTCCATTCCTTTAAAAATAACAGAAGTTGAAATCCTGTCGAGCTGCAGGTTAACCGGATTCTTTTCATAATAACTTTCAAATGCACGTTTGTAATCATAAAATGAAAGATTGAGGTCATCTTTTTGTGGCAATTCATTGAGCCATCGTTGAGCATTAGCAGAACTTGCAGCCAATAATAAAATGGCCACAATACAGTTTTTTAATTTCGGTATCATAACATTTAATTTAGTTTATAAAAAAAATACAGATAAAATTAAAATTTAATACACCCTTTGTCAATACCCTAATGTGGTAATTCAACTAAAACTAAACGATAAAGATTAAGCATTTTCAGCCTAGTTCTTATCTTTACAACATGATAACCGATCTGCGTTCAGATACTTTTACCAAACCCACACCAGCGATGCTGGAAATCATGTTTAAAGCTAAGGTTGGTGATGATGTTTTTGGAGAAGATCCATCAGTTAACAAACTGGAAGCAATGGTTGCACAAATGTTTGGGATGCAGGCAGCTTTATTTTGTCCAAGTGGTACCATGACCAACCAGATCGCAATTAAATGTCATACCCAGCCCGGCGATGAAGTAATATGTGATCAGCTAAGTCATGTTTACCAATACGAAGGAGGTGGCATTGCTTTTAACAGTGGATGCCAGGTAAAAACAATTGAAGGTGATCGTGGAAGGATCAATGCAAAACAGGTAATGGAAGCGATCAACCCCGATGATATACATAAAGCCAAAACGAGTTTGGTAAGCCTTGAAAATACTGCCAATCGTGGAGGTGGTAGTTGTTATGAATTTACTGATATACAATTGATTAAAGAAATTTGTTTTAAAAACAGATTAAGCCTTCATTTGGATGGTGCAAGGATCTGGAATGCAATAGTTGCAAAGAGCGAAAGCCCAATTCAATATGGAGAGATCTTTGACAGTATTTCAGTTTGTCTTAGCAAAGGATTAGGAACACCAGTGGGTAGTTTATTATTAGGTAAGAACGACTTTATTAAAAAGGCAAGAAGGATTAGAAAAGTTTTTGGCGGCGGAATGAGACAGGCCGGATATTTAGCCGCTGCCGGCATTTATGCACTGGAAAATAATATCGAAAGATTACAGGATGATCATATGCATGCCAGGCAAATTGCAGAAGCACTTTCGAAAAAAGATTTTATCGGCAAAATAATACCTGTTGAAACCAATATCGTCATATTTGAAGTAAAAGGTGCTTACACTGCAAAGCAATTATGTGAAGTATTAAAGCAGCATGATATTTTATGTTTAACTGTTTCGCCAACAGCGGTCAGATTGGTGTTTCATTTGGACATTGCTAAAGAAATGGTAAAAAAACTAATTCAGGTAATTGAGGCATTATAGTTGAGTTCCAATTATATTCTCCTATTCTTCAACTATAAAACAACCAACTATGAAGTTACAATCAATCCCTGCATTGGCCCTGGCCTGCCTTTTATTTCAATCCTGTCAAAAAGAAGCTGATACCGGAGCCGGATCTGGAACAGCTAAAGTAAATTTCATTTTTAAATTTGACTCAACACAGGTTAGGTTAAATGCTTTTGGTCAACCTACCCCAATGCCTGCAACAAATGCCGGACTTTCGCCCCGATTTAATCTTATGAGTGCTCATTATGTTGAAATGACACCAACTGCATTTACAGCACTGGGTGCTGGTGCCATTTTATACAAAGCACCACAGGTTAATACCGGTGGCGCTACTGCGATCGATTTTTCAAATTCTAAATTTGCCGGCAATAACCAGGTTTTTTTGAGCGTACCTGTTAATAGTTTTGCAGCCGGAACTTATACCTGGCTTAGGATATCATTGGCCTACCAGAATTATAATATTTATATGAACTCATCAGGCCAGGTTATTGATGCAACGCTTGCATCTTTTATTGGTTTTAATACTTATCTGAAAAGTTATAAAGTAAAGGACTCTACAGTAACGATTAATGCTAATAGATTACAAGGCTACTGGGCGCTTGAAGGAAAGTTTTCAGGTTTTGGATTTTTAATTTCCGGCCAGGCTCCTCCGGGATCAACCACAGTGCCTAATCCGTTATTTGCCACTTCACCAATTCCCCAGGGATCATGCCTAGTTACAGGCCAGTTTTTAACGCCACTGGTTGTTACCGGCAAAGAAACAGCAGATATTAACATCATAGTATCACTTTCTACAAATAAAAGTTTTGAATGGATAGATGTGGATCACAATGGCACATTTGATCCTGATAACGGTGATACAGTTATAGATATGGGAATCAGGGGAATGATCCCAAAAAGACAATAAGTATTCAATTTTCAATTTTAATTTATTGATGCATACCGTAGTTTAAAAGCTACGGTATGTTTTTTTAAATAACTTCGTAATTAATAATAACTGTATCTGGCAACTAACATTTAATTACAGCATGCTTAAAAAAACAGATCCCACTTCTACCCCATCATGGCAGGCCTTGTTGCAACATTACCAGTTGTTTGATAATGTACACATGAAAGACCTTTTCTTTAATGATGCTGAAAGGTTTTATAAATTCTCTTTACAATTTGATGAACTATTATTTGATTATTCAAAAAATATTGTTACAGAAAATACAATTGAACTGTTATTACAACTGGCCAAAGAATGCGGGGTTGCAGCTGCTATTGAAGCAATGTTTAGCGGAGAAAAAATAAATGAAACGGAGAATAGGGCTGTGTTACATACTGCATTAAGAAATTTTTCAGGAAACCCTGTTATTACAAATGGAATTGATGTGATGCCCGGGATAAATACTGTAAAAGAACAAATGAAAAATTTTTGTTCAAAGATTCACAGTGGTGAATGGAAAGGCTTTACTGGAAAAAAAATTAAATACATTGTCAACATCGGCATTGGGGGCAGTGACCTTGGTGCGGTTATGGTAACTGAAGCTTTAAAACCATATTGGATCAATGGCATACAAACCTTTTTTGTAAGTAATGTGGATGGTACGCATATTTCTGAAACATTGAAAAAGGTAAATGCAGAAGAAACACTTTTCCTGGTTGCCAGCAAAACATTTACTACCCAGGAAACCATGACCAATGCACATACAGCACGCGAGTGGTTTTTGAAATATGCCATTGACAACAAAATGGTGGCTAAACATTTTGTTGCCTTATCAACCAATGAAACTGAAGTAATTAAATTTGGCATTGACCCACAAAACATGTTTGTTTTTTGGGATTGGGTTGGTGGAAGATACAGCCTTTGGAGTGCAATTGGTTTATCCATTGCATTGACCATTGGCTACGAAAATTTTGACAATTTATTAAAAGGGGCTTATGAAACGGATAACCATTTCAGAACTACTCCTTTTGAAAAAAATATCCCTGTCATGATGGCCATGTTGGGAATATGGTACAGCAATTTTTTTGGCACTACCAGCCATGCGATTCTCCCTTACGATCAATATCTTCATCGTTTTGCCGCTTATTTACAACAGGCAGATATGGAAAGTAATGGCAAGCAGGTTGACCGTAATGGCGAAAAGATAAATTATGCTACCTGCCCGGTTATATGGGGAGAACCGGGAACTAATGGCCAGCATGCATTTTACCAACTCATCCACCAGGGAACACAAATAATACCTTGTGATTTTATTGCTACTGCCATCAGCCATAATGCAACAGGCGATCATCATCAAAAATTATTAAGTAATTTCTTTGCCCAAACAGAAGCATTGATGAACGGCACTGTAAATGAAAATCCTTACAAAACATTTGAAGGAAACAGGCCAAGTAATTCATTTTTAATAACCCAGGTAACCCCATTTAGTTTAGGCAAATTAATAGCATTGTACGAGCATAAGATATTTGTACAGGGGATCATCTGGAATATTTTCAGTTTTGATCAATGGGGTGTTGAATTGGGTAAACAACTTGCGGGTAAAATATTACCTGAATTATCCGGTGATAACATAATTGATTCTCATGATTCATCTACCAATGGATTGATCAACAGCTATAAAAAAATTCGGTAATACTGATCAATACCGGGGCAAAGTCATCAGTTCAGTTTCTTTATAGATATAGAATTTACACAATTTGCTTTTCTCTTTGGTTTTAATGATTATGTTTTTGTTTTGCCGTTTATCAAATGGTTTATCAGCAACAGCATATAGATCAATTTTCCAAAACTGGTTACCCCTGGCGGCAGTGAGTTTATAATCTTCTCCGTGTTGAAAATTCTTTCCAACAGTAATTGTAGAACCAATTGCACTTGTTATTGTTGTTTTAAGTGGAATATTATCATACAATACAGTTTCGATCAATGGCATTTTTGTTCCACTGCATTCAATATAAATAAATCTTTGCACGCTGGGTATTGGTGCTACTTCATTACCATTATCATCTCTCATGATCATTCCGGGCATGCTTACTGTATAAAAAGCATATCCTCTTTTTATAGTACAATTATTTTGCCCGCAGGAGGTAAATAATATTGCGAGAAAAGATATAGCCAATACAATTTTTTTCATACCTGTTTTATTATTCAATTTACAATTTTTATTGCTATAAGCAATTGCATATATCCAAAGTTTAACAATTACCCAGATAAATGTATATTTATGCAGGCTAACCATTTAAAATCATTTCAATGAAACTGCTTATTGCCACCACATCTTTTGCTTTGTTTGGTTTATATGGGTTTGCTCAGGAAATTAAGCCTGCCCAAAAAAAATTATTTGAGAATTATCAGGTTGCCCCAACAAATATTTGGAAACTAAACCAGGATTTGATATATCCCAAAGCTAAACTGTTGGGTGAAAATGCTAATGGTAAGATCTTTATTTTACCAAAAGACAATATGCCTTGCCTGGTACCCGACTTAAATAAAATAATAAAAATACCCAATGCTTTATCCTTAGAGATAGGGTTTATGTATATCCCCAAT
>JAYVUE010000079.1:0-3652 GCA_043788195.1 Chitinophagaceae bacterium
CTTGCTTATCTGAATGAAAATCTATGGCACGGGTACATTGATATTGATCCCCTGGAATTTAAAGCCCCGATCCGTTATAAATATATTTTACGGCAGAAAAACGAAGAAGACGTACAGGAATTTGGCGATGACAGGTTCATTTGTGTGAGCGGGATAAAAACTGATAAATTAATAATTTCTGATACATGGAATCATGCAGGCGAATTTGAAAATGTTTTTTATACTTCAGCATTCCGGGATGTATTATTAAAAAAGAACAATCACAATAATATTACAAACCCCAAAACAGGGAGTTCTGCAACCTATACCCATCAATTTAAAGTAAAAGCCCCGTTGCTGAATGAAAATGAAATACTTTGTATGAGTGGTTCGGCAAAAAAATTAAAAGAATGGGATAAAGAAAAAATTATTTTGCTTTCAAAAAACGGCAATTGGTGGACAAAAAAAATAGATCTTTCCAAAGCGCATTTTCCTGTTGAGTACAAATATGGGATATATAACAGCAGGGATAAAAAATTTATTAAGTATGAAGAAGGAAATAACAGGATCCTGATATCTGCAGAAGGAAAAAAAACAATTACAATTATTCATGATGGATTTGCTAACCTGCAAAATATAAACTGGAAAGGCGCCGGGGTGACGATCCCTGTTTTTAGTTTGAGAAGTAAAAACGGTTTTGGCACAGGGGAATTCAATGACCTGTTACTTTTGGTGGACTGGGCAAAAAAAACCGGGTTAAAAATGATCCAGTTATTGCCGGTTAATGATACAACGTCTACGTATACTTCTAAAGATGGGTATCCTTATTCAGCTATCTCAGCTTTTGCATTGCACCCTTTGCTGCTTAACCTTGATGCCGTTGCCGGAAAGGAAAATGAAGCTGTAATAAAACCTTTAGCAGTAAAGAAAAAACGGTTGAATGATTTGCCTGCATTGGAATATGGGCAAATAATTAAATTCAAGTTCGCGGCTACCAGGGAATTGTACCTGCTGCAAAAAGATAAATTGAAAGATGATTTTGTTTTTATTAGTTTTTTTGAATTAAACCGGCATTGGCTTGAACCATATGCTGCTTTTTCTTATTTACGTGATAAATACGGTACTGCTGAATTCAGTACCTGGAGGAGCAATTCAGTTTACAATAAACAATCAATTCAACGGTTGATCAGTGCATGGCAAAAGCATTACGATGAAATTGCCCTGCATTATTTTATACAATTTCATTTGCATGTGCAACTGAAAGCTGCAAACGAATATGCACATAAGAACGGGATAATTATTAAGGGTGATATTCCCATTGGTATTTGTAAAAACAGTGTTGATGTATGGATGGATCCGGCTTTATTTAAAATTAACGAACAGGCTGGTGCACCACCCGATGCTTTCTCAGTTAAAGGGCAAAATTGGGGTTTTCCAACCTATAACTGGAAAAAAATGCAGGAAGATGAATTTGCATGGTGGCATAAACGTTTTAAGCAGATGAACAATTATTTTGATGCTTTCAGGATCGATCATATCCTTGGTTTTTTTCGGATTTGGAGTATACCAGAACATGCTGTCGAAGGGATCATGGGCAGGTTTGTACCGGCTAAACCCATAACCATTAATGAACTTTTTGGAAATAAAATAGTATTTGACAGGCAACGGTTTACTTTGCCCTATTTCAATGAATCAATTTTGAGTGAACTCTTTGGCAAAAAGAAAGAAGAAGTTAAAAAGGAATTTCTACATGAAGATCTGCTAAAAGAAAAATTTAATACACAACGTAAAGTTGAAGATCATTTTTCTAAGCTGGAAACGCCCGATCCTGCGATCAAACAGGGGTTATATGACCTGGTCAGTAATGTTATTTTATTTGAAGAAGAAAAAACCAATGGCCAGCAATTTCATTTTCGAATAGGCATGGAGGATACTACATCATTTAAAAATTTAGATAAACATTCACAGGATGAATTAAAAAAATTGTACAACAGTTATTTTTATCAACGGCAGGATGAACTTTGGCGTAAAGAAGCTATGAAGAAGCTACCGGGGCTGAAACGAAATACAAATATGTTAGTGTGTGGCGAAGACCTGGGAATGGTACCACATTGTGTTCCGGAAGTGATGGCACAACTTGGTATTTTAAGTCTCGAAATTCAACGCATGCCCAAGAAAACGGGCAATGAATTCTTTGATCCAATTGATGCTCCTTATTTAAGTGTGGTTTCGCCTTCTACACATGATATGAGTACCATCAGGGCCTGGTGGGAAGAAGACAGGGATAAAACTAAAAGATTTTATAATTTTCTGTTGAAGCATACCGGCGAACCACCAGTATATTGTGATCCGATTATAAATAAAGAGATCGTTTTACAACATTTATCTTCTCCGGCCATGTGGAGTATTTTCCAATTACAGGATTTGCTGGGAACGAATGAAAAGATCAGAAGGGAAGATCCAAAAGAAGAAAGGATCAATGACCCGGCCGATCCGGGGCATAAATGGAATTATCGCATGCACATTAGCCTCGAAGACCTTAATAAAGAAAAAGATTTTAATGAAGAATTAAAGGCATTAATAAAAGCAAGCGGAAGATGAGGTTTACAAATTAATTCTATTTTATACTTTGCTATGAAAGTAAAATACAAAACATACAACCTGCCTTTTCATTATCCTTTTACCATTTCTAAAGGTACCAAAACACATCAACCAACATTTGTTGTAGAGTTGGAATTTATGGGGCTAAGAGGATATGGTGAAGCACCAGCCATCAGTTATTATAATATACCCGTAGAAAAAATGATTGAGGATATTGAAAGCAAAAAAATATTTGTAGAAAAATTTGCATTCAGTGATCCTGAAAGATACTGGCATTATTTGCACCATTTATTTCCTAAGAACCCTTTTCTTGTTTGTGCATTGGATATGGCCGGGTGGGATCTTTATGGAAAATTAAAAAGAAAACCATTGCATGTTTTATGGGGAATAGATATTGCTAAAGCGCCAATAACCGATTACACTATTGCCATCGATAACATTGATACAATGATAGCCAAAATGAAGGAAAACCCATGGCCATTGTATAAAATAAAAGTGGGTGTGGAAAATGATATTGAAATGGTAACTGCATTACGGCAACATACAGACGCTGTTTTTAGGGTTGATGCAAATGCAGGCTGGACTTTAGAGCAGGCTATACAAAAGATACCAATATTAAAAGGGTTGGGAGTGGAGCTGGTAGAACAACCATTGGCAAAAGATGATTGGGAAGCAATGAAAAAATTATTTGCCTTTTCGCCGTTACCATTATTTGCTGATGAAAGTTGTATTGCAGAAGGTGATGTGGAAAAATGTTATAATTATTTTCATGGCATCAATATAAAATTGACAAAGTGTAGTGGTATTACACCTGCAAGAAGAATGATAACCAGGGCCAGGGAACTTGGTTTACAGGTAATGTTGGGATGTATGAATGAGAGTTCTGTTGGTACGGCTGCCATTGCACAACTGGCACCCTTGCTGGATCATGTGGATATGGATGGTCCGCTTTTATTGGCAGAAGATATTGCAAAAGGGATTAGTTTTGACAATGGAAAAATAATTTACACTGAGGGTAATGGTTTGGGAATTACTATTGATAATTTTTAACAACCCCGACAGCGGTTTTTAA
>JAYVUE010000080.1:0-2734 GCA_043788195.1 Chitinophagaceae bacterium
CTAAAAACCCATCTTTGTTATTATCTGTTTTCGTTTCCACACCGTTTATATGGGTTAGCAAAGCCGTACTCCATTTATCATTCAATGTTTTTGAAAAAATTACACTTGTTTCAAGCCTTCCCATACTATTGGCATAGGAATTTATAAAAAGTTTATCCATCTTATCAGGCTTCTTTTCTTCTACATTTATTTGCCCGGCAATGCTTTCGTAACCGTTGGCTACAGAGCCTGTTCCTTTGGTAACCTGTATGCCTTCTATCCATGGGCCAGGAATAAAAGTGAGCCCATAACTACCTGCAAGCCCTCTTATTTCGGGAGTATTTTCGGTAGTAATTTGTGTGTAGTTTCCTGATAAGCCCAGCAACTGAATTTGCTTGATGCCTGTGACTGCATCGGCATAACTTACATCAACCGAAGGGCTTGTTTCAAAACTTTCACTGAGGTTGCAGCAGGCGGCTTTGGTTAATTCTTTACTGCCAATATTAAGCGTATTAAATGTGCTTAACGAAGAAATATAAGTTCCCTGATTTCTTGTTTTTATTACCACTTCGCTGAGATTGGATGTAGAAGAATTTTTCAAAATAATTTTAATATCGCTGGCTGATGTAATGCTTACTGTATCTTTTTTAAACCCTACATAACTAACCACCACTTTAACAGGAATAATATTTTCTAATTGAAAAACACCTGAACTATCCGTAGTAGTTGAATGATTTGTATTTAAAGAATGTACGGTTGCATTAATCAGTGGAAGTAATTTCCCCTTTTTATCTTCCTCCAAAATAATACCAGTAATTGTATGTGTTTCAACTGGAGGGATTGCAATTTTTTGTGTGCTGTCAACGCCTGGCAAAGCTGTTACAGGCTTTACATATCTTTCGTAATAACAACACTTTGGCAAACTTGTGTAAGTATTTTCGTCTGTCTGAAATTCTTCTGTATCATGTCCAACCGCAGCCAGTTTTTTTGAAATTTTAGTTATAGATAATTTGACGCTATCAAAACTCACTGTAAGCATTTTAGTATTAATACTCCAGTTTTCATTGTAAACTTTTATATATGCCAAATCAGTTTCAATCCTGTTTTTGCATTGTTCGCAGGTACCGTACACTTTAAAGGTTTCGGTTTTTAAATTTTTCTTTTGTGCTACCGCAGTAAGGTTTATCACAGTTAGTAAAACCGCAACAATATATTTCATTTTCATCATCATCATTATTGATTAAAAGGGTATTGAAGAAAAATAACATCACTTCTTCAATACCCTATTTAATTAGCTTTTCTTTGGTTTGGACTTTGCTTCGGTTAAATCCATTCCACATTTAGGGCACTTGCCTGGTTTGTCACTTGTCACATCCGAGTGCATGGGGCAGGTATACATTTTCATTACTTCCATTTTCATTTTTTCTTTTTTTGAAAGCGCCAAATCCATTCCGCATTTGGAACATTTGCCAGGTTTATTACTGGCTTCTTCAGGATGCATAGGGCAGCTGTATTTCATTTTTCCAAATTGCTGTGCAGGCATTTTCATTTTATGTTTTGCCGTGTCTTGTGCAACAACTGAAACAGACAGGATGGTTAAAGCTGCCACCATCAGCATTTTTAATGATTTCATTTTTATATATTTTTTGAGTGATGAAAAAAAACAGGTTGATATAGCATTATAAAAATGCCAAAACCCGACAAGTAATTTGCCGGTCAGATAAGGAATGTAATTTCTATATAAGAAAAACGCAGTTGCGGATATAAACCGCTACCCCATTGTCTTGCGGAGGTGCATGGCTAACAGGATTTGTTATTGCAACAGAAGGAATATCAGTAGCAGGCATTTCAAAAAAAGTAATCGGAAGTGCGACTGCTATTGCATGCGGCATTTGAAAAGCTGCCTCTGCTATTTTTTGATCAGTATCGTTTTTTAAAAACTTATTTTCATCCTTGCAGCAGCCATGCGTTTTTTTTGCTGATTGCGACATGCCACATTTTTCGCAGGATTTAGATTCCTGATGCCCAATTCCCCAATCAGCCAATTTGCCCATGCAATAGTGCATGTGAATAGTAGCCCCAACAGAAGTACTGAGGTATAAAAAGGCTAATATAGCTACCAGAAACTTTTTCATTTTTGTAAAAGTAAACACTAAATTTTAAAAACTATAGTTGTTTTACTTTCTGTATTTAATTTAACAACAAATAATAAAAAAAATTTTAACTTAAATGTCTTAAAACAAACAGGGATATGATTTTTATCACCAAGTTGAATTACCGTCTTTGTTTAAAATAAAAAGTAAGCATATAAAATGCAATCCGTATAAATTGATAGGCACTCCAACGCATAAATTGTCTAAAAATATTTTTTGTATGGATATGTTTCTTCCTTGTAATAGCCACACAATCATTTTGAATAATTGTATCCATTATTCGTTCCACAGAGACGGCTAAATTTGAATCCCGTACATCTAAATTTAATTCAACACTGGCATAGGCACTAATGTTATTTATATTGTAAGATCCTATAGTTAGCCACTCTCCGTCGCACACAGCAATCTTAGCATGTAAAACTGCCGGTTGATATTCATACAGTTCTATATTGTTTCTCAGCAACCAGTCGTATAGCCAGCGTTCTGCATATTTGGCCAATATAACATCCGATGGACCTGCTGTAATCACTTTTATTTTTATACCACGTTTGGCTGCCCTTTTTAATAATCGCCGTATTATTTTACCGGGTAAAAAATAACTG
>JAYVUE010000081.1:0-2487 GCA_043788195.1 Chitinophagaceae bacterium
GTTGAATAATTAGGGGAAATGGCCCCTTAAATCCGATGGGTCGGATTTAAGGGTAGATTTTCGAAGCGCCCAATACTTTCATAATTTTTATAGATTATAAAAACAGGATCTGCTGAAAAAGCAGATCCTGTTTTATTTTAAACCGTTCAGAAATATACAATACCTTCACTATGCCATTTTTTGAATGTCCGCAATGGGTCCGATAGTGATCGGATGTAGGGTGTTTCTTTTTTTATTCTTAAATTTATTACCATGTTTTTAATTGTACTAGGCGTTATTTTATTTTTTGCAATTACTGTTATTGCAAAAAACAATCCGGTAGCTTCAAAATTTGCGGGAGCAGGCCGTATTGTGGCGCTGTTATTTATTTTGTTGGGGATATCTTCCGCTTGCATAAAGCAAATAGATGCCGGTGAAATCGGCGTAAAAAAGTTATTCGGCAGTATACAAAACGATGTAATGGGTAGCGGATTACATTTCATAAACCCGTTATTAGATGTTACCAAACTGGACGTAAAAACCCAAAACTATACCATGAGCGGGGTTAACGATGAAGGTAATAAATCCGGCGACGATGCAATCAGGGTATTGACCAGCGACGGATTGGAAGTTACGATTGATCTTACCGTTTTGTATAGGGTAGTTGGGGTAGATGCACCAAAATTATTAAGAGAAACGGGCGATGATTACCGGGATAAAATTGTTCGACCGATTACCCGTACCAAGATTCGTGATAATGCGGTGTACTACCAGGCAGTTGATTTGTTTGGTTCCAAAAGGGATGAATTTCAGCAACGCATCTACAAATCCATCGAAGATGATTTTAAAAAACGTGGTTTGATGCTGGAACAATTACTGGTAAGAAATATTACACTTCCCAACTCAGTAAAGGCTTCTATCGAATCAAAAATTAATGCTGAACAGGATGCAAAAAAAATGGAATTCGTATTGCTGAAGGAAAAACAGGAAGCAGAAAGAAAAAGAGTAGAGGCTCAGGGTATTGCGGATTATCAAAAAATCATCAATACCGGTCTAACCGATCAGCAATTACAATATGAGCAAATAAAGGCAATGAAAGAATTGGCCCTAAGCGCCAATGCAAAAGTAATTGTAATGGGGAAAGGGAATACGCCCCTGATTATTGATGGAAAGCAATAAACCAGGAATTGATTTTAACCAATTTTATGAGCCAGGGTGTTTATCTGCCCTGGTTTATTTTTAATCTACAAAATAATAAAGATTTCGGCAACCAGTTAGTTCAATACCCAGCCCAGCCATGCAATAATCTTATAGCGATCTAAAGGGCCAATGGAGGTAAATTCTGCGATGATTACTTTCCCGCCACGCAGGGAAATTGCTGAAAGTGGGAGCTCCATAACTTCTGACCATAAAGGCACGGTGCGTAAATCTTTTTTTTGCTTTGTACAATGCCATGGCAGTAAAAAATATCAATCATAGCGTTAAAAAGGTGAAGCCAATCCTGAATGACATTCCACACTTTACATAAAAACTTATGATCAATCCGGCGGGTACCGTAATTAAAAGAATATTGAAAACATAGATATGGCCCATTTTACGGTGTAGAGTGGGCCAGGTTTGCAAAACAAATTTTGAAAACTGGGTAAATCCTGTAACCAAAGCGAACAGGCTTGTAAAAAAATGTGCAACTATGGTGGGGTCAATTACAAAAAACCAGTATCGGGTTTAGGGAGAATATTCATTAAATTTATTTTCAGTATCAGCCAACTCAAATTGGCAAGCAAGCTAAGTAAAATAATAAAAGATCTGCTATTGAAAGTTGGTTACAAAATGGTAAATTCAGTAAAATAAATGAATCCGAAACTACCTTGTATTTTGTTTTACCAATTCAATATACTATTTGGAAGAAATAAAAACACAAACTGAAATTTGTAAAAACGTATTCCTTGCAAAAATAAATATCAAGTACCATGACCCTCTTTGTAATAAAAACATTTGATAATTATTTTTTAGCCAATATTACACTCACCAAATTGCATGCAGCCGGTATTGAGTGTTATCTTCAGGATGAGTTTACAGTAACGATCGACCCAATATTGAGCAATGCAATTGGAGGCATTAAATTGGTTGTAAAAAAGGAGGATGAAGTTATAGCGAAGCTGTTATTGGAAACCTATGAAAGCGAATATATAAAAGCGGCTACTTGCCCAAAATGTGGCAGTCATGATTTTGTGTACTTAACAAAACCAGGAGCAACGAATTATTTAACCGTCCTCTTTACCTGGATATTTTCAAGCTATGCGGTGGCACCAGATTATGTTTACCAATGCGGCCAATGTGGTTATGAAGCAGAACGCTTACCCGAAACGATGAGCCAGGAACCCTTTGATATTTCATAAACCGAAGCCACCTTATTTCGGCAAGATAACCAGGCAGAAATTGTGGAAGCAGGATGATGCACCCGCTACCCTATTGCTGTTGCTGCACCATCTGCATATGTCTTCTGTA
>JAYVUE010000082.1:0-5182 GCA_043788195.1 Chitinophagaceae bacterium
GCGATATATTGTGGTATCATATTGTAATAAACAATAGCCACAGCAGACGTTGCAGGTAAAATGTTTTGAATAAACCCAGAGTGCACTGCATCCGGAGCCCCAATTGGAATTGCACCACCTGAAGCAGCATTAATAAACACTCTCATGGCATTATTATCAGGCACAAACATTGTAAAAATGTTTGACTTAGTATTAATTAATGGCAGTAGCCCGTTTTTTACTATCATCCTATAATATAAACTATCATTAGGAATGGTGGCCAGGGTTTCTCCCAATGCAAGCCCGGAAGGTGCTACTACCGTTGGGGCCTGTATGGTCTCAACATTTTTGTTACAGGAAGCAAAAAACAAGATCATAGAAAAAGCGAGTAAAAAACCTACTTTACTACTGTTCTTAATATATTTCATATTCAAAGTTTTAATGATTGTTTATTGATCTTTTTTAACTCAAATTAATACAAATTATATCCGAAACTGACGTAATACAATCCGCCAATTTGTGAGTTACCAACGGCGTTATAATAATACTGATTCAGTAAATTGCTTGCCCCCAGTTTAATGATTGATTTTGTTTTAGGCAGTTTATAACTAATCTGTGCATCCAGTGTTTGTACATCGGGTAAGTTGCCGGTTGCAAAATCTCCCTGGTACAAAAATCCTTGTGTCCACCTATAAGCTACACTAAAGCCAAAACGCTTGGTCTTTCCAAATCCTGTATTACCTATTGAAGCATTTACTTTATATTTTGGTGCATTAAAATAAGCTACAAAATTTGATGGAACGTCTTTTAAATTGTCTGAAGCAACGTTGGCACTTAATACAAAGTTCAATGGTAATCTCAGATCAACACCTAAGCCAAAACCCCAGGTAGTAACTTTATCTTTTGAATTAACCGGTATAGAAAAACGGAAACCGTTTGCAGTGTCTGATAATACTATTGGAGCAGCTGCTATAGATTGCACAGTAACCTGGCGGCCCAGGAAGTCTTTATAAGTACCATAGTATCCATAGGCATCTATTAATAATTTACCTCCCAGTAACAAGCCCTTATAGCCAAGCTCAAATGAAGAAAGTGATTCAGGCTTTAGGTCAACAGGAGTAACCTTTGTAATAGTTCCTTTTCTTAAACTTTCATAATCAAAAACGGGGTTGTTGATCAGGTTAAAAAATGACTTAAAGGATGAATTCCCTCCAATCAAACGAACATTGCTTCCTACAGCCAGGTTAATGTATTGTTGCTGGTTTGAGGGGAAACGATAAGCCGTTTGATATGACAACCGTATATTATTATTCTTAAACACTTTTACTACAGCTGTAATTCTTGGGGTGAATTGACCTTTGAAGTTTTCATTTTTATCATACCGGCCGGAAGCTGTTATACTTAACATATTAAAGAACTGGCGGCTCAACTGAAGGTATCCACCATACTCAGCAATTTTCAATGGCTTTAAAGAATCAGCAAAAATGGTTCCTTCGGAGTTTAAAATATATTGTTTGTAACTGCCTCCAACAATAATATCTGCAAATTTTTTGGTTAAATGCGACATGTTATAGGTCCCTTCCAGGCTATACAGATCAGATTTGTCTAACAATAAGGCACCGCCTGCACTGATGGGCTTTTTCCTGATAGAATCATATGCAGCTTTGAATTGTGCACTTGAAGACAAAGGGCGGTTAACATCAACAGCAGCCCTTGATATGGCGTGTGCATCTGCATTTGTTGCACCATTTAGCCTTGCAATTAAATAGGTTTGAGAGTATTGCGAAAACCAACCTGTTGCTCCACCACTGGCCCTCCAGCTTTCATTGAATAAACGGGTAGCTACAGTTGTATTATAAGATTCACCGGCATTTTCCTGTGTTGTATATCCTCTTAAAGTCCAATACCTGTTATTTATTTCAACTTTATATTGACCCATTTTAAAATCTTTCAAAGAATACCTTTCACTGCCGGTATAAACAGTATTTCCGGTACCCCAATAAGCAGCAACAACAGCCTCGGTGAACGGACTTAATTTATAATGCAATGAGGCTCCCATTTTAAAATTAACTGTATTGGGATTGGTCACTTCTTTTTCAGTATATCCTGTACGGGAAACATTTATGGCAGCACCACCATTTAAAGTATCAATGAAATTCTTAAGAAATGGAGCTTGTAAAGCAATGGCATTTAAAACAGCTGATCTGATCTCAACCGTTGTTTCATCGCCATAAGTATTTATTCCATCATAGTTAGGATCAGTAGAACGATTACCTGCCTTAACGTTTCCTCCAGTAGCTGCCCTGTTGTAATTCCTGTAATCAGTTCCTTGCCAGTCTTTGGCCTGAACCAATTCCATATTTACTTTAAAAGCAAATTTTTCTGATACTTTTTTTGCCCATCTGAAAGTCCAGTTATGATATCCTGACAGATCTCTCTGCCTGCCATCAGTATGCATCATTCCTTCTTTTATCATAAAAGAAAAACCCTGGTATTTGAATGGGTTTTTACTTGTCATCAATAAAGTACCGTTCATACCACCTGGTCCGTATAATGCTGAAGAAGCTCCGGATAATAACTCGAGGTTATCTACATCAAGTTCGCTTAAACCGATTATTGAAGCAACAGAAAAGTTAAGGCCGGGTGCCTGGTTATCCATCCCGTCAACCAGTTGATTGAACCTTGTGTTTCCACTGGAATTAAAACCACGTGTAGTTGGTGTTACAAAAATGAGAGAAGATGTAGTTACGTCAACACCTTTAAGTGCAGTTATCACATTGTAATAACTGGCGGCTGGTGAATTACGGATGTTTACAGCACTTACTCTTTCAATTGAAACCGGAGATTCCAGTATTCTTTGAGGTAGCCTGCTGGCAGATACAACTACTTCCTGCCCTAAAGAACTTGCAGGTTTAAAGTCAACCTGAACCATTTTAGAAGCATTATTAACAGGAATTTCCTGCAACTCATAGCCTATCGAAGATATCAGTAAAGTAACGGGTAAACTTTTTACAGATATCTTAAAATTTCCTTTATCATCTGTGAAAGTCCCATTTTCGGCTCCTTTAATAGTAACGGAAACAGCCCCTGCATTTTCTTTAGAAATACTGTTTCTTACATTACCGCTGATGGTTACATTTTGTGCAAAGGCTGCAATCGCAAATACGTTAGCCAATAAAAAAGTAACCAAATAGCTTGTAACTTTTCTCATATCTCGTTGTTTTGGTTTGTAAATATTAAGCAAAATAAGCATTGTTATTTTTACTTAAAAAATTTATTTATAACCACTTGTTGAAATCTTGTGGTTGGCAAATTTAGGCATTTATCTTTGTTGATGGTACTTTAGCAGTATGACTGTTTTAAAATTTCCCCATCAAACTGATTTTTACAGTGGCAAAGTAAGAGATGTTTATTCAATTTCCAACAATATTTTAGTAATGATTGCCAGTGATCGTATCTCTGCTTTTGATGTCATTTTGCCTCGTACAATACCTTTTAAAGGACAGGTTTTGACCCAAATTGCTGCTTATATGTTAAGGGCAACACGGGATATTTGTGCAAACTGGCTGATGGATGTACCCGCTCCCAATGTTAGTATTGGAAGAAAATGCGTACCCTTTAAAATTGAAATGGTGGTAAGGGGTAACTTAACCGGGCATGCATGGCGAACATACGCTGGTGGTGCCAGGCTATTATGCGGGGTACCGATCCCCGAAGGAATGAAAGAAAATGACCTTTTTTATGCTCCCATCATTACACCCAGTACTAAGGCAGAAACCGGGCACGACGAAGATATAACCGCTGCTGAAATTATTTCAAGAGGATTAGCTTCAGAAAAGGATTGGTCACAACTATGCACTTATGCATTACAATTATTTGAAAGAGGAAAAAATATCGCAATAAAACAGGGACTGATCCTGGTGGATACTAAATACGAATTCGGTAAACTGGGCGGACAAATTTACCTGTTGGATGAAATTCATACGCCAGATTCTTCCCGGTATTTTTATGCTGAAGGTTTTGATGAGCGACAGCAAAATGGTGAAAAACAAAAACAATTAAGTAAAGAATTTGTTCGGGAATGGCTGATTGAAAATAATTTTATGGGTAAAGACGGGCAAACTGTTCCGGCAATGAGTGATGAATGGGTAAATACCATCTCTGATCGTTACATTGAATTATATGAAAAAATAATCGGTCAAAAATTTTTACCCGAAAAGTTAAGCGAATCCGAAACTACAGAAAGGATCATCAGTACATTGGAAAGGATAGGGTAAGATTGAGTATAATAAATGAAATATAAAAATAAATTTAAAAGCTCCGTAAAAAAATCGTTACAGGTACTTGGACCCGGATTGATCACAGGTGCCAGTGATGATGATCCGTCAGGGATTGCCACTTACTCCCAGGCAGCCGGCTTTCATTTTCTCCCTGTTTTTTACTCCCCTGTAATGGTGAATTTTATTTTTTTCAGTTACCGGAAGATCGTTACAATACCGAAATGGTTGTGTATTGCTCTTTTCAAAACTTTGTTAATGAGATATTTCATTACGATCATCTTATTTTTTTCCTCGTTTGACACCTTTTCCCAAACATTTGGCTTCTCTGAAGGCACCATTACATATAAACGTGGAGATTCTATCCTATGTTTAGTCAAACGAGAATTTCATTTTGGTGACATAATTACTTACAAACAATATGATGATGCAGATGAACAACAAGTAGCATCACTGTATATCAAAAGTATTCGCATAGGCACAAAATATATTGAGAATATTACAATAGACAACAAAGAAAAACTTGCAACTCTAAATGTTTCTGGAAAAGTATTGTTGTATGACTATCTAGAAAATCAAATGGGGAAAACAGTCGAAATGTCCGAAGGAGGAAGAATGACACCTTATAAACTTGTGCAACACTATATCATTAAGATAGATAACAAATTTGTAGAGTTAAGTGAAAATTCATTTGAAAAGAAATTATCAGAATTATTAAAAGAGTGTAAGTCTTTAACTAATAAAATTGATAATCATGAATTTAATTTTCGAAATGTTTCCGAAATTATTAAAGAATATAATTCATGTAAAAACTAAGAACTGCACCCAACATTGGGTTTGCCACAAGCTGGGCTGGACAAACTTACTTCAGCATTTTATCGCTAACAATCCTTGGCTATGGGGTTGACCGTTAAATAATTGTGTTT
>JAYVUE010000083.1:0-19378 GCA_043788195.1 Chitinophagaceae bacterium
CTGGCAATTTATTTGTTGGTGGCTTATCTTTCTTCAGGATTGATTTCGCAGGTATTTAAAAATTTAATTTATTCACCCAGGCCTCGGATATATTTTGAAACACACCATATTTTTTTTCAATTAGACAGGTTTGCAACCAGCGGCATCGGCCTTAATAGTTTTCCATCAGGCCACACAACATCAGCTTTTGCAATGGCAACAGTTTTGGCTTTATTTTGCAGTAATAAATATTGGAGCCTGCTTTTTTTAGCAGGCGCTATTTTAGCAGGCTATACCCGAATTTACCTGGCCGAACATTTTCCGGTTGATATACTCGCCGGCGCACTCATCGGTATTGTATTTGGCACATTAACTGTGATGGTATTGGACAGGTACACAAAAAAATATTCTCCCTTAAAAACTAAAATAAAAAAACAAGGAAAGATCTGAGTTGTTTGGGTCTTATTCAGGCCGGTATTATTTCAGCAAATTCAGATCAGGCTGTGCGTATTTGTACACTTTAAAATAAATGGTGGTCTTGGTTTGATAGACCCCCTCAATTTTCGACAACTCATTTACAAATTGAACCAGGTGCTCATTGTCCCTGCACATTACATCTACCTCAAGGTCGTAATCACCTGAGGTCATTGCTAAAAAACTTACTTCAGATAGTTTGGAAATTTTTTGTGCTACTTTTTCTTTTAGGGTGGCAGGCCTTACATAGACGGCAATATGAGCATAGGACCGAAAACCCACTTTCTCCGGATCAACCCTGCCAATGATATTGATAGTGCCGTCTTCGATCAGTTTATTGAATCTGGTACGGATCGTGCCAATGGATACTTTTAGTTTTTCAGCAATGACCGTAAAAGACATCCTGCCATCCTTTTGCAAATAAGATAAGATGGAAAAGTCAAGATCATCCAATATGATGCGGCCGTTGTTATTCATACACTGAGCAAATATCTAACTAAAAAATAAAAATACTGCTTTTATTTTGCCAATAACTAAAATATTTTTAAATTACGCTATTATTTCTGCAAAATTTATAGTTTATTAAAATATGAAATACAAAGCCATTCAAAATTATATCAACGGGCAGTTTGTAAATGCTGTTACTGATAAAACAATGGAAGTGGTATCTCCCATTGACGGAATTTTATTATCAACTGTTCCGATGTCCTCTGCTAAAGACCTGGACGCTGCTGTAATTGCAGCTAAAAAGGCATTTCCATCCTGGAGCAAAACACCCATTAAGGAAAGGGTGCAGGTTTTTTTCAGGTATAAATATCTGCTGGAAAAACATTTAAAGGAGCTAGCAGAATTGTGCAGTGAAGAAAATGGTAAGATCTACAGTGAATCTGTAGCCGAAATAGAAAAAAGTATTGAGCTAACTGAGTTTGCCACTTCTTTACCACAATTGGTTACTGGTGAGATACTGGAAGTAAGCCGTGGTGTTGAATGCCGTACCGAGCATGTAGCCCTTGGCGTTGTGGCATCCATTGTTCCGTTTAATTTTCCGAGTATGGTACCCAACTGGAGCTTACCCAATGCCATTGCATTAGGCAACTGTATGATTATGAAGCCATCTGAAAAAGTGCCGCTGAGTTGTGGCAGATTGGCTGAGTTATTAAAAGAAGCAGGATTGCCTGATGGCGTTTTTAATATTGTTCATGGCGGTGTTGAAATTGTGGAAGCCATTTGCGATCATCCGGGTATTGAAGCAGTTTCATTTGTGGGTTCTACCAAAGTAGCGAAGATCGTTTATCAAAGAGCTACATCAAATTATAAAAGATGTTTAGCATTAGGTGGCGCAAAAAATCACTTAATGGTTTTACCTGACGCAATCCCGGGAATGACGGCACAAAATGTTGCGGCAAGCATGAGCGGCTGTGCAGGCCAGCGTTGTATGGCGGCCAGTGCCATGATCGGCGTGGGAAACGTGGATGCAATTATTGATAAAATTTGTGATGAAGCAAGAAAGATCATACCGGGAGAAAACCTTGGTGCTGTTATCAGCAAAGAAAGCAAAGAAAAAATTGAAAGATATATCGGTGAAGCAGAAAGAGATGGGGCAAAAATTTTAGTTGATGGCCGTAATGCAAAAGTAGCCGGTAAGGAAAACGGTAATTATGTTGGCCCAACCGTAATTGATTATGTAACGCCGGGGATGAGTGTGGCCAAAGAAGAAATTTTTGGTCCTGTTATTTCTATCATGCGTACTAACACTGTAGATGAAGCGCTGGCCATTGAAAATGCAAACCCTTATGGAAATGCTGCTAGTGTGTTTACCCAAAACGGCGCCATGGCCCGTTACATCATTGATCATGCAAGCGCAGGAATGATCGGTGTTAATGTGGGTGTACCTGTACCACGTGAGCCTTTTTCTTTCGGCGGATGGAATGAAAGTAAATTTGGTGTGGGAGATATTACAGGAAAAAGCTCCATTGAATTCTGGACGAAGTTGAAAAAAAGTACAACAAAGTGGAATGCGGAGGCAGGGGTGAACTGGATGAGTTAAAGCCCCCTGTCCCCCGAAGGGGGAACTTAAGACGCAGCTTCATTTGAGAATTAAAAGTGTATTAAAATTGAATATATAATCTCTCTATCAAATGGCTTAGATAACACTTCACTTCGCTCTGTGCTGAATAAGGCTATAATAGTACAAGTGAGTGACACAACGATGATGCCATAAAAAACAAATGACGGAGACCCAAAAAATGATTTATGAGTACAAATACAATTTCTAAAGTATCAGAGTCTAAGAACCCTCCATTGGAGGGCAGGGAGGCTATAATTCAAAATAATCTTGACTACACTCTTTTCTCCTGGAGCAAACAAAAAGGTATTGCGCCCATTGCCGTTAAACATGCAGAAGGCGTTTATTTATACGACTATGATGATAAACGGTATATCGATTTTTCATCAGGACTGATGAATGTGAACATCGGCCATGGTAATCAGCGTATAACCAATGCTGTGGTTAAGCAGATGCAGGAAGTGAGTTATGTAACACCCAGCTGTGTTACAAAAGTACGTGGAGAACTGGGAAAAAAACTGGCGGAGATATGTCCTGGCGACCTGAACAAAGCATTTTTTACTTTGTGCGGCGCTACTTCAATTGAAAACGGCATTAAACTGGCAAGATTATTTACCGGTCGTCATAAGATCATTACCCGTTATCAATCCTATCATGGCGCTTCCATTGGGGCCATGACTGCAAGTGGTGATCCACGGCGGCTTCCGGTAGATGCACAGCAGGCGCCGAATTTTGTACATATTGATATTCCGTTGCTATACCGTTGGGAATATGGAGAAGCGAATTTTTTAAAAGAAGCCGTTGCACAATTAGAACGTACGATCGCTTATGAAGGCCCCGCTAATATTGCAGCAATAATGTTGGAAGGAGAAAGTGGTTCATCTGGTTGTTTACAATACCCGGTTGGTTATTTAAAAGCGGTAAGGGAAATATGTAACAAACATGGCATCCTGCTGATCATGGATGAAGTGATGAGTGGTTTTGGACGTACCGGCAAATGGTTTGGATTTCAAAATCATGGCATCGTTCCGGATATGATCGCCATGGCAAAGGGATTAACATGCGGTTATCTTCCATTCGGTTGTTTAATGGTGAGTGATAAAATTGCTGCCAAATATGATGATGCTGTTTTATCACTCGGACTTACTTATTCGGCCCACCCGGTTAGCTGTGCCGCTGCGTTGGAAACACTGAAAATTTATGAAGATGATCACCTTATTGAGAATGCAGCAGCTATGGGTAAATATGTAGAAGAACAAGTGAAACTGCTAAAACAAAAACATCCATCTATCGGGGAGTTTAGAAATACAGGTTTATTGGGTTGTATTGAATTGGTGAACAACAGAACAACCAAAGAACCGATGGCGCCATTTAATGCAAATCCGGATGAGATGATAGTGATGAATAAAGTAGCTGCAAAAATTAAAGAACTGGGTATGTACACTTTTGTACGATGGAATTATATTTTTATTGCACCACCGCTGATCGTAACCAAAGAACAAATTGACGAAGGTTTGGCGATAATTAGTGAGGCGATTAAAATTGCTGATGAAGGCCTCCCCAACCCCTCCGAAGGAGGGGCTTAAGTGTAAGCGAATTCAAAATAGATAAACTGTCATGAGTAATCTAACTGAAAATATTCCTGTTTCTTCAATCCCCCCTTTGGGGGGTGGGGGGGCTTCTTCTCTCATCAACGAAGACCTTGCCCCGATTCCCCAAAGCAAACGTACATGGGGTACCTGGAACTATGCGGCGTTATGGATCAGTATGAGTTTATGCATACCAACTTATATGCTTGCCAGTTCGTTGATACAGGGAGGAATGAATTGGTGGCAGGCGATCCTTACTATATTCTTAGGCAATGCCATTGTTTTAATTCCGATGATATTGAATGGTCATGCCGGTGCAAAATATGGTATCCCCTTTCCTGTTTTGGCAAGAGCAAGTTTTGGAACAAAGGGCGCTAATATACCTGCAATGCTCAGGGCCATTGTTGCCTGTGGCTGGTTTGGTATTCAAACATGGATCGGCGGTGCTTCTTTATACAATTTAATAAGAGCATGGAATCCCTCATTGGAAGAGATCAATGTAACAGGATTATTTCCACAGGCTATTCCTTTTTTATGTTTTTTTATTTTCTGGTTATTGAATATGTATATCGTTTACCTGGGTGTAGAAAGTATTAGAAAACTGTTGGTATTTAAAGCAATTTTTTTACCTGTTGCCGCACTGGCATTATTATTCTGGGCCATCAATGCAGCGCATGGTTTGGGTCCGATATTAGATCAACCATCAAAATTTCAGGACAGCAGTTCTTTTTTTAAATTCTTTTTTCCGGCATTAACAGGGATGGTTGGTTTTTGGGCAACCCTGTCTTTAAATATTCCCGACTTTACCCGTTATGCCAAAAGCCAGAAGGCACAGGTTACCGGACAGATCATTGGCCTGCCGCCATCAATGACATTTTTTGCTTTCGTTGGTGTAGTAGTTACATCCGCAACAGTGATCGTTTATGGAAATCCCGAATGGGATATTGTAAAATTGGCGGGTAGGTTCGAAAATAAAGTAATGGTGAGTATTGCAATGATCGGTATCATCATTTCTACATTAGCCACCAATATTGCAGCAAATATTGTTAGCCCGGCAAATGATTTTTCTAACTTATCTCCTCAAAAAATAAATTTTAAAACAGGCGGATACATTACCGGTATCATTGGTATTTTGATCTTCCCCTGGAAATTAATTGCCGATCCAAATGGTTATATTTTTACCTGGCTGATCGCTTATTCAAGTTTATTGGGTCCCGTAGGAGGTATAATGATCGCTGATTATTTTTTTATCAGAAAGAAAAATTTAGCAGCTGATGATCTTTACAGGCATGGCGGAATTTACAGTTATGCAAACGGATTCAATACAAAAGCTATCATTGCATTACTATGCGGCATCATCCCTAATATTCCGGGTTTTTTATTACAGATAAAACTTATTTCCGCAACGGCTTTCCCTGAGTGGATATCCCACTTGTATAATTATGCCTGGTTTGTTGGTTTTATTGTAAGCGGGGTTGTATATTTAGTGTTAATGCGAAAAGGGGTTACGAATTAAGAATTATGAGTTAAGAGTTATGAGTTGTTTCTTCAACTATAAACTTTTAATTCTCAACTCTAAACTATATCAATGAGTATTTTAATTAAAAACGGAAGAGTTGTTACCGCAACAGATAATTATGCGGCAGATATTTTTATTGAAGGAGAAAAAGTTTCTGCAATCGGTAATGATCTGAATGTAAAAGCCGATAAAGTAATCGACGCTTCCGGTAAATTGGTTTTTCCGGGCGGTATTGATCCTCATGTTCATCTTGATATGCCCTTTATGGGAACTTTCAGCAGTGATAATTATGAAACAGGAACCAGAGCTGCATTATATGGTGGCACTACTATGGTGATCGATTTTATTTTACAAAAGCAGGGAAACAGTTTACGAAGCGCATTGGAAGAATGGAAGGGAAGGAGTGATAATAATTGTGTGGGCGATTATAGTTTTCACATGGCGGTTACAGATTTTAATGAGGATACAAAAAAAGAAATAAAAGATTTTATTGAAATAGAAGGTATCAGTTCTTTCAAAACATTCATGGCCTATAAAGGCGCATTGATGATCGATGACCGGCAAATGATCGGTTTGATGGAAGAAGTAAAAAAACATGGTGGATTAATTAATGTACACGCCACCAATGGCGATATGATCGATTATTTAATTGGAAAACACAGAGGAGAAGGCAAATTGTCTCCCCTCTATCATTATTTATCTCAGCCCGAAATAACAGAGGCAGAAGCCAGCGAGCGTTTTGTTGATATGGCTTCTTACACCGGTTGCCCCGGATATATTGTTCATATGACCTGCGAAGGCGCATTAAATGCGGTGCGTAATGCCACCAAGCGAAACCAGAAAATGTTTGTTGAAACGTGCATTCAATACCTGATACTGGATGCATCATTATATGAAAAAGATTTTGAAGGAGCTAAATGGGTAATGAGCCCGCCATTGCGGGAAAAGAAAGACCAGGCAACATTATGGGCAGGTATCAACCAGGGATTGGTGCAGGTTGTTGCTACTGATCATTGTCCTTTTAAATGGGAACAGAAATTAATGGGCAAAGATGATTTTTCAAAAATTCCAAACGGGCATCCGGCAATTGAAAACCGGATGGAATTATTATTTAGTGAGGGGGTTGTAAAAAATAAAATTACTTTAAATAAATATGTAGAAGTCACCAGTACCAATGCGGCAAAAATATTTGGTATGTTTCCACGAAAAGGAACTATTGCCGTTGGCAGCGATGCCGATATATTAATCTTTGATCCCAATGAAAAGCATACACTGTCTGTGAATTCACATCATATGAATGTAGATTACAGTTGCTATGATGGATGGAAACTAACAGGTAAGGTTAAAACTGTTTTGTTAAGAGGGGAAGTTGCTATTGATAAAAATGAATGTTTGATTCAAAAAGGATATGGTCAATTCATAAAACGAAATAAGGTTTCGCAAATAATGTAGAGTTAAGAGTTAAGAATTTAGAATTAAGAGTGTAGAGTTAAGAATTAAGAGTTATGAGTAGTACCCCTAAAAGTGAAAGCATTATTGCTGGAAAGGCCTATGCCTTTGCGCTTAGTATTATTAAACTCTATAAAAATTTAATTAAAGAGCACGAATTTGTTTTGTCAAAGCAAATTCTTCGATCAGGAACCTCAATTGGCGCAAATATTAATGAGGCTATTTCGGCGCAGTCAAAGCGGGATTTTGTCCATAAATTGAGTATCAGTCTAAAAGAAGCAAGAGAAACAATTTATTGGTTAAGATTATTGAAGGATAGTGACTATATAAATGGAATTGAGTTTAACAAAATGTATACAGCCTGCGATGAGCTTATTAAAATATTGACAAAAATAATTCTTACAACAAAAGAAAAATATTTCATTAAAAATAATGCTAACTCATAACTCTGAATTCTTAATTCTAAACTGAAAAAACAATGCCAAGAATGATTAAATCCGGACTCATACAAATGAGTCTTCCAAAAACTGAAGGAGAAGGGACCATCGAAGAGATAAAAGAAGCAATGGTAAAAAAACATATTCCATTGATTGATGAAGCCGGAAAAAAAGGCGTGCAGATACTTTGTTTCCAGGAAATTTTTAATACACCTTATTTTTGCCCGGGGCAGGATAAAGCATGGTATGAATCTGCTGAAACAGTTCCGGGTCCTACTACAGAAAGAATGCAGGTGTATGCAAAAAAATATAATATGGTCATCATTGTTCCGGTGTATGAAAAAGAACAGGCCGGTGTGTTATACAATACTGCTGCAGTGATCGATGCCGATGGAACTTATTTAGGGAAGTACAGAAAAAATCATATTCCGCATACCAGTGGATTTTGGGAAAAGTTTTTCTTTAAACCCGGTAATCTTGGGTATCCTGTTTTTCAAACAAAATATGCAAAAGTGGGTGTGTACATTTGTTACGATCGACACTTTCCTGATGGTGCAAGGTGTTTAGGATTGAATGGCGCTGAAATAGTTTACAATCCTTCTGCAACAGTGGCCGGCTTATCTCAATATTTATGGAAATTAGAACAACCTGCACATGCTGCTGCCAATGGATATTTTATGGGTTGCATTAATCGTGTTGGTGAGGAAAAACCCTGGAACCTCGGTAAGTTTTATGGCACCAGTTATTTTGTTGACCCCCGCGGACAAATTTTTGCACAGGCCAGTGAAGACAAAGATGAATTGCTGATCGCTGATTTTGATCTGGATATGATAGAGGAGGTTAGATCAACCTGGCAATTTTTCAGGGACAGAAGGCCGGAGACTTATGGGAAACTTGTTGAATTATAGTTAAGAGTTATGAGTTAAGAGTTAAGAATGTAAAGTTTAGAGTTTAGAGTTAAAAGCAACTCATAATTCTTAACTCTTAACTCATAATTCTTAACTCTTAACTCTGAATTCTAAATTCTAAATTCGAACTAATGAGCATTTCAAGTAATAAATTAACCATTGAGCAATATGCTGGTAACTTCAGCGATATTCACCCGCCGTTTGAAACAAATGATGCTGCGTTGGTGGAAGCCAACCGCTGTTTATTTTGTTATGATGCGCCATGTACCAAAAGTTGTCCTACAGGAATTAATGTGCCTAAATTTATCAAGCAGATTACAACAGATAATATTAAGGGAAGTGCGCATACTATTTTCTTATCAAACATCATGGGGGCAGGTTGTAGTAAGGTTTGCCCTGTTGAAAAATTATGTGAAGGCGCCTGTGTATATAATTTAATGGAGGAAGAAGCCATTTCAATTGCAAAATTGCAACGTTATTCTACTGAAATAGCCATGAAAAAAAAATGGCAGTTATTCGACAGAAAAAAATCATCAGGGAAAAGAGTTGCTGTTGTAGGTGCAGGTCCGGCCGGATTAAGTTGTGCTCATGTGCTAGCCAGGGAAGGCATTGATGTTACTATTTATGAAAAGGAAAGTAAGGGCGGTGGATTAATGACTTATGGTATTGCTGCTTATAAAGTGACACCACAATTTTGTGAAGATGAAGTGAATTATATTTTGGGCATCGGTGGTATTGAAGTTAAATACAACCAGGAACTGGGTAAAGACATTTCACTGGCCGACCTCCGGAAAAATTATGATGCTGTGTATCTTAGTATTGGCGTGGGTTTGGCCAGGCAATTGGATATCCCGGGTGAAGATCTGGAAGGCGTGGAAGATGCGATCAGATTTATTTACGACATAAGGGAAAAGGGTTATGATAAAGTGGCCGTAGGAGATAAGGTAGCAGTTATTGGTATGGGAATGACAGCCATTGATGCAGCTACCCAGGCAAAAAGACTGGGGGCAAAAGAAGTAACACTGGTGTATAGACGAACTGAAAATGAAAAACCTTGTACACAGGTAGAACTTGATATTGCAAAACTTGATGGTTGCGAGATCATTTGGCTGGCAGCACCAAAAGAAGTAAAAGGTAAAGACGGAAAAGTAAAGGAATTGATTTGCAGTGTTATGCAATTAGGCGAACCAGATGCCAGTGGCCGTCGCTCACCAGTTGATACAGGCGAAACATTTTCTTTAGATGTTGACATGGTCATTAAAGCAGCCGGGCAAATGCCTTTTGAAGAATTGGTAAATGGTAATCAACTGGAAAATAAAAACGGCAAACTGGTAATTAAAGATAAAGCAGTAACCAATATTAATGGTGTTTTTGCCGGTGGTGATTGTGTGAATGGAGGAAGAGAAGTAGTTGATGCTGTACAGGCGGGTAAGGATGGTGCGGCAGGAATTTTAAAATTTCTTTCAGTTAAGAGTTAAGAATTAAGAATTAAGAGTTTAGAGTTAAGAGTGAAGAGTTATGAGTTAAGAATTAAGAGTTATGAGTTAAGAGTGTAGAGTTTAGAGTTAAGAGTTATGAGTTAAGAATTAAGAGTTATGAGTTAAGAATTAAGAGTTATGAGTTAAGAATTAAGAGTTAAGAATCTGAGTTGCTTTAAACTCTACACTCTAAACTCTACACTCTACACTCTAAACTCTAAACTCTACACTCTAAACTCTACACTCTACACTCTAAACTCTACACTCTAAACTCTAAACTCTACACTCTAAACTCTACACTCTAAACTCTACACTCTAAACTCTACACTCTAAACTTTACACTCTAAACTCTAAACTCTACACTCTAAACTCTAAACTAATTATAACAGGGCTTCTCTCGAATCAAATTTTCTTGGCATAAAATCTCCCAACCCTTACTGGTTAGCGAGTGCACCGCCAACGGATAAAAAAATAAATGTACTTCGTGCTTTTGAAGCCGGCTGGGGTGGCGTAGTGTGGAAGACATTGGGTAGCCAGGTAAAAAATGTATCATCACGTTACTCTGCTGTAAATTTTAATGGCGGAAAAGTAATGGGCTTTAATAATATTGAATTGATAAGTGATCGGCCGCTTGATCTTAATTTAAAAGAGATAGCAGAATGTATAAAATTATTTCCCGACAGGGCAATGGTGGTATCACTAATGGCAGATAACGACAGAAAAAGCTGGCATGATCTGATAAAAAAAGTGGAAGATACAGGTGCTCATGGTTTTGAATTAAATTTCGGCTGTCCGCATGGCATGACAGAAAGGGGTATGGGTGCTGCGGTAGGACAGGACCCGGAGATCGCCAGGATGGTGGTTGAGTGGGTAATGGAAGCAGCAACAATTCCTGTTATCACAAAACTCACTCCCAATGTACATTCGCCTGTACCTACCGGTCAGGCCTGTGTGGAAGCGGGTACTAATGCATTATCATTGATCAATACCATTCAATCGGTTACGGGGATTGACCTGGATACATTGGTACCTAATCCTTATGTAGCAGGTAAATCAGTGTTTGGCGGTTATTGTGGCCCTGCAGTAAAACCTATCGCATTAAAAATGCTGACTACGATTTCACAGGATCCTGTTACTTCAAAAGTCCCTGTTTCAGGTATTGGTGGCATCAGTACCTGGAAAGATGCAGTAGAATTTATGTTGTTGGGGGCATCTAACGTACAGGTGTGTACGGCAGCAATGAAATACGGGTTTCGGATCATTGAGGATCTGTGCGAAGGGCTAAATAACTGGATGGATGAAAAAGGATTTAAAACACTTGATGATTTTATCGGCAAATCTGTTGATACCATCACACATTGGGAAGACCTCGATATTAATTATCATATTGTTGCCAATATCAACCCTGATAAATGTATCCACTGCGGCCTTTGTTATATTGCCTGCGAAGACACATCGCACCAGGCTATTAATTTAGAATACGGCAAGCCTTATAACAACTATACCATCAAAGAAGAAGAATGTGTTGGTTGCAACCTTTGCATGTTAATGTGCCCGGTTGATAGTTGCATTACGATGGTAGAGCAACGCAAGGGCGATGAATACCTGAACTGGAAGGAATTTCAGAAAAGAGGACTGCCATTGAATGATCATTAATACGATCCTGTTTCAGTAGCTTATCCAATTGTCATATTAGTTTCATAAAATGCTGAGAGCCACTGTATATACAGTGATTCAGTGAATTAGATTCGTTTATGTGCCCTAATTTTTTATCTTTATCGGAATATATGGTTGTAATACTGCAAAACCATTAAACCATTTGTAAATGAGAATAAAAACTTTACTCTTTCTTTTCCTTTCTGTACTGGTTCTTCAAAAAAGTTTTTCACAAACCGATATTGATGGATTGATGATGCAAAAAAAATTCTTTTGCATTGGTCCTACTGCCGGTTACAGCAGTTGGACAAAATACTGGGAAGGCAGATTTAAAAGAGATAACGCCAATCTAGGCCGTGTTTCTACAACAAATTATATGCTGATGGGTAACTACGGCATTACGGATAAACTTAATGTTCTGTTTGCTGTTCCATATGTAAGAACCAAGGCCAGCCGGGGTAATATGGCCGGGCAAAAAGGAATACAGGATCTTTCCTTAACTGTAAAATGGGCACCCTTTAAGCATAAATTATGGAAAGGTGACCTAAGTACCATTTTGATCGGCGGGTATTCTACTCCGCTTTCTAATTATACTGCTGATTTTCTTCCGCTTTCTATAGGACTACACTCTAAAAATGTCACCCTTCGTGTAATGGGTGATTACCAGGTTGGTCATTGGACAGCCACAGCATCTTATTCTTATATCTTTCGTAGTAATGTAAAAATTGATCGCTATACTTATTACACAACCGAGATGCATTATAGTAATGAAGTAAAAATGCCTGATGCGGCCAACTATAATTTCAGATTGGGATACAGGAGCGATACCTGGATCGCAGAACTGGTTTTGGATAAATGGGCAACCTTGGGAGGATTTGATATCCCTAAAAATGGTGCGCCATTTATTAGTAATGAGATGAATGCTACAAAACTGGGCATTAATGTAAAATACGAAACTCCTGTTGACGGCCTTTCTATAGTTGCGAATGGTAATACTACATTGGCCGGAAGAAATGTAGGACAGAGTACCGGTTTCAATGCAGGCGTATTTTATATTATCGATGTAAGCTTTATGAAAAAAAATAAGCATGCCGGCAAAGAAAAAGATTTGAAACCAAAAAAATAAGCACATGAAAAAAATATTTATACCTGCACTAATAATATCTTCTTTAATTGCCGGGTCAGCGATCTTCAGCTCCTGTTCCAAAACAATTGATGAACAGAATATGCATTACCCGATGATCAATCCATCAAGGGTTGATGCCAATGCAGGTACCTGGAAGCCGATCTTATTAACCAGTGCCAGTGAGTTTCCTTGTCCTGCCCCGATTGTTACCACATCACCTGATTTTATTATTCAGTTGAATGAGATAAAAAGTTTTCAGGCCGATATTACATCAGATGAAAGAAAGCTGGTAGAGTATTGGGGCGCCGGTGCAGTATTGCGCTGGAACGAGATAATGCGTGAACTGGTGGCCAAACATAACCTGCCACCTTACCAGAACCCCGATGGAACTTACCCGATACCCAGTGCCAATAACCCTTTGGCCTACCCTACATTCCCATTTGCTAATCCACCATATGCTTCAAGGGCATATGCTTATTTAAGCGGTGCACAATATGACGCATTGATCGCTACTTATTATTATAAACAATTGTACAATCGGGCAGCTCCATATACGGTTGATGCTAATATTCAAACCCTTTTACCAAAATCTACTTTGTCTTCTTTTCCAAGCGAAGATGCTACTGTGTTAGGCGCATCAGTGGAGATACTGAAACTTTTATTTCCTGGCGATCAGGATTATATCAACCAACGGGCAGAAGAACATAAAAGGGCCAGGCTGATCAGCGGTGCCAATGTACGCAGCGACCTTGATGCCGGTGAAGCATTAGGTAAACTGGTAGCGGCTAAATTTGTTACACGTGCCCGTGGCGACAGGGCCGGTGCTGCAGTAGGCAATGCAACTGTTTGGGAAAATATAAAACAAAGTGCTATCAGTCGTGGCGAAATCCCATGGTTAAGCCAGGAATCACCTGCACGTCCGCCGATGTTACCATTATTTGGTGCAGTAAAAACATTTTTATTCGATTCATTGACAATGGTGACCACCATCAGGCCACCGGCACCGCCATCAACCAGTTCGCAAAAATATAAAGATGAAACAGAAGAGATTTACCAGATAACAAAAAACCTTACAAGAGAACAGTTACGCATAGCCGATTTCTGGGCTGATGGATTAAGAACCTATACACCTCCGGGACATTGGAATTATATTGCGGCCAACGAATTTTCACAACAGAGTTTTAGTGAACCCAGGTGGGCACGTAACATGGCTTTATTGAATATGTCTATTATGGATGCAGGGGTTGTTTGCTGGGATGCTAAAACATTCTACAATAATCCCAGACCCATGCAAATTGATCCGCGGATAAAAACCGGTATCGGTCTGCCTAATTTTCCAGCTTATATATCAGGTCATAGTACTTTTAGTGGTGCAGCTTCTATTGTGTTAGGTTATATTATCCCTTCGAAAGCACAGACATTTATAGATATGGCAAAGGAGGCTTCGGTATCACGTATGTATGGAGCTATCCATGCCCGGAGCGATTGTGAAATGGGTATAATTACAGGACAGAAAGTGGGCAATTATGCTGTTACAAGAGGGCATATAGACGGAGCAGAATAAATTTTGAATGAAATCATAATTTTAAAAATCCGCTTTTAAAGCGGATTTTTTTATGAATCACTTTATGCCAATTTACTTTTCAAAAAACTCTCCACCATATCACAGGGAATAAAAAACGGTTTTTTACTGATGATGATATCCAGGTTCATTCCATTTGCGGTGTAAGACCCTGCAATAGTATTATTCATCACCGTTACATCAAACTGCCCGCTTTGTTCATTACCGGAAAAATTACCGCCTTGTTTTTCAACAGCTGTCCTGGCCCTGTTAAAAGTTTCGGAGGAGTCACCCGTAATGGGGATAGAGAAATTACATTCAGACATAAATATTAATTTTTATCTTATTAAAATAACAGTTCCCTGTTGTCTATCTTCAGCTTTTCCAACCAGGGTATATTTTGCAAACCAAACATATGCCCCGGGACTATATGCACTGCCTTTTAAAGTACCATCCCATTTTTTATAAGGATCAGTTGAATAAAAGATCATTTGGCCATAACGGTCGTATACCCGTAAAGTATAGTTTATAATTGATGGAACAAGTGTACCTATCGGGCCAAAATTATCATTTTTTTTGTCGCCATTGGGAGTAAAAGCTCCGGGGAAATACAAATCGGGGCAACCAATTGTTACTTTTATTGTATCCGAACCACTGCATCCGCCCGAGTTTGTAACTGATACCCAATATGTTCCTGTTTGTGTAACTGTAAATGTTGGGCCCGTGCTGTTATCCTGCCATAAATAGGAGGCAAATGATCCCGGGTTCAGTACAGCACTCTGGCCATTACACCTGTTAATATCACTACCAAGATTAACTGTAATAGGTAAATTATTATTACTAACGACTAAATTATTTACTGAAGCATTACAGCCATTATTATCAGTAATATTTAAAAAATAAGTCCCCGGGGGAAGATTATTAATAGAAGTTCCCGTACTCAGATCAGGCCATGTATAAAAATAAGGGCTCGTTCCGCCGGTTACCGTTGCCGTTATACTGCCATTATTAGTGTTACAGGTAGCATTGGTTATAGTAGTTGTTATATTGATGGCTGCAGGCTCTGTAACAATATAAGTTGCCGAAGTGCTGCAGGCCGTTGCACTAGTAACCACAACAGTATAAGTTCCTGCACCAATATTATTAAGATTGAAAGTTGTTTGAGGTGGTGTAGTATTCCATACATAATTATATCCACCACTGCCACCGGTTACCTGTGCAACTATCGTTGCTGTCTGGCTGCCATTACACAAAACAGGAATTAACTGAACGATATTTACATCCAGTATCTCAATTAGCTGCTGTGTAACTATTGGCGGTCCTGCTCCAAAACTAATTGTCAGGGTTACAAAATAGGGTTGTGCTGAAGAAAAAATATGTGTAGGATTTGCAGCAGTAGAGGTATTGTTTGCCCCTGAAGCAGGATCGCCAAAATCCCAATTATATGCATTTGCACATACTGATGCCGAACTTGTAAATGAAACGCTGCGATTGCCATTACAGGCATAAGTAAAGCTTCCTGAATTGGGAGGGGCTTCATCTATATTTATTTCATCAATGGCAAAACCATCATAGCTGTTGCAGGTAGACCCCGCTGCAAACCTGAACCGGAATATCACAGTTGGCATTCCGGCCAAAAAACTAAGATCATGCCGGGCGGTAAGCCATCCGTTACTCCCACTTCCTCCAAGGCAGGAGCCTGCATTTGGTTGTATATTTCCCGACCAGCCGTTGACGTTACCCAGGAAGTTTATAGAAGCATTATTATACCAGTTGCCGGCTATACAACTGTTATCATTAATAGAACCCAAAAGTATCCAACTGGTGCCACTGTTGATTGAGTATTCCATATTGGCGCCATCAAATTTTCTTTCCGTTTCCCAAAAAACAGAAAAACTGATCTCGGGATTAACCATTGCAGTAAAATCAAAGCATGGACTTTGGAGCCAGGAATTTTCATTGTTATTATATGAACTACCGCTAAGTCCGCCCGTTATCCAGCATTTAACACCAGCTGCTGCTGCAGTGATAACCGGTTTTATTGGTGTACCCCAGGCCCAGTCAGATGCCGTTCCTCCTGATAACCATGCGCCATCATCAGCTTCAAAACCTTCTGTGTAAGGAAAGGTTGAAATGGGTGTAGCGCACTGAGCCAATGCCCCCGAAGAAACAGCGAATAAAAACCAACCGGTAATAAAAAATGGTCTTAAAAAATTTATTTTACGCATTCGTTCCTGGTGTTTGAAAACCAGGTAACAAAAATACGATAATCAAAGTTAATTGTCTTACTTACGCTGCCTAACCTTTGTAATATCAGTAAGGCCAGAGGGTGCAGCGTCAGACCACACCTGCCAACTCAAGACTTCGCTTACTGATCTTTTTATATTCAATGTTTTCAATGATTGCGTCCGGATAAAGGAGGAGTGATATACCAGGCTGCTTCCACCAATCGTAATAAAATAATTTCTCTGCGTGTATGACACCTGTCAGCCAGCTATAATTAAATTCGTTATGCCATTCTTCTATCCACTCAAAATCAGCGGTATTTATTTTTTCAATATCATCTACACTTACAAATACTTTTAAGTAAAAATCATTGCTCAATGTTATACCAGGTTGATTAAAGATCTTTTTGTACTCATATTTATAATTATAGCGCAATGCTGAAATGTCGCTCAGCACAGCAGAGGCCGTGGGAAATGCACCTGCACCCTTGCCTTTAAAAAAATGTTTATCTGCAAAACTGCTTTCCGTGGTAACCCCATTAAATTCGTTTTGTACATAATACAGATCATCTTCTGGAGCTACAAATTGTGGCAACACAAAGGCGACTAATTTCCCATCGGTTAATTTTTTAGCACTGGCTACCAATTTTATATTGTATTTTTTTTCTTTTGCCACAAGGGCATCTGATAAAGAAACAGCTGTTATGCCATTAAAAATAAATTGATCTGTTTTTGTGATCACACCAAATGAATGCGCCAGTAAAATGCTTAATTTATTGGCAGCATCAAATCCGCCGGTATCCAGTGCGGGATCACTTTCTGCAAAGCCCAGTTGTTGTGCAAGGCAAAGGGCCTGTTTAAACTCCAGTTGTTCATCAATTATTTTAGTAAGGATGAAATTTGTTGAGCCGTTGATGATACCCCGGAATGAACACAGTAAGTCATTGTCGTAATATTCCTCCAGGTTGCGTACAATGGGCATACTGGCGCAACAGGCTGCTTCGTAAAGAAAAGGGCTATTGTGTGTTTGTTGCAACTGTAGTAATTCCTGAAAATGTTCAGCGATCATTTTTTTATTGGCGCTTACAACAGCCTTACCTTTTTGTAGTGCCGTTTTTACAATTTCAAAAGCAGCATCTGCATCATCAATGAGTTCAACAATAACGTTAATGTTCTCATCATTCAATAGGATAGCCGCATCGATTGTAAAATTTTCAGCAGCAATGCTTCTTTTTTTATCAATGTTTTTGATGCATATTTTTTTGATAGATGATTGCAGGGTAGGAGTGCTATGGAGCACATCGAATAAGCCTTTACCCACAGTGCCAAAGCCAAAGAGTCCGATGTTGAGTTGATTGTTTGTTGCCATTTTATTTTTTTTACGCGGAGGCGGGGAGATGCAGAGTTGCAGATTGTTTACTCTGCGTCTTTGCGGTTAATTTGCTGAGTTATTTTTTATCGTACAAGTGAGTGACACGACTGAAGTTGAGTTATGCACTAATGCCGGTGACAAAATCTTTTTCTTTAATTTTTATTTTTTCAAAAGCCTGTTCAAGATCTGCAATTAAATCATCCACTTCTTCCAAGCCAACACTTAAACGGATAAGGCTATCCGCAACACCACCCGATCTCCGCCTTTCGGCAGGAATACTTTTGTGCGTCATTTGTGCCGGGTGGCAAAGCAGGCTTTTTACACCCCCCAAGCTTTCAGCAAGCTTAAAATATTTAGTTGCAGTAACAAAAGATGTGGCCGTTTCTTCTTTATCATTTGTTAACGTGAATGAAACAATTCCACCAAAACCTTTGCTTTGTTTTTGTGCAATATCATGATTAAGATGATTTTTTAACCCGGGATAAAAAACTTTATCAACACCCGGATGTGTTTCTAAAAATTCAGCTACCGCCTGTGCATTACGGCAATGCTGCTGCACCCGAAGATGCAATGTTTCAATGCCACGTATCACCAGCCAGCTATCGAATGGTGCTAAAATTGCACCACTTGCATTTTGAATGAATTTTATTTTTTCACCCAGTTCTTTTTCTTTGGTAACAACAAGTCCTGCAATAAGATCACTATGGCCACCCAGGTATTTTGTAGCGCTGTGTACTACAAGATCAGCTCCCAGCGGCAGCGGCTGTTGTAAGGCGGGTGATGCAAAAGTATTATCCACGCAAAGTAAACAGGCATTGGCTTTTGCAATTTTTGCAATGGCTTCAATGTCACTTATTTTTAAAGTTGGATTGGTAGGTGTTTCTATCCAAATCAATTTTGTATTGGGTGTAATGGCGTTGAATACATTCATTGTGTTGGTCGTATCAACATAATTTACTTTGATACCAAATTTTTCATACACCTGGGTAAAGAGCCGGAATGCCCCACCGTAAATGTCATCTACGGCCAATATCTCATCTCCGCTTTTTAATAACTTAATAACTGCGTCTATGGCTGCCAGTCCGCTGCCAAAGGCAATGCCGGTTGTGCCTTTTTCCAGTTGTGCAATTATGTTTTCCAATATTGCCCTGGTTGGGTTATTGCTTCTGGCATAATCATAGCCTTTGTTTACGCCCGGGGATTCCTGTACATAAGTGCTTGTTTGATAAATGGGTACGCTGATGGCCCCTGTTAATGGATCTACAGGAATACTGTGGATCAGTTGTGTTGCTTTGCTCATTGTTGTTGGTTTAAGGCCCCTCCCAGAACTACGTTCTTTCCCTTTTAAGGGAACCCCCAAAGGGGAGGGAAAAGACAGTGATGAATGATTGTTAAACAGGTTCTGTTCATCAACTTACCAGGAGCAATTGTATATCGGGGAGCTTGTTTTTTGAATTGCCTGAATTGCCACGGGCTTAAGCCCGTGGCAATTCAGAAAACAAAAAAGCTCACCCGATAAATCAGATGAGCTTTAATATTT
>JAYVUE010000084.1:0-3291 GCA_043788195.1 Chitinophagaceae bacterium
ACCGGTTATATTTTACACAAATGCATTTTGGCGAACTTAGCTATATCGACCTTGGCAAAAAAGAAGTGACTTTCAATTTTTCGGGGGCTCTTTTACCAAGAGCAACCGGAGCATTCCTGACAGAAGAAAGCCATATAACACGTATGGTTATTGGAGCGGATGGAAATGGTTATGCCATTACCAATGATGCCAATCACCTGGTGAAGTTTACAACCGGTAAAAAACCTGAAATCACCGACCTGGGTAACCTCGTAGATGCTGAGTCTAATGCAGGTATGTCAATCCATAATAAATGCAGCAGCTGGGGTGGTGATATGATCGCTGATGCTTATAACAAATTATACATCATCTCTGCAAATCATAATGTATTTGTTGTTGATGTTGAAACCAGGATAACTACATTTAAAGGAACTATTACAGGATTACCAGGGAATTATTCAACTAACGGGGCTGCTGTAGATGCTGATGGAAAGATTGTTGTAAGCAGTGCAAATACTTTTATTGGTTATTACAAATTTGATATTAATGACTTTAAAGCTACACTTATTGAAGGTTCTGATAAAGTATATAATGCTTCAGACATGGCTAATGGAAACCTGCTTTATCAAAAAGAAGCAGATGCTAAAAATAAATTCAGCATCGTAACTCCACCCATAAATAATCAATGGGTTTCAACTGATTCAAAAGTTTATCCTAATCCTGTTACAGGTAATGAATTTAAAGTATTGGTAGAAGGCCAGCCAGCCGGTTTATACAATATTATTGTTACTGATCTGTCCGGAAAAAATATTATGACACATCCTGTAAATATCAACTCCAAATCTCAGGTAGAAACTGTAAAAGTAGCAAGCCTGTTGGGTAAAGGAATGTACTTTGTAAAAGTTACGGGATCGGGTAACGTGGTAATTTTTACAGAAAAAATAATAGTTCAATAAAAAATTAAAGGTTAATAAGTCTGAAGGTTGCCTCAAAAAGGCAGCCTTCTTTTTTTATCGCTGATTAAAAAAAGGATTTAAATGATCTCGCAGAAAGAATCAGCATAATCATTTAATCAGTTAAAATCTGTGATTATTTTTTTATTCTGTGATTTGTACTTATAATCGCACAATATTAAATCAGCTTATTGCAGGATATTGAACCATATTACAACTGGCGACATTTATATGTTTCTGAAGAAGATAAATGCTCACCTTTTTACCGCAGAACTTACAGCGAATTTGAGTTTTCACAAACCGTGTATAATTATTTTATCCACCCCCAGTGGGATGAATTTGGTTCACGAACCTTATACATGAAAATATTGTTTGTTGATTACGAACAACATTATGCCATCATTGAATTACTCGGCGAATGGAATGATGCCATTGAAAATGATATTATGACTTTGAGAAGGGATGTCACTGATATCCTGTTTGCCAAAGGGATCGTTAAGTTTATGCTAATTGCAGAAAACGTGTTGAACTTTCACAGCAGTGACGATAGTTATTACGAAGAGTGGCAGGAACAACTGGAAGACGATGCAGGCTGGTTGGTTATTCTTGATATGCCACAACAAAGTCAGTATGATTTTAAAAGGGCAAGGCTGACAAATTATATTCAGCTTATGGATTTTCCTCAATGGCGTACATTAAAACCCGAATTTGTTTTCCAGGAAGTGGATAACCGAATTATGAAAAAGCTGGACTAAAAATAATATGAATCTTATCAGTATTTTATAAAAAACGGGGGTAACAACTTTTTTTGATCATTCCTGACGTATTTTTGCAAACCAACTATAACGCTCAATATTCCTTTATGACATGGAAACATTTTTTCACTTCTTCAATTGGTAAAAAATTTTTAATGGGGCTTACCGGTTTTTTCCTCATTTCATTTTTGGTAGTTCATTGTGGTATTAACTCCATGATCTTTTTTAATGATAACGGCGAAACTTTCAATCATTGGGCCCATTTTATGGGTGCTAACCTGATCATTCGCACTATGGAACTGGGTTTGTTTGCCGGGTTGATCTTACATATTGTACAAGGACTGATACTTTGGGCACAAAATAATAAAGCAAAGCCGGTAAAATATAAAGTTAATGATGCCGGTAGTAATAGTAAATGGTATAGCAGGAGTATGGGTTTATTGGGTACTTTGATCTTATTGTTTCTTGTTTTGCATCTATTTCATTTCTGGACACCATCACGATTAGGAGGAATGGCGGGCATACACCAATTACAGGAAACCACATTAGGAGCAGAATATAATAATCAGCCTGTACATAATTTATATGCAGAGATGTTGTTGGTATTTCAAAATAATTTGTGGGTGGTAGTAATATATGTGCTGGGGGTTATTTCTTTATTCTGGCATTTATTACATGGTTTTCAGAGTGCTTTCCAAACTTTTGGCATTAACCATAAAAGGTACACACCTATAATAAAAACAGCAGGCGTTGTGTATTCTTTAATCATATGTTTATTATTTGCGTCTATGCCGGTGAGTATGTATTTGGGTTGGGTGAGTTAAACAGCCCCATCTTGAGCTTCGCTCGTTCTCTTAACAGAGAACCCCGAAGGGGAAGAGAAAAGTAGAAGAACTGAGCAAAGATAAAAGGGAAGAATATTTTGAATAAACAAGATGTATTTAATTAATAAACCTGCAGCTTTGAGTTCTCCCGATTTTTTGGGGCGGTTGGGCGAGGCTAAAATAATTATCAAATGGAATTAAAAGCAAAGATCCCGGAAGGAAAAATGGATGAAAAATGGACCGATTATAAAGGCCATGTTAAGCTCGTAAATCCTGCCAATAAGCGTAAACTTGAAATTATTGTAGTAGGTACCGGACTTGCCGGAGCAAGTGCAGCCGCTGCGTTGGGAGAACTGGGCTATAAAGTAAAAGCATTTTGTTTCCAGGATAGTCCGCGAAGGGCGCATAGTATTGCGGCACAGGGTGGCATTAATGCCGCAAAGAATTATCAGAATGACGGAGATAGTGTATTTCGTTTGTTTTATGATACAGTTAAAGGTGGCGATTATAGGGCCAGGGAAGCTAACGTTCATCGTTTAGCCGAAGTAAGTGCAGCTATTATTGATCAATGTGTGGCACAAGGTGTTCCTTTTGCAAGAGAATATGGTGGATTATTAAGTAATAGAAGTTTTGGTGGAACCCAGGTACAGCGTACGTTCTACGCGGCGGGGCAAACGGGCCAGCAATTATTATTGGGCGCCTACAGTGCCCTGGAAAGACAGGTGGCACTGGGTAATGTTACTCAATACAGCCGCCACGAAATGCTTGATGTGGTGATGG
>JAYVUE010000085.1:0-8753 GCA_043788195.1 Chitinophagaceae bacterium
ACTTTTGAGGGTATTAAAAAATTCGTAGGCGATGGTGAAATAGGATACGATAGTGTTGGTTATTTTAAATTGCTGGTTCAAACAGAAATTGCGTATTTCAAACGGATGGTTGCTTCGATAAAAGATACCCCCATTGCAATGTTTGGGGCTAACGGGCTAAGGGAGGTTTTACAGGGAAAAGCGATCCAGCACTTTATTAAACCCATCAATGAGTTGCATGAAAGAGCGGAAAATATAAGAATGAAGGCCGTAGAGCCACTATCGCCAACAGATCTTTATTACATGATAGTTATGGGTGAAACTGAAATTTATACAAGCAGCTATAAACACAGTTTTAACCGCCTTGTACAACGATTAGGTAAAAATTCAAGAACCGATTCATTATTATTTAATGTACACTTTGATTATTTTAAGAAGTTCATTAAAATGGCAGCCAACTTTAATAAACTGGACGAGTTTTTAAAACAAATGCCAACAATAAGATCGCAAATGTTGATGAAAGCATTTATTGCCAACCTCGATAATACAAGTAACCTGGAAGATGCTGTTGATGTTGCCGACTCCTATAGCAGCATCACAGATAAAAAATTATTGAAAACAATTTTGAATTATGTTATTGAAAATGAAAAATCCTGTATCCAGAATAATAATGCCCGCGGTAAATCAATTTATGGTTTGCTGAAAACAATTTTTCTATCTGCTGACAGCAGCGCAAAAATTGATCTTACCCATGAATTGGGCATTCCTTCTATTTACAGCATTGCTAATAGTTACCTGGCCGATGACAGCGGCAGGATAGTACAACAGGTTTTCTTTTATGGCGATGCTGATGGAAAAGGAGTTTACAGTGGGTTCATCAATTCATTTGCAACCAATCAATGGGAAATAAATATTAAGCCCGAATGGGCAGAAATAAAATCAAAAAAAGATAAAAAAATCTGGATCTATGCTAACCGCCCTTTAGATAACGACAGTAACCTGGATGATTCGGCACAGATACACCTGAATAAATTTTTACAAACTAATAATATTTACCCCTCAATAACAATTCACCGTGGGCACAGTTATTGGCTTTCACGCACTATCAGGCGTATGCCATTCGATGCAAAAATTGTTATATTAGGTTCCTGCGGGGGATATAAAAACTTAAATGATATATTATACATTTGTCCTGATGCACATATCATCACCACAAAAGAAATTGGCCGGGGAGATATTAATAAACCAATTATTAATTACCTGAATCAATCTCTTTTAGAAGGCAAAACTTTGGTTTGGAAAAATATGTGGAATACTTTGACAAAATATTTTTCTACAGCAGACAGAAATACCAGGGAATCCTGGGAAGATTATATACCTCCGTACCGTAACCTTGGTGCTATTTTTATAAAGGCTTATAATAAAAAAATGGAAGCAGAGTGAATATGACACCAATCACTGGTTAATATTTTCAGCTATTTAGATAATTTTTTTGCTCAGCTCCTTTAGTTTTTATGACATCATCATATAATCCTTAAGTTTTTAACATATTATTCTTTTTTTGTAAGAAATAAATTTGTAATAAAGGGGTTTTTGTAACTTAGGTTTTCAAAAGATCACTTAAAAAATTATTTATGAATACACGTGATGCAATCAGCTGGTTCAAACAAACTTTTTTTAAAAAATTAGAAGCAGCAACAAAAAATACGCCTTACAATACCGATCTCCTTTGTGCAATAGCCTACCAGGAAACAGGTTCTATCTGGAGCAATATGATCGGTAAATTAACACTGGGTGAAATTGCCATGCTTGCCGTGGGAGACACACTTGATGCTCCAAATAGAAATGCTTTTCCCAGAAATAAACAAGACCTGTTAAGTGCAAAACGTGGAGATCAGATGTTTGTTATTGCAAGGGAATGCCTTGTAAATATGTCGAAATATGTAAAAGGATATGCCGGTGCGGTTGCTAATCCAAATAAATTTTGTCATGGGTATGGGATATTTCAATACGACCTGCAATTTTTTAAAGAAGACCCCGATTATTTTCTGCAGAAAAAATGGGGCGATATAGATGCAACGATCGCACATTGTATAAAAGAACTCGATAATGCTAAAGCCAGGCAGGGTTGGAAATCAAAAACAAGTTTAACTGATGATGAAAAAGTATACGTAACGATCGCTTATAATAAGGGTTCTGCCAATCTTTCTAAAGGATTCAGGCAGGGGTTTTTTAATAAGGAATCAGGAAAATTTTATGGCGAATATGTACATGAATACCTGCAGATCGCAAAATCAATAACGGTTACCGCAGGAGTAGTAGAAAACATAACACCTGTATCAATACCATTACCTTCACCCGTACTATCTGATAAAAAAATATACAGGGTAAAAGTAAATGGCAATACACTTAGGTTGCGCAGTGAACCTAAAATTCCAAAAGATAATCCTCAATCGAATATTAAAGCAAGTCTGCCCAACGGCCAATTGGTAAGCTGGTTGTCGGGAAAGGTATCAGACCCATGGTATGAAGTTGAAACAAGTTTTCATGGTGCTTATTTCAAGGGCTTTGTATCCTCCCAATATTTAGAACTGGTAAAAGATAATACGGTAACTATTCCAGTGATCATCCCAGCTGTAGTTAACCCAACTTCGGGTATTGTTGCTGTTTGGATGCCGGCAAAGCAGGGTATGATCACAAAAAGAACAGCGCCTGCAAATGCAAGTTCATTAAATGAACCAGGGCAACCAACAAGAGTTATTACAAATGACCCTGCCGGTTTAAAAAAATCATTGCTTGATATTATTAACTGGCTCAATGTTGACAAGCCTTTGAACAAAAGATATCAGCCAGGGAACGGAAGTACTTTTTGTAATATCTATGCACATGATTATTGTCACCTGGCAGGTGCCTATTTTCCAAGAGTATGGTGGACTCCTGGTGCAATTGCAAAATTGGCTAAAAACGAAATAGTAGCGCCGCTTTATGATAATACTATTGAAGAAATGCGTGCAAATAATTTGCTAAGATGGCTAAAAGATTTCGGTGAAAGATTTGGTTGGCGCCAAACGGGTAACCTTAACAGCCTGCAGGGAGTGGCCAATAGTGGTGGAATTGGTTTGATCATTGCAAGGAGAGTAGAAGAAGGAAGGTCTGGCCATGTAACCGCAGTAGTTCCTGAATCTGAATTAGGTTCGGCCAGGCGGGATGCCAATGGAAATGTTGTTTCTCCTTTGCAAAGCCAGGCAGGTGCCACTAATTTTAAATTCGGTAACCCAAAAGCGGGTTGGTGGCTGGACCCAAAATTTGCAGAGTTCGCATTCTGGATACATGCATAATGGTTAAAAAAAAATTACCGCTTTTTATGTATCAACAGCAAAATTGGATACCTATTTTCAAGTTAAGATCATGACAGCTAAATTTGATCTACTACAAAAACGTAATGAGTAAAAGAAAATACATTAGCAGGTAATGGTGAAAAATTATTACACTTTTTACCCTGATTGTTTGTTTTTTTTATTGCTCCAAATATAAAAAACACCAAAAATAAAATTCGTTTTAAAACATTTAATACCTGGCAATAACCTAAACTCTAATGCCGTTGTAATGACTACAATTACTTTTAAATGAATATTAATACATGTTGTCAGGTTCAACTAATATCAGCAAAAATGATTATTTTCGGTAAATCATACACTTTACCAATTTATGTTTATTAAAAACAAATTTGCCCGGGTACTTTGTAAGTTAATTATTAAAGCAGCATTACCTTTTATGCTGATCAGTTTTTCATTTTCCGGTTTTAGCCAGACAGCCACTTCGCCTTGTAGATCAGGATCTATAACCACTATTGCATTTAGATCAAATAGTGCCCTTTTATTGCCAACAGCTTTATTTAAGTTGGACTCTTTAAGTAACATTTTGAGAAGAAACAAAACATGCCGGGTAAATATATTTGGTTATTCTTCTACAGATAAAGCATCGTTACAATTAGGAAGCCAACATATTGAAGTTGTAAAAATTTACCTGGTGAAATATAAAGGAATTGCTGTTAATCGTTTATTTATTTATCCAATAATACAATCCAAAAGCGACCCTACTAAGGTTGATCTAAAAATTCAATAAATGGATTTGCAAGGATTGTTTATAATATTTCTCCAATTATTGATTTATAGAAAATTTTAGCTTGCCTTTTAGAAACTTTACAACAGAACTAATAATCTTACTAATACCTTATTTCTTCTTCTTCTACTTCAGGAATTACTGATTCAATTTTTGATAAACTTTTTTCAAGCTATCAATTGATCTTGGATCAATTGATTTTATGCTATTGTCGTAAGGTGAAATCTCAACACCTGTAATGAGCTTTGTTTTTATTTTCATTAAATCAGTTGGTAATCGGTAAATACTGTTATCGTGGTTATTTTTCCATACCCTTACCGTACTATCGATTCCCCAGGAAAGGATCAACCTGTTATCGCTTGAAATAACGGCACCGGTAATTCCATCATGGATTAAAGAGGGTCCCAAATTTAAACCATCCCTATCCCATAAATCCACGGCCCGATAAATGGATTCGTTATTATCTCCCCAGTTAATTTTCATTTGCCTGTTATTACTGTAATATGCCCCATTAGTTTTTTTGATAATTTGCGGCAGGTTTTGAGATCCTGTTTGGGTTTTTCCAAAAAAAGTTAAAAACATTTTATTAAAATAATTTGAAGAGTCCAAAATTATGGAGTTTGTTATATTATTGGATCTAACATCCTGGTTTTCAAAAAAAGGAATTTTATAGCGGATAATAAATATTGAAATTGTATCTGTCACAAAGTAGAATTTGGATTTAATAGATTTAGTACGGATAATATTGCCGGTTTTCAGATCCCATTCGGTTAGTGTACTATCCATAGCCCATGTATAAATTGTTTTATTTTCGGGGCCAAATGCAGACCAATATGCTCCCGAATTTAGAGGGAGTATTGTTTCAAGCGTATAAGCCGGAATCAGTTCTAGATTGGTAGCAATCAGGCTATCCCTTTTTATGGGGTCTTGCTCCAGTTCCAGAGCCTTAATTGTAAATAGAAAAGCTTGTAATTTATTTTCTTTACTTCTAGCTATATACATCATCTCAATGAATTTTGCCAGGTTTGTTGAATCAGTTTTCCTTGCTTCTTCTTTTTTAATCCTAAAATTTATCTCATCATTCATTTTTTTATTTCTGTCTCTTTCATTTTCATTAAAACGATTAACAAAAAAAACAATTGCCGCTATAATAAATAAGATCATTAGGGCTGAGCCGATTATTAGAAATTTTTTTATAAATTTTCTGCGTTTAATTTTTTCCTGTTCTTGTTTTTGCCTTTCCCGGCTTTTTTCCAGGTATTGGAAAGTCCTTTTAAAATCTGTGGAATATCGTTTAGCCCAGGTTTCACGGGGTTGAAATGAATCATACCAATTCAATGCTATTTGTAATTCTTTCCCGATTAACAGATCTTTTTTCCGTTTCATAAACAATGCAGCTGATTCAGATAATCGTTTAAAATTTGAAACCGATTCAGCATCTTCATCCACCCAATTATTCAGCGTATCCCATTGCCGGATCAGGCTTTCGTGGGATATATCGATGATCTTATCGTTTAATGCACCTGCATCACTAATGATAAGGAAGCTACGTTCATCGCTAATAAAGTGTTGAATCAGTTTTAGGATTTCTGCTTCCCCTGCACCCGTCAATTCTTTCAATTCACTAAGCAGCACCGGCCGTCTGATCTTGCGTCCTCTTTCATCTACAATGGTAAGTGCCTGAAACATTTTTTTTATGATCAGCTGCTCCGTTTCATTCATACCCACAATCGCATCATCGGCATGGATAGATAAAGCCTTTTCAATCCCTCCGATCTTTTCATAATCATTAAGGTCGAGTTCGTTATTTTTATCTGTGTTTTTCTCATAATCCCATACCCGCATCAGTGCATGTTGCAACAGGGGTAATTCATCTTTAACTTTTCCCAGGTCGTTAATTAATCGTGAAGTAAGTGCAGGATTGGTAGGACATTTGTATAAACGGGCAGGACCTTCAATTACAATTGTGAGCTGCTGGCGGTTTAACCGGGGAACCAGGTATTGGCTTTTGTTCATGGCTTCGGGCAGGCCCGAAAATTGTGCACAATCACCAATAAAATCAGACCGCATGGTGGTTACTACATAAAAAGGTATTTCCTGCTGATTTGAAAGTTCAAGAATAATGTTTACAAAATCAAAGGCTTCTTCTTTTTTGGCAACATCGTTTTGCTCAATAGCAAAACGAAACAGCTCTTCAAACTGGTCAACCAGTAAAAAAAAATTGCAATTCTTAGCCTTTCGCATAGGGGCTATCAGTTCCAATAAAGCGCCTGCACCTTCTTCCTGTAATTTTTTAAAAAAAAGTTCTGTGGCCGTTGCATCTGCACCCAGATCAACCTGGTGAAGTAAAGTATTGGCAAGATTATATAAGGGACTTTGCCCGGGTTTCATGATAGTAATGATCCAGTGATCACTATTATCAATAAGAAAGCCGGCTATTAAAGCAGGGATCAACCCTGCACGAAGAAGTGAAGATTTACCACATCCTGAATTACCTACAACGGCTACAAAATGGTGCTGGTGCAAACGTTGCAATAATTCGAGCGTTTGATCATTACGGCCAAAGAATAAAATACTTTCTTCCACATCAAATGGCCGCAGGCCTACATATGGATTACCGGTTTCTGTCATTACTACACTTCTGATTTTAATTCTTTAAGAAATTGGGTTAAAGTAAGTTCGTCGATCTCCTGGCTATTACTGTTATCGATCATATTCACTTTCAAAAAACGCTGGTTAATATTGATGTCTGAGGCTTCTTTATGAGGAGGCGCCATATAAATAAAAAAATCTTCGATGGGATAATTATTGGTGATGATCAGTTGTAAAGCAGCGCTTATTCGCTCCCTTATCCATTCTTTGGAAACGTTGCCGTATAAAAAGATGAGTTTTCTTACCTGGCTTAATCTTTCACCCATGAAATTGATATTTTTGCGGGGATCATCTTCCTGCGGATTGATAAATGTTTTAACCTGGTTTGTAAAAAGGTATTTACCCAGGTCCAATGCATACATATAATCCTTTTCATGGGTATCCAGATAAACAGACAATTTTTCTTTGGGCTTTGCAGAAGCCTGTTGGGATTTCAGTTTTTCGGCAAAATCTACAATATCCTGTGCCAGTGTATTCTTATAACCCCTCACAAACTGATATTTCTTTGAAGTCTGTTTGCCATTTTCAATTTCTTCTAAAAACAGTTTGTATTTTTCTTCTTCGATAATTGAAAAATCGGTTTCGGCAGGCACCCAGATCATTTGTGATTTACCAGAAGCCAAAGACAATTCAGCCTGCTTTTGAGGATAAGAAATATCAGTTGAACCTATGATCTCCCGTCCCGGAATTTCGTCCAGCAGATGAATTGCAAGATCGGATCTATTCAATGCATCTACGGTAGCCTGTTCGTGGGCAACAGCCTCATCAGGAGGGGGTATACCAGTAACCAGTTTGTATCCTTTTTTTTCAAGTTCAATCATTACTCTTTTACGAGGCGCCCGCAATGTATCGGCCACTTCTCCCATAAAAATTGTAAAAGTATCTTTAGGTTCTTCGGGTTCTCTTAAATGATCCTTCTTATCTTTTGGAAAATCGTTGAGGAGTTGCCAAACAGCATCACGCAGTTGCTGCATTTCTGTTCTGAATTCTGGAGATAAACTGTCTACAGTATCGCCAAAATCTGTAGGCTCTTTTCCATCATGAAAAGGAAATCCGCTGGTACCACTTAATGCTGAAGGCCATTGACTGTAAGGAATATTATTGAGTAATACATTAATGATCCTTGAACGATCCCCAACTTTCAGCCCCGTTTTTTCTTGTTTCGCTTTTTGATAAAATGTATCCAGTTCTTTTTTACAATAATCCGAAGCCGTGTAACCAGGTGAATTCAGACAGATCATAATGGCTGTTTGCTTAATACCCTCTTCAATGCTGGAATCGAATAACACACTGCCGTCCAGTTTTTTATTATCCCACCATATTTTAACGGTATCAAGGCGGCCAGAACGTTTGGCCAGCATCAGGTTAAGGTTTTTATAAAATTGTACGATCCAGCCATCTGCCTGCCCGGGAAATGCGATATTATCTACATGTGCGTAGCTAATAAATATGTCATAATTATATCCTGAAATATAAGCCATGATCAGTTTTGCATAATATTTATCCGATGTAACCTATTACATTAATAACTTTTACAATTTAAGCATTAATTAATTTTTACACTTACAAATTTTTAAGTCTGTTTGTTTTCATTTGCATCAGCATGGTAGTTACCTGTTTAATTGAAAGATCAGGCTTTATAAATAACAATATAAAATATTAACAGAACGGTTTTATGATTTTAGAACATTACAAAATAGGTTGGCTTTTTGACGCTGATGCTGGTAAAAATTCATAGCAAAACCGGGTTTCTCTAACCCCATGATGACAAGACAACCCAGGTTTGTTATTCATATTTGTAAATTTAATCACTTGAACTGGCATTTTCTATAGTTCCTGAGGTTTTTTTAAAAGCCCGCCAGATTAAATTAAGTTCATACTGCAATGGGGTTTTATTTTGCACAGGAGGTTATGGATGATATTTATTAAAAGTATGGTGATGGTGTAGCCAGAAGTATTAATCAGGAAGTTCATAAAAAATTACAAACCACTTACCTTTA
>JAYVUE010000086.1:0-8756 GCA_043788195.1 Chitinophagaceae bacterium
TGATAGTCGTGTTTTATTTCAATAGCTTTATTATATTTTTCAAATGCCTGTAAGTATAGTTTTTCAGCCTCATCACCTGGTTTTAATTGAGCCAGGTTCCCTAAATAAGTTCCCCAGTTGAAATAAGCATCCCTATAGTCTGGTTTTATTTCAATAGCCTTTTTAAATTTTTCAAATGCCTGTAGGTAAAGTTTCTCAGCCTCATCACCTGTTTTTAATTGAGCCAGGTAGCCTAAATCATTTCCCCAATTGTAGTAGACACTATGATAGTCGTGTTTTATTTCAATAGCTTTATTATATTTTTCAAATGCCTGTAAGTATAGTTTTTCAGCCTCATCACCATATTTTAATTGAGCCAGGTTTCCTAAATAAGTTCCCCAGTTGAAATAAGCATCCCTATAGTCGGGTTTTATTTCAATAGCCTTTTTATATTTTTCAAATGCCTGTAAGTATAGTTTTTCAGCCTCATCACCATATTTTAATTGAGCCAGGTTTCCTAAATAAGTTCCCCAATTATAATAAGCATCCTGGTAGTCGGGTTTTATCTCTATAGCCTTTTTTAATTTTTCAAATGCCTGCAGGGATAGCTTTTCAGCCTCATCACCTGATTTTGTTTTAACGAGGTTTCCTAAATAAGTTCCCCAGTTGTAATAAATGTCGGCAACATTGGTAAGTAAATTAACATATTGTTTTCTTCTTACCTGGTCTTCTAAATCTTTTAGTTCATCGTATTTATTATTAATTAAACAATCGATCAGTGCTTTTTTTAATTGATTATTATCGATTTCTGTATTTGTCATTTGTGGAACATCACTTTCAGATTTTTCGTATCTGTTAATTGAGTCTAAAACCATTTTTTTACTTTCGATAAACCTTTCTTTTACAGATTTATATTCCTCTGCATCCTCAATATCTTTAATACCTTCCTGTAGTTCTGAAAGAAAACTAAAAGGCACATTAAAAATTTTTGGCTCATCATTTTTTAATACAGCATTTAACTTCAGAAAAAAGGAGTCGGCATCATAGCCTTTGACCAAAAAACTTTCTTTATTGGGCATATTCAGTAAAGCATTCTGAACCCTGCTCGTAGGTTCTTCATCCTTGTTGCCAATCCAATAAAGACCATTATCAAATCTTCCTAGTTTTACAAGTTGGTCAAAAATGAAATCTTCTCCGCTATAGCCAACTAATATCCACAAGCGGTTGTTTGTGATCTTATCAAAAATACTTTTGGCAACATTGCTTTCAATTATTTTATTCATTTCTTCCTTTGTATTTAGTTGCCACAAACCATTATACTGACCATGCAGATAGGTTATTGATTTTGTATCTAATGATGTTGTTGTTAAATCTTTAAGTATAGAGATATCATAAGTAGGTGGAAAAATATTGTATAGTGCAAGAGCTCTTTGCGCCAGGTTGTCAAAATTTACAGTAACAATATAGTCGACATAACCATTAGCTATTAGATGTGCCAAATAAATATGACTCACATTAATTTTAGCATTTTCAACATAATGTCTAAATATCTTATTTCTTTGAATTGGCCCAATGCATTCCATGAGTTCTGCATAGGTTGGCTTTTGGGTAAAGGATTTTATATCGGGATTATCCTTATAATGTTCTAATACAAAATCTACAATTTTTCCAGAACCAGGAATGCCTGCAGAAATTGAACAACCGGCTCCAATAAAAACAATTGCACCAGGCTGGTTATCTTTTTTATTATTCTGCAGTTTATAAGCGATATGCTCAATTTTTTTTTCTATCATGTTTTGGTTATTAAAGTAATAATGCAGTAAGTAAATATACTTATTTTCTATAATGCATTTTAATTATTTTTCCAATTCCATAGCAGCCGATACAAAAAAATCGCCCTGATTTTATCAGGACGATTTTCATAAATAATTTCAACATCTTACTTCACCAACTTCAACTCATCAATTAAATTTTTAGCACCTCCCAGTTTATCAATGCACCACAATACATAGCGAACATCCACACAAATTGTACGGTTAAGGTCTTTATCAAATGCTATCTTATGGCTTAGTGCTTCATAGTTACCATCAAAGGCAAGTCCTAATAAATTACCATTAGCATCAATGACCGGCGAACCGGAATTACCTCCAGTTATATCGTTGGTAGTGATGAAAGTTACTACAAGATCGTTCCTGCTTTTATCAATGTACTGACCAAAATCTTTTTGTTTAAACAATTCAATCTGTTTTGAAGGAAGATCAAATTCGTAATCCCCCGCTACATATTTTTCTAAAATACCTTTTCCTGTACATACATAATCATACTTTACACCATCACGCGGCAAATAACTTTTTACATTACCATAGCTAACCCTCATACTGAAGTTGGCATCGGGATACATTTTTTTTGCAGCTACGGTATCTTTTTGCATAATACCTTTCATGTAAGCCCTTCCTAATTCATTATTTTTATTTACAAAAGCGGTGTAAAGCGATGCATACTTGCCGGTGTAATTTTTAATAAATCCAGCGCCAAATTCAAAAGCCAGGTCGTCCTGTAATGTAGAAGCGCTGGGAGAAGAAATAAAGGAATTCCATTTATCGTCATCCAGCATCATTGTTTTGGCAAATACAGTTTTTGCCCATTTTTTAAAAGTAGCATCATCCTTAAGGTCGCCGAAATTACTTTTCAGGTTTTCATAAAAACCAATGGGGTGTTGATTTTTGTCAATATCGTTATAAAACATAAATGCTACAGCAGCCAGAATTTTTTCATCACTCACTTTATCTTCACTTTCTAAAAAAGCTTTTCGGTTTGTTGTTGCTGCATCTGTTGCTTTTTTAATTTCTGCAGCAGGCGCATTTTTGATCAGTTTATCTTCAAGTGAAATTAATGAAGCGGCAAAAGCAGCTAATGGAGATCCGGTAACACCTTCATTGATGTACTGACGCATTTTGCTATACGGTGTCCAGGTTTCATAATTTTTAGCATATTCAGTAAAAATATTTTCATATTCAGGTTTCCCTTTTGCCCAACCTGCATAAGCCTGTTCAAACTGTTGCTTTTGTTCGTAAGTATGAAATTTTTTCAGTTGCTTGGTTTCGCCATCAAAAAATTTCCAGTAATTGGCAACACCCGCATAATTATTAGCTAATTTTAATTTTACCGCCGGGTCTTTGATCATTTGCTCATACATGAATTTCAAACGCATGTCGCGTAAGCCAACCAGCGAAGGATTTTCAATTTCATTTTTTAATTTGATACCATAGCTGGTTTCATACCGATTGGTGCCACCGGGATAACCATATATCATGGCAAAATCGCCATCTTTAAAACCTTTGATGCTAACCGGTAAAAAATGTTTTGGTTTCAAAGGCACATTGTCTTTGCTGAAATCTGCAGGCTTGCCATCTTTTGTTGCATAAACACGAAACACCGAAAAATCACCGGTATGACGGGGCCACTCCCAATTATCAGTATCGCCGCCAAATTTTCCTACACTTTCAGGAGGCGCACCAACCAGGCGTATATCCCTATACGTTTTGTATACATACATGATATATTGATTGCCTTTGAACATGCTGTAAATTCTTCCTGCCAAACCGTTCTCCTTATCCATTACTTTATCAGTGATCGCCTTGTAAACCTCGGGTATTTTTTTCACCCTTTCGGCCCAGGCCAATCCCTTAACGCCTTCTTCAACTTCAGCAGTTACATCAATTATCCTGTCTAAAAACTGAACAGTAAGCTGGCTTTGTATTTCCTGTTCTTTATTAAAAGCATAAAAACCATCTTGTAAATAATTGTGTTCAACCGAACTGGCACCCGTAATTGCAGCATAGCCACAATGATGATTTGTAAATATCAAACCCTGATCACTAACGATCTCGCCGGTACACCCGCCACCAAAGATCAGTATGGCATCTTTCAACGAAGATTTGTTAATGGAAAACAATTGCTCTTTGGTCAATTTTAAACCCTTTTTTACCATGTCATTATAAACTTGTTGGCCCAGCAACATTGGTAACCACATGCCTTCATCGGCACTGGCTTTAAACAGGCTGATTGATAAAACAACAGCAATAAAAATTTTTTTCATATAGCTTTATTTTTGGATGACAAACTTACTCATATTTTATCAGGATTCAATCAATTTATAAATGACAGTAGCCATTCATTCCCAACGTGTGGCTTTATTGCTTATTGAGTATATTTGTTCTCCTTAACCTTTTAACTGCTGATGGCCATATTTGAAATAAAATTGCCCAATTATATTGCACGGGCACTGCATATACCAATTAGTAATCCACGGCAACAACAAATAAAAGTACTCAAAAAGTTATTACGTAAGGCCAGGTTCACAGAGTTTGGACAACGATATCGTTTTGATGAGGTTTTATTGAGCCGTCATCCAGGGAAATCATTTCAGGAGCAGGTTCCTACCTTTGATTATAATAAGATATATGATGCCTGGTGGTATAAAGCCAAAGACGGTGTTCCGGATGTTTGCTGGCCGGGTGTAATAAAATATTTTGCCCTAAGCAGTGGTACCAGCGACGCTACCAGTAAATTTTTACCGGTAACCAGGGAACTGATAAGAAGTAATAAGGTTACCAGTTTTAAACAATTGTTAAGTTTAACCCGGTACAAAAACATTCCTACAAGCTCTGTTGGAAAAGGCTGGCTTATACTTGGTGGCAGCACACAATTGCAAAAAGGGCCTACTTATTTTGCAGGCGACCTGAGTGGAATTCAGCAAAAAAATATTCCGTTCTGGTTCCTTGGTCTCGGATTATTTAAACCCGGAAAAAAAATAGCCAAAGAAAAAGATTGGGGCAAAAAATTAGAAGAAGTGGTGGCCAATGCTCCCAATTGGGATATCGGTTTTATTGTGGGGGTACCTGCGTGGCTGCAGTTATGCATGGAAAAGATCATTGAAAAGTATAAAATTAAAAATATTCATGAAATATGGCCCAACCTTGCTTTTTACGTTCATGGCGGGGTTGCCATGGAGCCCTATAAAAAAGGATTTGAAAAATTATTGGGCAAACCCATCTCCTATATCGAAACCTACCTTGCAAGCGAAGGTTTTTTAGCCTATCAAAACAGGCAGGATACAAACGGGATGCACCTTGCATTGAACAATAATATTTTCTTTGAATTTGTTCCGTTCGATGATATAAATTTTGACCAGGATGGAAATATGGCCGAAGAACCCGAAGCGCTACTGATCGATGAAATAGAAGAAAATAAAGACTATGCAATTTTGATCAGTACAAATGCAGGTGCCTGGCGTTATGCCATTGGTGATACAGTAAAATTGGTGGATCGTGAAAGAAGTGAGATCGTTATTACAGGGCGCACCAAACATTTTCTGAGTTTGGTAGGCGAACACCTGAGTGTAGACAATATGAATAAAGCCATAGAAATGGTAAGTAACGATTTAAATATTTCTATTCCGGAATTTACTGTAGCCGGCGTACCTCACGGTACCTTTTTTGCTCATCAATGGTATGTTGCAACAGATGATAAAGTTGATGCCCAGCAATTGCGTTTACACCTGGATGCGAAACTTAAAGAATTAAATGATGATTATGAAGTTGAGCGCCGGCATGCTTTAAAAGAAGTAATGGTTGAAGTATTTCCGGAAAAAACATTTATGGACTTTATGAAGGCTAAAGGAAAAGTTGGGGGGCAGCATAAATTTCCCAGGGTGCTTAAAGGTGTAATGTTGCAAGACTGGCAGGTTTTTTTACAAACCTGCAAATAAATTGATTTCATCAGTATTACATTTTTTGTATCTATCTTAATAGTTCAAATGTACAAAGCTCAATGGTTGATGCATTCTTTAAAGGATTAGCTATAAGTTTATTGCTGATTTTTTCAGTGGGTCCTGTAATATTTACTATCATTAAACAAAGTGTTAACCACGGCCGGCGCGGCGGTTTTAGTTTTATTGCAGGTGTTTGGTTAAGCGATATTGTATGGATAGTGATGAGTAATGGGTTTAGCGAAGCGGTAAAAACACTTTTACATTTTAAGATACCCATTGGCATTGCCGGCAGTTTGTTTTTAATAGGTATGGGAATTTATTTTGCCTTTATAAAAAAAATAAAACCCCGCCGGTTACAGGAGCCCACAGAAATTGCCGGAGATGAAATTACCCCTTACGGAAAAAAAACAAATTACTTTGCCATATTCAGCTCGGGGTTCCTGGTCAATACTTTAAATCCCGGGATCATTTCATTTTGGGTGATCATGGCTGCTTCTTTAGCATCTGTTTATTCTTTAAAAGAGCGTATCGTTATTTTTACAACATGCCTGGCTGTAAATATGCTGACCGATGTGGGTAAAGTGCTTGGCGCAGGATTAATTGGTAAAAAACTAAGCGATAAAAACATTCTGCTCATTAACCGGATATCAGGATTATTATACCTTGTTTTTGGTGTGGTTATCATAACGGGCATCATATACATATTGATAAAAGATTAACAGGTTTTGTGAGAAGAGATGCTTTGTTTACTTTATTTTGTTGTATGAAATTTATTATACCGGTCTTCTTATTTATCAGCACTTCTTCACTTGCACAATCTTCAGATTTTATAATTTTAAAAAAGCACAATAAAACGGTAGAAACTTTTTATGCAGGCTACAATATAACATTTACAGCAACCAGCGGGGCTTACATAGATGCAAGGATCAATAAAATAAAAAACGACACCCTTTATTTACAGGAATTTATTATCCGTTATTTACCTACTACATTTGGCACTTATATAGTTGATACAGCCGGTAGTTATCATTATCAATATCATTACAACCAGGTTGCTGCAATGGGAAGAAAAGAAAAATCAGGATTCAATATGCGTGGATCAGGTGCTGCATTATTGGGTGGCGGAATATTACTAACATTGGCCAGCGGCGTGGTATATCTTGTAGATCCAAAAAAATTCAGCCCTGCATTATTGGTTGCATCAGTGGCGTTGGGAACAATAGGTTACTTTTTAAGTAAACGAAAAAACAATGGTATTACTATTGGAAGAAAATACAAACTGGTTTATATGAATATGCAAAACAAATTACCTTAAATATTTACCCGGCCAACAGGCAATAATGAACAAAGCATTTTTAATAAAGATATGGATACTCGTAAAAAAGATCTTTCTATGGATTTTTATTTTGCATGTTGTATGGTTCCTTTATTTTATCTGGCAAAAATTTTCAGTTACCGGTTTTACAGTTGCCAATCTTAAAACAAAAGTTTTACTGGTTTGCTCCGCAATTATTATTACAGGTATTATTTATTATAAATGGCTGCGCCAGGTAGAGTACATAAAAAAAACAGCCATTGTTTTACGGGAGATCTTTTTTACTGCCTATATTTCTTCGATGCTGTATTTGTTTTTAGGCTTTGTATTTAATCCGCCTGTAACCCTTACACAACTAAGCAGTTTTGTGCAGGGCAATGGATTGCATCGAGATTATGTTTCTTATAAAAATATGGGTGCTAATATTAAGCTGGCTGTAATAGCAAGTGAAGACCAGCTTTTTCCAGATCATGATGGGTTTGATCTGAAAGCGATAAAAATTGCCATGAAATATAATAAAAGACATCCCAATAAAGTTAGGGGTGCCAGCACTATCAGCCAACAGGTAGCTAAAAATATTTTTTTATTCCAGGGAGGTGGCTTTTTCAGAAAAGGACTTGAAGTTTTTTTTACATTTACTATCGAAACTGTTTGGACGAAAAGAACAATTTTAGAAAGATATTTAAATGTTGCAGAAATGGGCCGGGGTATATTTGGTATACAGGCCGCCGCAAAAGAATATTTTAATAAAGACGCCAAAGATCTAACAAGATCCGAAGCAGCACAGATAGCCGCCTGTTTACCCAACCCTAAAAAATTTACAGTAAAACCCTTGAGTGGCTATGTTGCCAGCCGCTTCGATGATATAATGCGGCAGATGAATAATTTGGAAGGAGATCCTGATGTGCAGGAGTTGATTAAATAATTAATAATTCGTCTACAGCAGTAACGGCTTTTAGCAGACGCTCTTCATAATTGCCACTAATATTTACCCAGGGCACTTTTTGATTTACCATAATATCTTTATAATGATGGTACAATTTTTTTCTGGACTCCAGATCAGGATATTCTCTTAACTCGTCTTTAACCCATGGCAGATCAACATTGCACAAGAGATAAAGATCATAAGGCCGCTCAACAATGCGGTTCAATATCCAGTGATGACATTTTTCAAAAACAAATTCGCACCACACTTTCATTACGTACATATCTGTGTCGATAAAAAGAGTTGATGGTTGATAGTTGATAGTTGATAGCTTTTCAGCCATCTGCCATCTTTCAACTGTTAACTCCTCTGCTTTTATTTGCCCTTTTGCAATGTCAAGAAGGTTCTCGTATTTATAATCAGTTCCATTCTTTAATAAATATTCCCTGGCATATTCTTTAACCCAGGAAGTTTTATAATGCCTTGCCAATTGTTCACAGAGTGTACTTTTACCCGTAGATTCGGGGCCAATGGCCACTACTTTTTTAAGCATTATTTTTTTTGTATTTGGTAAGGTCAATAATAAACGAAAAAGTAAAAAAGATCAACATTAAAAACCTTATCCAGGTTCTTGTAGTATTGGCAGATGGTAACATTACTATCACCATGGCAACAAGTAAAAGCAATATGCCTTTTATGATCAACCAGGTTTTTTTATTTCTCATTCCACATCGGCTTTGCTTTTATTACCTTTTTTTGAACGG
>JAYVUE010000087.1:0-5070 GCA_043788195.1 Chitinophagaceae bacterium
CAGTTCAGGATCAGTTATCATGTTTCTTTTACTGCTGTGTATCAGTTTCCTGTCGATCTCTACCAACCGGCCTTCCCGGGTAAGCATTTTTACAGTATCTTTTTTTTTCTTTTCAGGACCTGAAAAAAATTTTATTACTGTTGCTGAAGAGATCATAATTACAGACCAGATAAGGAATTTTTTCCTTGAAGATGATTGTTGGGATGATTGCATATGGATGAAGGTTGAATATTGAACCCAAATCTAATGCAGCAGGATTCATAATTTTATTACTTATCTCATTGCCCCGTATGATAGTAATCACTTAATCCAAATAAGGTAAAAAATAAAACGACCCATTTAATTGAGTCGTTATACGGTATCAAAATTTAATAATTACTTTTTAAGTGTTCGGATAAAGTTTATTATATCCCATAACTCTTCAGCATCCGAAATTTTCTTTTTAAAAGATGGCATATCATCCCTGCCTTCTGATGTTTTATAAAAAAGTGATCCGTCAGTTTGAGACTGAGTTTCGGTTTTTGAAAAATCTCCGGGTTCGGTTTTTAACTGGGCGGCTTTGGTACCATCGCCTAAACCTTTTGCACCATGACATGATTTGCAATGTTGTACCCATAAAGCCTTGCCCGATGCAAGTGATTCAGCATTGGATACCTGTGGATTTTTTTTATTCTTTGCAGCATCCGGTACAATCCATGGTTTTTTCGGTTGCAGGGTATTGAACCCGGAAACCAGAACCAGAAAAATGACTCCTGTAAACAATGTGCTTAAGGTTATAATCAGATTCTTTTTCATTGTATAAGGTTTGTTTTCTGTTAGTCAATTAAAGTATCTGAGGGCAAGGTATAGAACAGTTTCTTTTTCAATAATGACTAAAATGATCTTTTATAATGATTTTTATCATCTACGCCAGGAAATATTATTTAGAAAAGTAGAAACCAAGTCCTGTTTCAATATTCATCATATCCTGCAGTTCAGTTTCTTTTTTGGTATCGAACAGGAAAATACCCCAGAAATCACCTATTTTATTAAGATCAATACAGGTTTTGTTTTTATTAATTTTAACAAACTGCAGGTAACGGTGACTGGAAGTTTCGATGATTAGGATCCGGGCCCAAAATCTTTCTAATACTATCTTTGCATTTCTCATCAGGAATTTTTTTTGATGTAACATATCTTCATACGTATCTTTTGAAAAAAGAGTTTTAACTTTTTCCAGTTGCAATGAATCGGGGTTAAAGAAAACGGCAGATGGCCTGGTAATGACTAATGTATCAGAAAAAGAGGAGGGGGGCTTTAATATAGGAGTAATGACAGGAGTATCAATTTTAGATTCACTGTTATTGGTTCGCTTTCCTTTGCAGCTGGCAAGAGATGTTACAAAGACAAAAGAAATAAAAAATTCAATGATATATTTTAAATAATTATTTTGATACATTATTATTATTGGAGCTTAATTGAAAAACTAAATCTACAAAATTTGCCTGATTTCTATTTTTGTCTGTCATAGGTCTTAAATAAAGAAAGAGCCTTTATTATTTAAAGGCCCTTCCCTTGCTAAACTGCTATTGCATTTATTGCCGGTTATTCTCTAACGGGGATTTAAAAATTCCACAGCCTTGTGATATTAAATCCAATTACAAATCGTCCACCCATCACTCTTGTACTTTCATCTTTTATAGTTTTTGGATCATCTGTATTCCTTACGGGATGGGTTTTTGTGGCATCATCATATCCAAATGGGTTATTGGTATTGAACATATTGTTCCGTTGGGGCACCATGTAGGAATAATTTCCTATGAATACCTGCATGGAGTGACTGCTGGTATTGATTTCAATGCCGAATGCAATATTAGGATTTGGATTGTTAGCGGGATGTCTGGTCAATGGCTGATCATAATTTAACATGAGTGATAAAGTGGTGGTCAGTTTATACCTGGCTGCCAGTGCTATGGCAAAATGATCAAACTTCATATCCCTGAAGATCGTTTTGCCTGTACTGTCATTTTTAGAATAAAAGCCGGTCACGGAATTCTGATGTGAAAGGCTGGGTGCAACCTGTAAAGAAAGTTTGTTGGTGATCTTGCGGGCAATGATCAACTGGTGAAAATAAGAAAAACGCTGGCTTGAATATTTAAAAATGGCTTTACCCACATCCTTTCTTGTATCAACAGCCATGTTTCCATAATAGGTTACACTTACCGGCCATTTCCCCTTGGTTTGAGAGATAATTGCATACTTGGCATTTCCATCCAAGATCATATTGCTTTTCGTCAGACCTATTCCAATATAGAGGTTTTTTATGGGTGCATAATTCATTCCCAGTCGAATATTTGATGGAGCAAAAAAACCATAAAAATCCTTATAACCATTATTGATCACACCAAACCGGTGCATAATATCAAATTCAAATGTACCTTTTTTAGGAACTATCACTGTCTGGTTGTCGGTGATCCATACACTCTGGAAAACATTCTTTACCGGTTTTAATTTTGACTCCTTGTTAAACATTCTGGCAAACAAGCTTTTTTTGGCTTTGGGTTTTCCATTATCCTGAGCAAGAATAGTACTACTTATCAGGCACAGGCAAAGGATAAATGGAACAAAGAATACAAGCTGCCTTTTTATATTTTTTATAATACTTTTCATTTGATTAAATTTTAATTGTCACTTAATTATTGGGTGCTCCATTTCTTATCCAGTCATATACCTTTTGCCTGTCTGAAGCTGATGGAATATATTCTTTCATTTCACCGTTTATTTTATTATACAGAATACTTTGTTTGGGAATAATGATATTTACATAGCCATTATTTACTATCTGCAAGTAAGATATATCGGCTGTCATATAAGGTTTATGTGCACCTGAAACATGACATCCGGCCAATGCACAATTTGAAGCAAAAAGGGGTTTAAGTGCTGAATTATAACTTACTGGTTGAGGAGGGCCATCCGGATCTACAACTGAATCTGGAAGAATCACATCTTTGTAACAGCCGGATAATCCGAACCCTAAAGTAACAAGCAAACCTGCGTATATTAATAGTCGTTTCATTGTAATTGATTTAAGATGTTTATTTATTATTGAAATTCATGTTACACTCAATTTCAATTTTATCTCCGACGCTTGTACTGGTTACACCAAAATCCCTGCAGTTGAACTGGAATGATAACTGTAATCCAAATACATCATATGGTGCAGTTCCGGCAATGGTTGCTCTTTTGATATATTTCAATCTTCCGGTTAATGTTTTAGCCAGCGGTGAAGTAAGTTTTCCCTGCCAGGTTAAAATAAAAGTTGCAATATAATCACCTGTGGTAGGGTCAAAAGCAATATTTGTGCTTTTTATTTTTGCAAGATTCCCTACCTGAAGATTATATTGACCAGGGTAATTTGAAATTTTTACAGTTCCAAGGTTACCAATATTACAACCGGTGTCCCTGCCGGGTTCTCCTGTATTGGAAGTGTTGATCTGCACATAACCATTGAAAAAAGTTTTACTGTCGTCATTTTCATAAAATGCCCATGAGGTATCTTTTAATGGTTGTCCTGGTGCTGGATATAATGTCATTTCGCTTGTTAAAACCTCATGCATGCCGAATTGATTGAACCGGCCCGTCAATAATCCGGCGGCCCCGATATAATTAGTTTGCCATAAACAACTGGAGTGGGCCTTATCCATTTTCCATTCATTAGCATTTCCGGCTGTTAAACTCCCAGGTAGAAAAACTCCTGTTCCCGGGGTGTATTTTGTACCTGTTGTTGCCGCTGGTGGAGGAAATGAATTATCATGGGTACAACTGATGATATACCCGTAACCACTTACTAGGATCAGCAAAACCAAAAGAGTTTTATTACTTAGCAGTTTCATAAAATAGATATTTATTGTTAAAAAATTATTTCTTTTAAAATCCGGTGTAAAGTTATTTACGGGTAAATCCTTATTTAATGACTGATGTCAAATAAATACATGATTTATATCAGCGACACTTTAATTGATAAGCGTGTTAGTATCCAAAGCACTGAATATTTATTTCAGCAGCTGTGAAATAAATAAGGAGGAGGTATTAAAAAGCAGAAAAACAGGAGGATTTAAGGGACTATTTTTTATTCACCAATATCCCGGATATAGTATAAATGAAAACCATAAACGCTAACGTAGCAGAATTAAGCAGGAGGCTGTCAGTATAAATTTTCATATCGTTTATGATCACTTCATGGCTAGTGCTTGAAGTGATATGGAGGATAATATCCTTAAGGAGAAAGAAAAAAAATACAAGACTATGGAGCAGGCTTAAAATGGATTTTCTATGTAAAGCAGGTATCCAAAATAATATCGCCAGCAATCCGAAAATTCTTAAATAAGAATTTTGAAATTGCTCAGAAATATTCTTCAAAGAATAATCGGGGTAAATATTTCTAATTATAAGGCCAAGGAACAAGGTAGCACTAAGTGCATATGCATAAGGTAATAGCTTTACCAACCTATTTGCAAAAGAACCTTTGCTATCAGCTTTTTTACCGGTTATGAAAAATACAATTGTATATATCAATGGATATCCTGCAAAGAATGCCATTAATTCAAGTCGTTCTATATAGCTAATCAGATCGTTATCCATGACATTTTGATGGTCTGCAATTTATTATAATTTAACTCACTTTTGAAGTGTCTTCTTATTCTATTTTGACGGGAATAAAAGTCTGAACGCATTAAAAACCGCCGGATGAGTAACTGTGGCATGATTTTCTTTAGGAAGGTAATCAAAAAAAACTTTTATGGATTTACTGTTCGATTGATTTATTTTATCCGCCAGTAGTTTAGCATCTTTTTCCATAATATGATAGCCAGTTCCCTGTGTTTTCCCCTCTTTACCCACACCTATATAAACGGAAATTTTTTTGCTGAAGGCTGATTGCAATATTTCCGGATGTAGTGTTAACAATAACCCGTCATCCCACCATAAACTCGGACTGATAATGATATAAGTATTAAAAGTGACTGTTTTTTAAATCGTATCTCCGGGGCCAGTAATCCGCCCAATGATTGCCCGATAATAGTTTTAGAGCTG
>JAYVUE010000088.1:0-3150 GCA_043788195.1 Chitinophagaceae bacterium
GCAGGACCAGGTTCGTTGATACACTTATCTTCTTCATCATTTACACCATCCTTATCAGTATCAGGAATTGGACATCCCTGGTAACGGGCAACACCCGGAACAGTAGGACATTTATCCATTTCATCATTGATACCATCCTTATCAGTATCAGGTATTGGGCAACCCTCGTAACGGGCAAATCCAGGTACATCTGGACATTTATCATCTATATCAGCAATACCATCGCCATCCCTATCCGGACAACCTTTTAATGAAGCTAATCCTTTAACATCAGGACACCTGTCATCAACATCCAAAATACCATCGCCATCTCTGTCTTTAATAACTACTGGTGGAGGAGGAATAACTACTGGAGGTGGGGCTACTTTATCATGTATGTTATGCAGGAACCCTACAGAATAAAATAAATGATCTCTCATTGTAGCTTTATCCAGCGTCCATCTATAATTACCTTCAAAAACCAAATAAGTAGTACTATTAAAGTTTACTTGCAAACCAATACCTGCAGGAAGGTAGGCACCCAACTTATTATTATATAATCCACCACCAAGACCTACAGTTAAAAATGGATTAAATAATGCATCATCCCGCATTGGACGAACATGAATTGCGGGTTCTAATTCAAGTCCAATTTCTTTTTTGCCGGGAACTCCCTGAAAAATAACGCTATAATCGTGGAACATAACATTAGCTTTCACAGAAAAATCAACTCTTTTGGTTATCCCTTTCCAAAAAGAAAAAGAGAATCCTTTACTCATATCTCTTATTGTTGAGTAAACATCTCCGGTTTTGGGATTTTTAATTCCAAGAGGAGCTACGAAATCGGCCATGTTAAAATGAATACCAACAAGGGTTCCTTTTTTTGCATCGGAACTCATGTGAGTTTTTTTCATTTTTTGGGAAAATCCACTTGTGGCCAGAAGCATTATAGCCAGAATCAGCGTTAGTTTTTGTTTCATAAACTTTAATTTGATTAAAATTTTAACTTTCAGTATTGTGCAAATATAATGTTAAATTAATTGAAAGGCAAAATTTGACAAAATATTTATTCTAAAGCAAAAATAAATTAAAATTATATTTTAACCAGCTTCCATTTGCCTTTTTTAAATAATAGTATGGAAATCAAAGCCAGTAAAGATTCGGCTATACCAATGGCCATATAAACGCCCCTGGGACCTAATTTCAGTTGATTGGCAAAAAAATAAGCTAATGGGATTTGTATGCCCCAAAAAACAATCAGGTTAATATAGGTTGGCGTTTTTGTGTCTCCTGCCCCATTAAAAGCCTGGGTTAATACCATGCCATAAGCGAAAAAGATATATCCTATGGCCAGAATATGGAGACAAAGTGTACCCTGTTCAATAGCAATTGGTGATTTTGTAAAGAATTTCATTAAGCTTTCACCAAAAAAGAAAAACACTAAAGCAACTAAAGCAAAAAAGCATAATGCTAAAAATGCACTTCGCCATACAGATTTTTCTGCCCTCTCCGGTTGTCCGGCACCCAGGTTTTGGCCGGTTAATGTTGCAGCGGCATTTGCAATACCCCAGGCTGGCAAAATTGTAAAAATGCATATCCTGATAGCAGTAAAATAACCAGCCGTTGCTTCAACTCCTGAACTGGCAATTATTTTTGCTAAAAAGATCCAACTGCAGCTACCAATTAAAAACTGAAACATAGCTCCTGATGATGTATTAAGGATGCTTTTAATAACACCTGTTTTTATTTTACATTCAATTATTGTAAGTTTTATTAAATGCCTGCAGTTAAATAAATGATATAGCTGGTAAATAACCCCGATCCCCCTTCCGATAGTTGTTGCTACTGCAGCACCCATTAAACCCATTTTTGGAAATGGCCCATATCCCATAATTAAAATCGGGTCAAGTATAATATTAATTGCATTAGCAATCAATAAAGCTTTCATTGCTATCGATGCATCACCCGAACCCCTGAAAATGCCATTAATAACAAATAGCAGCATAATTACAATATTACTCCCCAACATCAATTGGGTAAAACGGTAATTTTCCTGGGTCACTGTTTTATCAGCACCCATAAAACCCAGGATCTCTTTTGGAAAAATAATACCAAATACACTGATAATAACAGAAAAAGAAATAGCAATAATAATGGCCTGTGCCGCAATAACAGAAGCACTTTTGAAATTCTTTTCCCCGGCCCTGCGTGCAATCAATGCAGTTGTACCAATGGCTATCCCCCAGGCTATTGAATATAAAATGGTAAGAGAAGATTCTGTGAGACCTACTATTGCTGTAGCAGCCGGACTTACTTTGTTAACAAAAAATATATCCACAACAGCAAAAGATGATTCCAGTAACATTTCCAGTACCATTGGAATAGCCAATAAAAAAATGGCCCGGTCGATACTACCAGTTGTAAAATCCTTTATATCACCACGAATGGCCTGTTTAAATAATTTGAAAATCGAAGTTTTATGATCCTGATCAATTAATTCAGTCATTGCAAAAAAAATAAAATGAAAAAATACCCAATGAGGCTTACTAAGAAAAATATACTTAAGAGGAGTAAATTATGTTAACATCATTATACTGATGTAACTCTTAAGTGAGATCAGGACTTCATATTCGTAGAATTGTTAAAAATAAAATATAATCAGCGAGGCTGGCTAATTATTTTTTTTATTTTGTGATCCGGATTGGATTCGAACCAATGACCCTCAGCTTAGAAGGCTGATGCTCTATCCAACTGAGCTACCGGACCCTATTTGGGCTGCAAATATAAGGCAATTAAGATTTTTTTTGCAGATAATACCGTAAATATTAGTTTTACAATCTTCAACTAAACGAATATGAAGTTTTAAATACACTTAAGGATCATGTGCCGCTTTATATTTGCGGCCGTTTTACTATTCCCTCAACTTCCTTAAGTTTCCTCATTTATATTTTTTTTCAGAGGGATTATATTATTCTTTTTACAGCTTAATCTTTAATTTATAATGTCACAAACTTTTCTTACAGATAAAATCTCTTTTTTAAAATTATTTAAACAGGCACTTAACGGCGATGTAAAGGATTTTACTACAGGTAGTATTAATAAGGCTATTTTTTTATTGGCGGTACCCATGGTATTAGAAATGGTTTTAGAATCAGTATTTGCATTGGTGGA
>JAYVUE010000089.1:0-2977 GCA_043788195.1 Chitinophagaceae bacterium
TGCAACAACAATCAGTAACTGAATACAAATCCTTTTTATCTCAAAATAAGGTATTGAGCAGATCAGTGAATAAAGATGCAGAAATGGTGTTAAGGGTAGGTACAAGAATTTCTAAAGCAATAACCGAATATTATACCCAAAAGGGATTGGCCAATGAATTGAATGGTTACAAATGGGAATTTAATCTGGTTGAAAATAAAGAAGTAAATGCCTGGTGTATGCCCGGAGGAAAAGTAGTAGTGTATACAGGGCTTTTGCCATTAACCCAAAATGAAGCCGGATTAGCAATTGTTTTAGGCCACGAAATTACTCATGCAGTAGCACATCATGGCAATGAACGTATAAGCCAGATGGCCATTGCCCAGGGATTAGAAATAGCAGGTAATATTTTTACAGCCAATAACCAGAAAGCCAATGACCTTTTCAATAATATATATGCCCCTGGCGCACAGATCGTTGTATTATTACCTAATTCCCGTAATCAGGAGTACGAGGCCGATCATTTTGGGCTTAATTTTGCAGCTATGGCGGGTTACAACCCAAAGGAAGCAATTCCGTTCTGGCAAAGAATGGCGTTGGCAGGAGGTACTAATAAACCACCTGAATTTCTGGCTACCCATCCTTCTGATGAAAATAGAATTAAACAATTAGAAAATAATATGAATGAAGCCCTGGGATATTATAAACCCATTGGGCCTGTTAAATAATTATTGAGTAAATAATAAAACCCCGGTTAAACCTCAGGTTTTATTGCACATTACTTTTAACTGCCAATCATTTTGTTTAATTTTACTGTGTTGATGCTTCATTAATTTTCTACAATTGTAATGCTGCTTATGTCTTCTCAATCGATAATAGAAAAACTTCAATTGAAAGATGAAAAGAACCTGCTGATCCAGGGGTTACCTTCATCAATAGAGAAGCAATTCGTTAAAATAGCATTTGCAAAGAATTTAACTCCATTATTAAAAAGCAGAAAGATAGATTTTGCATTGGTATTTGCTGTTAGCCAGCAGCAATTGCAGGCCATTTTAAAAGAGGTTATTCCGGTACTTCAACCTGATGCTAAATTGTGGATTGCTTACCCAAAACTCACATCAAAAATAGCCAGTGACCTTAGCCGCAATACAAGTTGGGCATTTATTGATATATATGGTTTTAAGGGAGTAAGTGCTATTGCTTTGGATAATGTATGGAGTGCCATGCGATTTAGAAAACCGGATGAGGTTGAAAATAAATCCCTCAATTTTTCATCTGCTAACCCTGCTCCCGGGGTTGACTATACAAACCGTATCATTGAAATACCGGCTGAATTACAACTATTATTAAATAAAAATAAACCGGCAGCAGCCTTTTTTGACTCACTTGCTTTTACTCATCGCAGGGAATATATTGAATGGATAGTGAGCGCAAAAAGAGAAGAAACAAAAGCAAGGCGGCTGGAGACCACAATGGAAAAATTGATTGCCAGGAAGAAAAATTTTAATGAAAAATAAGGAAGGGATACTGGTTGCTGGATACACGCTGAAAATTTAAAAGCTTTTCAATAATCATACTCTATCCAGTATCCATTATCTGCTATCATTTGAAGATTACCGTTCCTAATTGTTTTGTAAGTTCAATTTCCATTTGTTTAAGGTGCTGGTGAGTTTGTAAAAGTACCAGTTGCTCTTCACTGTTATGTGCTTTTTCAAGGTCACGCTGATTTTCATCAATAAGGCGTTTTATTTTTCTGAGCTTAAGATAATTTAAAGAACTGAAAACATCTGTCAGGTACTGCTCTTCTCCATACGGAACATGGATATCATATTTTGACTTCCAATTAGAACTTAATTCATATTTAAAATCCATCAAACCTACTACCAGGGTGCTTTCTATATGATCATCATAGTATAAAAAATTTTTTGCTGTTGGCTCCAGGCCTTCCCGGTACCATTTTTTATAGGTTTCTAAAACTTTTAGCAGTGCTTTATTATCTATCAATTCATCCAGCTGATTTTCTTCAATCTCTTTTAAAATATAATCCACCACTTTTAAGTCGCCATTCCATGCTTTAAGTCCGTATTCGAGTAAACTTTTTATCATGGCTCGTTCATTCATTTCATCTTTATTGAATAAAACGGAAACATCATTTTCAATTTCACCTGACGTATTATCAATATTATTTTCTTCATTATTTTTTTGCTCCCTTCCCCACCTGCCTTCTTCTTTTGAAATTTTTTCACGGATGAATTTATTGACCAAAGCATGTAATCCGCTTTCTTCGATCTTTAAAATTTCAGCACATTGTTTTATGTAATCCTGTTGTTTGGTAAAATCTTCTGTTCTGTTGATCTTCGAAATAGTTTCAGCAACCTGGTTAACAGCGATCGACTTTTTTGTACTGTCGCTACCTGCATCTTTTAAAGCAATACCTAACTGAAATAAAATGAAATCTTTTTTATTGGCAGCAATAAAATCGGTAAATGCTGCAGCACCCACTTTATTTACATAGCTATCCGGATCTTCTTTATCAGGGATCAACACCAATTTTACATTCAGGCTTTCTTCCAATGCAAGGTCAAGGCCACGTAGTGCTGCTTTTATACCGGCATTATCTCCATCATAAATAATAGTAAGGTTATTTGTATATTTCTTTATCAGCCTTAACTGATCAGGTGTTAAAGAAGTACCACCACTGGCCACCACATTTTCTATTCCGGCCTGGTGCAAACTCACCACATCAGTATAACCTTCAACCAATAAACATTCATCTGCTTTATCAATGGCCTGGCGGGCAAAATAAGATCCATATAATATTTTACTCTTTACATAAATTTCATTTTCAGGAGTATTGATGTACTTGGGTGCTTTATCATTGTTTTTAATGATCCTGGCTCCAAATCCCAACACTTTTCCGCTTTGATTGTGAATAGGAAATATTATACGTCCACGGTAATTATCATAGGCATTATCGTCCCTTAAATTAGTGAGTCCG
>JAYVUE010000090.1:0-28550 GCA_043788195.1 Chitinophagaceae bacterium
GCAGGTTTCATTGTGTGCACCGGGTAAATAACCTGTGCTCATCAAAAATTCATTTACAATTTCGCCACCGGTAAACCTGAAGTTTTTTTTAAAAAGAACTGTCCACCCCTCCCTGCTCCTGGGATGATGATGAGATAACCAGTTTTTAAAAGACCCGAATTCTTTTTGCAGTAGCAGGATAGTTTTTGCATTCTCAATTGCAGCATTTACTTTAAGGCGATTGCGGATGATGCCGGCATCGTTTAATAATCGTATTATGTCTTTCTCTTTGTAGGCCGCCACTTTTTTTATTTCAAAATTATGATAGGCTTTTCTAAAACTACTTTGTTTTTTTAAAATTGTGGTCCAGCTAAGACCCGCTTGGTTGATTTCTAAAATTAACCGGCAAAACAATTCATTATCATCATGTATAGGAAAACCATATTGGGTATCATGGTATATTTTATGAACCATTTTCTCATCAACCTTCATTTGAGTAATGGCCTGGCAATATGTTTTGGACTTTGGTATCATCACATTTTAATTTTTTTTTGCGGGCTAAATCCCGGCATAAAACATTTCAATTGCCACGGCCTTAAGGCCGTGGCAATGCATAAAATACCAGGCAGGGCTTTAGCCCAATACTTGTTTGGAAATATTGTTCTTTGTTCTTTTTATCCATTCAACTAAACCGAATACTGCCATAACCAACAGCACTACATAATACACACTGGTAAATACATAATGCTTTACAAAGTATAAAGGAATAGAAGCTATATTGGTAGCGATCCACCAGTACCAGCTTTCCACTTTCTTTTTTGTCATCAGCCACATGCCGGTAAATGCAGTGGCACTGGCAAAAGCATCAGCCCATGGAATTACACCATCAAAAAATTGTTTTTTAAAATAAGTAAGGGCAAAAAATATGGAGAGGTAAAAAAACGAAAAAAAGCCAAGCTGCTGTAACCATTCTTTTTTATTGGAATGTGAAATATGTAAAATGATCTTCTGACTGGTATCCTTCTTCATCCACATCGCCCAGCCGATAATACTCATTACGGTGTAGTATAAATTTACTGTTGCCTCGCCAAGTAAATTTCCTTTAACGCTGATGTAAATGTAGATAATGGTATTAATTAACCCAATAGGGTACACTAATATATTTTCCTTTCGGCTATACCATACACTGGCGATGCCTGCAAATACCGCTACATATTCATACCATGTAGTGTTGTACATGTCTGCAATGAACTGTTGGTAAATTTCTATAAAACTCATGAATGATAATGAAAGACAATTTATAACATTATTGCCAATTCCCTGTTACGGTAAAACAAAAGCACCATAAAAGGTGCTTAAATTATTATACTCTTCGCAAGTCTCCCTCATGGGGAGATTTAGAGGGGCTTCTATTCTGATTCCGCTACCACTTCTTTTACTTCCGGGATCATCCTTTTCATCATCCCTTCAATTCCTGCTTTTAATGTTATCATCGAAGAAGGACAACCACTGCAACTTCCCTGCATCATTAAATTTACTTTGCCGTCTTCATAGCTTTTAAACTGTATAGCACCACCATCCATTTCAACAGCCGGCTTTACATAGTTTTCCAATAATTCTTTAATGCGTTTTACAACATCATCGTCATCGGCGCTTACCGTATTGCTGCTTTCGGATATCCTATTAGCCACTTCTTCTTCATTTACTACAACCTTACCATCTTCTAAATATTCTTTTAAAAACTGTTTGATTGTGGGGATCACATCCTGCCAGTCATCGGTTTCAATTGTTTTAGTAAGCGTTATAAAATTGCTGGCAATAAAAACAGATTTAATAAATGGGAATGTAAAAAGTTCCTGGGCCAAAGGCGATGGTTTTGCACTGGCTTCATCAGAAAAATCAATGCTCTTGCCGGGATACAATAATTTATTGGCCACAAATTTCATCGTCTCTGGGTTAGGCGTCATTTCTGTGTAGATACTAATAACGGGGTTTCCTGTCTTTATCATAAAATGCATTTAAAAAATTCGATACAAAATTAATAAGAATAAGTCAGGGAAAAGCCAAAATACTAAGTCGGGGAAATAAATTTCGGTTTTCGAAAATCACCGCAAATGCTGGTCAGGATAAGCGATCCGCACTTTAAAAAAGCCTTTTCAAATACAAGTATTATATATTAATTTGGACCTCATAAAAAAGATGTTATGAGATATGCTGCTCTTTTATTGTTACTGTTTGTGTTAAATCACGGCTTTGCCGCCAAGGCACAAGAGCCCAGGTTAGTAATACATAATTATAAAAAAGGATCAGGTAATAAAAAAATGTCGAATTATACAATGGCGCAATTTGAAGGGCGCTGGCAGGAAGTGGCCAGGATGAAAACAACAACCAAAGAAAATGTTGGTATCACCGACACCCTTTATATTCATTTTTACAATGATAGCAAGGCAGATACCAAACAGGGAAACTCTGTTGTTATTACCGGCACTACCGAACTTTTCAGGGATGATTATATCACAACTTCGGCAAATGATTTTAAGGTTATATCAGTTGCACCTAATGAAATTGTATTGGATGATCTTACGGGTTTCCTGCGTAAAATGGCAAGAACAAATTTGTTTGATTATGAAACAACAATGAGTTCACCGGTTGCCGTTGTGGATATTTCAAAAGCAATGGTTGATCTTACTTCCGCTTCGCTTATTAAAAACTGGTTTGCTTACAAAAGAGAAGCTCCGCCGGGATTTATAAGATCAGCAACCCCAATGATCAGGAACCTGAATATTACAGATAAACTTAGCGACAATATTTATAAAGCCCAAATAGAATTTGCAAAATTTGGTAAAGCTTACGTACAACCATGTACGCTAACTTTTACAGGTAATATGGTTTCAATCATTACAGAAGACGATACCTGGAATATTGAAGTGTATAAAGCAGACGGGCAGGAAATGATAATGGGTAAAACAGGAGAACTGGTTTATTATTTAAAGAAAGGAAATTGACCTCACCCCAACCCCTCTCCTTCAGGAGAGGGCACCCGAAGTATGCAGTTTAATAATTTAGCCCTCTTTTAGCTTACGAGTATTTTGCTTTTAATCTTTTCCATGATTAGTTCACGCTTCTTCCTTTGGTAATATCCTCAGCTTAGCATAGTTCAACATAATTTTCTTTTCGCCATTAAGATCAAACTTAACAGTGGCAATTGGGTTGTGTGCAGCGCCTTCCATTTTCATCACTTCACCAAAGCCAAATTTCTGGTGCTCAACTTTTTGGCCCGCTTGTAAGTTGCTGGTATCGCTGGCCTCAAAATCAGCAGTGGGGGTATGCTCCACTGTTTTATGTTGTGGTTTCGGACTAATATATGCCGGTGTTGTTTTGCCTGTAGGTGGACCATATTGTTTTTCGGCTTGTGAAACAGCAGAAGATCTATTCCAGCCACCGCCAAATCCGCGGTTCATACGTTCAAATGCACTACTGTTGTTACCACTGCTTTTCATGGCGCCACCGGCATAACTTCTGTTCAGGTATTCTTCTGAGATCTCTTCTAAAAAACGGCTCGGATCATTTTGTTGTAACTGACCAAAACGGTAACGGGCATTCGCATAGCTCAGCCACAACCGTTGCTTTGCCCTTGTGATGGCTACATAAAATAAACGGCGTTCTTCTTCCAGCTCTTCCCTTGTATTTATACTCATCGCATTGGGAAATAAAGATTCTTCCAAACCGCCAACAAAAACCACTGGAAATTCCAGGCCTTTGGCAGCATGTATTGTCATCAGTTTTACCACATCAGGATTTTGGTCTTTATTATTATCATCGGCATCTGTAAGTAAAGTGATCTGCTGTAAATAAGTACCCAGGGCGGCCCCCGCCCGGCCTCCCCCGAAGGGTTGGGAACCACCCGCAGAGCCGACCTCTACTGATTCGTTGTTTTTGTTAATTATCTCACCGTCTTCAGTTATTACTCCTGTTCTGATCGGGTCATCTACGAATTCTTTTATAGAGTTTAACAGCTCCTGTACGTTTTCGTAACGGGCAAGGCCCTCGGTGGTTTTATCATTGAACAGTTCTTTAACAATATTTGTGCTTTTACCAACGATCACGGCCAGGTCGTAAGCATTTTTTTTAGTGAGTTCACTTTGAAACATTTTTATCATGATCACAAAGTTGTTGATACTTTCCAGTGTGCCTGCCCGGTAACCATACTTTGCGGCATTACTAACAATATCCCATACACTTAAATTATTTTCATTGGCATACAGCACAGCTTTATCCATTGTTGTTTTACCAATTCCCCTGGCCGGAAAATTGATGATACGTTTTAATGCTTCTTCGTCTTTTGGATTTACTACTAATCTTAAGTAAGCGATAAAATCTTTTACCTCCTTGCGTTGATAAAAACTCATGCCGCCATAAATACGGTAGGCAATGCCCATGCGGCGCAGGGCTTCTTCAAAACTGCGGCTTTGCGCATTGGTGCGGTACAAAATGGCAAAATCTTTATTAAAATAATGGTTACGCAGTTTTTGTTCCTGAATGGTATCAGCCACCATCTTGCCTTCATCGTTATCCGTAAGGGTACGCACCAGGTTTATTTTTTCTCCTTCATCATTAACAGTAAATAATTTTTTTTCGATCTGATCTTTGTTGTTGGCAATAATTTCATTGGCTACATGCAGAATATTTTTTGTGCTGCGGTAATTCTGTTCCAGCTTTATCAGTTTTACCTCATCATAATCTTTTTGAAATTGTAAAATATTTTCAATGGTAGCGCCACGGAAACTGTAAATACTTTGTGCGTCATCGCCCACCACGCAAACATTTTCGTGCATGGCACCCAGTAATTTTATTATTTCGTATTGTGCCGGGTTGGTATCCTGGTATTCATCAATTAAAATGTATTTGAACTTGCGCTGGTATTTACTTAAAGATTCAGGAAAATTTTTCAGCAACAGGTACATTTTAAACAACAGGTCATCAAAATCCATGGCACCGTTTTTAAAACAACGTTTTGCATACGCATCATATATCTGGCCAATGGCAGGCCGGTTAGATCGGTTATCCTCCTGCTGCAGCGCCCAGTCGTTGATGTATTCTGCAGGTCCCACTAAAGAATTTTTGGCAGCAGAAATACGATTGTACACCACATTGGGTTTATAATGTTTATCATCAAGGTCAAGTTCGTGGATAACAGTTTTCACTACAGATTTAGCATCATCCGTATCATAAATGGTAAAACTTTTTGGGTAGCCTAATTTATCAGCTTCACTGCGCAATATCCTTGCAAAAACACTATGAAAAGTTCCGATGTATAAATTCCGGGCTTCAGTATTTCCCAAAACCCTTTCAACTCTTTCTTTCATTTCGGCAGCTGCCTTATTGGTAAATGTAAGGGCCAGAATATTGAATGAATCTATTTTATGTTCGGCCATCAAATGCGTGATACGTGTTGTAAGTACTTTTGTTTTACCGCTGCCTGCGCCGGCAATGATCATGATGGGCCCGTCTTTATGGAGTACTGCTTCTCGTTGTGGATCGTTCAATTCGTCTAAATAATTCATGGCTGCAAGTTAATCTGTCTTAGTGTTATTTCGAAAGCAATAACTGGTTTAAATATATTTCTGTTTCGGATCCCGCCAATCAGCGTGAAAATATTGGTGTAAAAAAGGCAGCCAAACAAATATGCATTTGCACCAACTTTTACGGCCTGATCAATGCGATAGATTGTTGTAAACAGGCAACAGGATTGCAGCAATTAAAATCTGATATGCCAGGCGAAATGGAACTGTTATTAAATACCGAAGGCCTTGATGTTCTGAATGCATTTGAATTATTAGAAGACATCTTTTATAATAATGGTAAAAATTTTGTGTTAAACAGGTGGAAGATAATGCCGGGATAAAACTGCTGATTGTTTAACAAAAAGAGACTGTCTCAAAAGTGATTTTAACCGCAGAGGCGCAGAGTTTGATATTTGAAAAAGACTTTCCTTTCTCTGCGTCTTTGCGGTTATTTTTTTGCTTTTGAGACAGTTTCTTTTTTAGAAAATGGCTTTCTTTTTATTTAAATGGATCCAAAAATTTTACATCAGCAGATACGCTATTGTCATTTAGTGTTTGCAAAAAAGCCAGCATCTTTGCCACATCTGGCGGCGGTATATTATGCGCCGGAATTCCGGTGCTAAGCAATGCATTAAGCGTAGAAACAGAACCGTTATGAAAATAAGGCGCAGTGTTGGCAATATTTCTTAAACTTCCCGATTTGAAACGATTTTGATTGTTGATACCATGGTCATTGGGATCAAGCAAAGCAAAAGGTGCCACAGGCTGCGAAGTGATGAACATTGGAGGAGTGTGACAACCTGCACAGGATGCCAGCGGACCACCCGGACCTGGCGGCGGCGGTGTAATAAATATTTGTTCTCCTGCAGCTTCATCCGGAGTAAAAGTTGCCAGGCCCTGTTTTACCTGGTCGTATTTGGATTGATAAGTTACTATTGACCGCACAAACTGGGCAATAGCCCTTGCAATTTTTATAGAATCTATTTGTGAACTGCCAAATGCTTTTTGAAACAAGGCGGGATAATAATTTAAAGCAGACACTTTAGACTCCAGTTCAGCTAAAGTAAGCCCCATTTCCACCGTATTTTGTATGGGCTGCAAGGCTTGGTTCTCTAATGTGAGAGCCCGTTCATCCCAAAACATTTTTCCTGATTTATAAAAACGAACATTCAATAAAGCCATTGAATGACGTGTGGTAAGTCCGCCCGCAAAACCTTTACTAAGGGTTGCATTATCACTAAAAAGCGTTTCGGCTTTATGGCAAGAGCCACAGCTGATGGTATTGTTTTTAGATAAATGTTTATCATAAAATAAAACACGGCCAAGGGTAGCCCCATCATTGGTAATTGTATTATTTGCCGGAGTATTGTCATTTAACAAAAGGGAGTTTTGGATATGTACAGGTAAACTGACATTGTAATTAAATGCAGTAGCCGGAAGGATTGGCTGCAGAATCGTTTCGATACCTGTGCCGGTACCTGTACCACTATCGCTTTTAGCACATTGCTGAAATAGAATTACAATTGATAAAAGCAGAACCAGGACCGGGATCTTTCTAAAAGTCATAAATAAATAATTTTAAAGGTTTTGAGTTGTAAGCAGGTTCGTTTAAATAAATAGGGTATATTATTCCCCCGTTATAGTTAGATGTGTAAAGACTGAAAAACCTTCGCCGGGTTTAATTTTTTTTGTTAAAAGCTAAAAAGGATAGAAAAAGTCGCTTTTTTATCCAAAACCTACCACTTTGTGGTATTGTTCAATTCAGTAAACTGTATTCTATTTGTATTACTATTTGATCCACATCAATTTATTGATAAAGGCAATTGGCCCGTTTGTACATCCACCTTCTTGAGAACAAGGGGAAATCCTTTGTAGATTTTTCTCATGCTTGAACAATCCCCGTCCCGGCTCACCGGGATGGGCTTTTTTTATCCCCCAATAACAGGCAAAATCATAAACTAAATAAATTATCAAAATAATACTAAAATTATTAGTGTTTATAAAATAAAGTAATTATCTTTGGCTCCCTGATTATATTTACAATAACAAAACAGATACATCACTTTAAAAAACAAAACACATGAGCAACACAGAAAAACTGGAAAAAACAGAAAAGTTTAAAGCGCTGAAATTAACGATGGATAAGATCGATAAAGATTTTGGCAAGGGATCGGTTATGATGATGAGTGATAAAGGGGTTTCAGAAATGGAGGTCATATCAACAGGTTCGATCGGATTGGATGTAGCATTAGGTATCGGGGGATTGCCTAAAGGAAGGGTTGTAGAAATTTACGGTCCTGAAAGTTCAGGTAAAACAACTTTAGCCATTCATGTAATTGCCGAAGCACAAAAAAAAGGCGGCATGTGTGCATTTATAGATGCCGAGCATGCATTTGACAGCACCTATGCACAAAAACTGGGAGTTGATATTGATAATTTACTGATCTCTCAACCTGATTATGGCGAGCAGGCTTTGGAAATAGCCGACCGGCTGATCCTTTCCGGCGCTTTGGATGTTGTGGTCATTGACTCTGTTGCGGCGCTTGTGCCTAAGAGTGAGCTGGAAGGAGAAATGGGTGATAGTAAAATGGGTTTACAGGCCAGGCTGATGAGCCAGGCATTGCGAAAGTTAACAGCAACTATAAACAAAACCAATACCGTTTGTATTTTCATTAACCAGTTAAGAGAAAAGATCGGCATCATGTTTGGCAACCCCGAAACTACAACCGGGGGTAATGCTTTAAAATTTTATTCGTCCGTTCGATTAGACATTCGTCGTATGGCACAAATAAAAGATGGCGATGAATCTATTGGTAACCATGTAAAAGTAAAAGTGGTAAAAAATAAAGTGGCACCTCCTTTTCGCCAGGCAGAATTTGATATCATTTATGGCGAAGGTATTTCCAAAGTAGGCGAGATCATTGATATGGGTGTTGAACTTGGCATTGTTCAAAAAAGCGGAAGTTGGTTTAGCTATAACAGTGATAAATTAGGACAGGGCCGTGAAGCCGTAAAGCAATTAATGATCGATAACCCCGAAATGGCCAATGAAATTGAAGCTAAAATAAGAGAGAAGGTTAAAGAAATGCAAGCCGCATAATTTTTTTCTTCAACAGTACTGTTATTACAGAATTTTAGAAGAAGGGTTAGTATGCAAAATAAAGCCATTGTGTAAAAGCAATGGTTTTTTTATTCGCCCCGCCTCAGGCTGGATCAGTATGATTGAAAACGGTTTTTATAATACTGCAATAGCCTTATTTTTGCAGCATAAAAAATTATAGTTGAATAAAAGAACTGCCGCCCATTTAGCCCTGCTGTTTACCAACCTTTTCTTTGCAATAAATCTCAGTGCAGTAAAACATCTTACTAATTTTCAGTTGGCAAAACCATTTGGCATAAACGTAATACGGGTTGGAGTCAGTATGATCTTATTTTGGATATTGTTTCTTATAAAGCCCGTTAATATTAAAATTGCCCGGAAGGATATCGGGCGTTTTATTTTATGTGCAATTACGGGTGTGGTTATTAACCAAACACTTTTTATAAAAGGCCTTTCACTCACCTACTCTATTCATGCTTCTTTATTAATGCTTACCACCCCCATACTTATTGTATTCATTGCGGCCTGGATTCTGAGAGAACGGATAAGTTTTATTAAATTATCAGGATTAGCATTGGGCATTAGCGGTGCAGCAGTGCTGGTAATGGGAAAAGAAAATTCGGGTACAGGAAATAGTATTGTTTTGGGCGATATATTAATTATCATCAATGCTGTTTCTTATACTTTTTACTTTGTATTGGTAAAACCATTAATGCTGAAATACGATCCTGTAGTCATTATCCGCTGGATATTCAGTTTTGGATTTTTATTGATTCTTCCACTTGGCTGGTTAGAATTTATACAAATACAATGGCAACAATTCACGGGGGTTGATTATACTATTATGGCATTGATTGTAATAGGCGGAACATTTTTTGCTTACCTCTTTAATGTGTATGGCATAAAAATTCTGGGGGCTTCAATAGCAGGATTTTATATTTATACCCAACCGATTTTTGCTGCCATCATCGCCATGCTTTTTTTAAAAGAAGAATTATCATTGTATAAAATTGTAGCCGCCGGGCTGATATTTACAGGGGTTTTCCTGGCCAATAAACCAGTACAGCATGCAGGAATATATAAAAGTTAGATCAAAAGATGAATATGAATCAGCGGCAATACTTTTTAACGAGTATGCGCAGTGGTTAGGCATTGACCTGGAATTTCAACACTTTCAGGACGAGTTGAAGTCGCTTGAAAAAATGTACTCGGCACCTGGGGGAGGCATTATACTTTGTAAAAACGATAATAATTTTATTGGTTGTGTAGCCATCCGCAAAATAGACAATACAATGGCCGAATTAAAAAGAATGTATGTTCAACAACAGCATCAGCACAAAGGAATAGGAAAAGGGTTACTGGAAAGATCATTAAAATTGGCAAAAGAATGTAATTATTCAATTATCCGGTTAGACACATTGAGTAATATGTTACCGGCAATCAACCTTTACCGGAAATATGGTTTTATTGAAATTGCTCCTTACTATCATAACCCTAACCTAACTGCTGTGTACTTTGAAAAAAAAATCTGATCAATTACATTTATTATATTTTTTTATTAAGGCTTTCAGGCTGTAGATCCTGTAATCAAGCTGTTCCCAGTTGGTGGTAGAGATATCTTTGCAATCACCCATAATAAGTCTTAATTGATTAACAAATCCCTTTTGTACTTCAAGGTGCACAATTGATTCCTGGCCTCTTACATAAGCTTTATCAAAATAAGCCTGAGCCCCGCCACCAAGTGCATAATTGATGTATAACTGAATTGGTAATATATCTTTAGGTGTTTTATAAAAATAATACTGCATTTTATTAACATCAGTACACCAATACAGGTTCATTTTTGGGGTACTGTATACCTGGTCTAAAACCAAAACTGTATCTATGTCGCCCATAAAGTATTCGTATTTAAGTAAAATTTCAAGGTCGTCTGCATAAATATGAAGCTGGCAGGGAACAACATACTCTCCTTTAAAATTGCTACTGTGAATTTTTTTAATGTCTTTAGCAGGCAATGTAACAGAACTTAAATTGGCTCCGGAAACAATAAATTGCCTGTTCTTCAATTGAATATCTCCATACAGGGTATCACCATTATGTTTTACCAGGTATTCTTTTTCCTGGCAAACAGCAGTAAAAGAGGCCAATGTTAATAATATGCAGCTAATAATTTTCATACAATTAATTTAGGGTAATCAAAATTTATTAATTCTTTTTTTGCTTTGGCAAACCCTCCCCACAGATCAATATTGGCTTGTACTGTAAATATTGCGCAGGTAGGCATATTATCAATTTTTATTCCATCTGCCATATCATTAACGAAAAAAGTGATCCCAGGGTTGTGCGAGAAGATAGCAATTGAATTAAATTTATCCGGAAATGCTGCAATTACTTCATAAAAAACTTCAGATGGGGCATGATATAACGCAGAAACCAGGATTAAATCATCTGCAGCATTGCCATAAATTGTTGCAAAAATCTCGGCTGTCTTCCTGGCTCTTTTAGCAGGGCTTGAAACAAAGGCTTCAATAACAGGTTGTTTTTCTAAAAGGCGATGCGCCATATTTGAAGCATCTGTTTTTCCGCGTTCATTTAATGGCCTTTCAAAATCGATACCAAAAAAGCGCTGATCACTTTTGGCATGACGTATAATGAAAAGTTTTTTCAATAATCCTGTTTTTATAAAAGTATAAAATATATTTATCAAAACACCCGGTTTCTGTATGCCAGATAAATATTGGTGTTACAATACTATGGCTTAGGTTTTTAAAAAAAGGGATGGTTTAAAATTTCTTTCCCAACTTTGCTGCCTAAATACGTTTATGCAATTCAATCTACGCTCCTTATTATTTTGTACAATTGTCTTCCTCGCCTCCTGTGCCACTTTTAGACAATCAACCCAGCCTTCAGCGGGCATTACATCATTACAATATATAGGCGGTTATGTAATACCCAATAATTTATTGTTTGCCGGCACAACAATTGGCGGATTATCGGGAATAGACTATGATGCTAAACATGAAAAATATTATTTGATCAGCGATGACAGGAGTGACAAAAACCCGGCCCGTTTTTACACTGCTGCTATTTTTATTACACAAAAGGGAATTGATAGTGTTCGTTTTATAGGAGTAAACAATATGTTGCAATATAACGGAACCGTTTACCCGAATAATAACCAGGATCCTTTCCATACCCCCGACCCGGAAGCCATACGCTATAGTCCGGTTAGCCATCAACTGGTGTGGAGCAGCGAAGGCGAAAGAATTGTAAAAGGAAAAGATACTGTACTGGTGAACCCGCTTGTTACCGGTATTTCAACCAGGGGAAAATATATTGATAGTTTTTTTCTGCCTGCAAATTTTATTATGCACGCTACTGAAAAAGGCCCCAGGCAAAATGGTGTGTTTGAAGGATTGAGCTTTGCAGATAATTATAAAACACTTTATGTAAATGTAGAAGAGCCTTTGTACGAAGATGGGCCAAAGCCTGATATTACAGATAACAATGCATACATACGGATTTTAAAATTTGATGTAACCACAAAAAATAATATTGCTCAATATGCGTATAAATTATCCCCGGTTGCCTATCCGCCAATACCAGCAACAGCATTTAAAGTAAACGGCGTGCCTGATATTTTGAGTATTGATAAAAATAAACTGTTGGTTATTGAACGGTCTTTTTCCAGCGGAAGATTGCCATGCACTATAAAAATATTTTTAGCTGATCTGCAAAGGGCCACCGATATCAGCAATATAGTGCTGTGGGGGAATAACAACTTTATACCAGCTTCAAAAAAACTATTGTTGAATATGGATGACCTGGGTATTTATATTGATAATATTGAAGGTGTAACTTTTGGACCCACACTACCCAATGGCCACAAAACTTTATTATTTATTGCTGATAATAATTTTAATCCTATACAAAAAACGCAGCTATTGTTATTTGAAGTGAAAGAGTAAAAAGGTTAATCATTTGTTCAACAGGATCTTATTGAATTTTTTAATTTCTTCAGTTTCTGTAATGGTCAGAAGGTCATTATTATCATACTTTGATTGTAAAAATAATAACCTTTTATGTTGCGGGTATTTGGCAAGAATATTTAACAGCATTTGGCCGGTTGCCTCATCCTTAACGGCTTCAACAGGTTTAATTGTTGCTGCTGCCCTTTCACGTGTTGGTTTTTTTTTAATGATGGCTTCAAGTGTTGCCAGTTTGCTTTGAGGTATACTTTTTGTTTTGCAAGCCTTATCATAAAGGCCCTCCAGTTGTTTTTTACTAAGACCGCCCCGGTTACAATATTGCTGGTACAGGCTGTTTATAAACGGTGACCCGGGGTGAGCCTGCACCATTAGTTTTAAAATATCTAAAAGAATATTTATGTCATTCATTACAGTGAAAATAATAAAACTGTTGTTAATTAATTCGTTTATAGCTTGCCAACTAAACAAGCAATTATTAAAAGGCGGTGTTCATTTGGCAGGATTGCTGAATGATATTTTCGATTGATTTTTTCTTTTACGCAAAGAAAAAAGCAACGGCTTATAAAGTGCTCTGCCACCGAAAAAATTGATAAATTTTTAATTATCAATTATCAATTATTAATTATTAATTAATACCCTCTCACATCCTTGCCTTGCATATAATTCACAAAGGCTTTATTGCAGACACGGTTGCCCCCGGGAGTGGGATAGTTACCTGTGAAATACCAGTCGCCTTTATTATTAGGACACGCTTCGTGTAAGGATTCAATTGATTGATAAATAACGTGTACGGGTATGGTTATTTCATCAGGCGAAATTAGCTGTGCAATTTTATTGGAAATTTCTTCTACATTAAATGGCTTGTAGATCTGTCTCACAAGATTTTCGGTGTGTAATTGATTATTGCGCTGCAGGTATTTACATTTTTTCAACAGATCGCATAATAAATTTTCCTGTCCACTTTCTTTTAAAAGAGCAATAGCAGCTTTGAAAGCAATAAAGTCGCCCAGTTTACTCATATCAATACCATAACAATCGGGGTAACGTATCTGGGGTGCAGAGGAAACAATAATTATTTTTTTTGGAGACAACCTGGATAACATCCTGATAATACTTTCTTTTAAAGTGGTACCCCTTACAATACTGTCGTCAATAACAACTAATGTGTCTTCATTTTTCCTTACGGTTCCATAAGTAATATCATATACGTGTTGTACCATTTCATTACGACTGGAATCAGCAGTAATAAAAGTGCGTAATTTTACATCTTTGATAGCGATCTTTTCAATACGTATTTTGCGGCTGATCATTTCAGTCAGCTTCTCTTCATCAAAATCTTTATTCCAGCTTAAGATGCGTTCAATTTTTATTCTGTTAAGATAATTTTCAGCACCTTTTATCAAACCATAAAAAGCCGTTTCAGCGGTATTAGGAATAAATGAAAAAATTGTATTCTTAAGATCGTGATCTATGGCTTTTAAAACAGGCTCACTTAAAAAACGGCCCAGGGCAATTCTTTCGCGGTAAATCTTTTCGTCACTGCCACGGCTAAAGTAAATGCGTTCAAAACTACAGGCTTTTCTTTCTTTGGGGGCTATGATCTGTTCGATTGAAAAACTGCCATCGGCTTTTACAATAAGTGCATTGCCGGGCATTAGTTCCTGCACTTCATTTTCGCCAACGTTAAAGGCTGTACGAATTGCTGATCTTTCGCTGGCAGCAACAATTACATCTTCATTTATATAATAATAAGAAGGCCGTATGCCATGTGCATCCCTCATAACAAAAGCATCGCCGTTACCAACCAAACCACTGAAATGAAAGCCACCGTCAAATAACGGCACTGCTTTTTTCAGCACTTTTACAATGTCTAAATTTTCCTGGAACGCTTCATCAGCAATTGATAAAAAATGATGCAAAACTTCCATCATGGCTGCAAGATCACTTTGGTACTGAAATTCGCCAGGTGTTATATTTACCATTCCAAATAACTCTTCAGTATTAACCAGGTTAAAGTTTCCGGCGAGTACTAAATTTCTTGCCGGAATGGTGTGACGTTTTATAAAAGGGTGGCAAAACTCCACATTATTTTTTCCCTGGGTGCCATACCGCAGGTGCCCCAGTAAAACTTCGCCAAGGAAATTGAGATGGCCCTTCATCAGGCCCGGATGATTTTTTATGTCTGGTTGATATTTTTCAATCTCATCAATTTCTTTTCCAATCAGCGAAAATAATTCGGCGATCGGTTGATTGGCACTACTACGCAAACGATGCATAAAAGGGTAACCGGGTTCGGTATTCAATTTAACAGCAGCAATCCCTGCACCATCCTGGCCGCGGTTATGCTGTTTTTCCATCAACAGGTACAGCTTATTAAGCCCGTACAACACTGTTCCATATTGTTGTTGATAATAACTAAAAGATTTGCGGAGACGAATAAAGGCAAGGCCACATTCGTGTTTAATTTCGTCGCTCATGGTGTAGAGTGAGCGGCAAAGTTAGTGCATACTGTTTTTGTTGTAAAAGAAATCTTTGAAATGGAGGATGGCGAATAGTCAATGGCGAATGATCCAGGAATTAAAGGCTCTACATTGCCCATTGCCCATCATTAAAGCCCGCTTATACACAAACCGATCTGCAGTAATTTAACAGGCGGAGCCACACCGTCTTTAAATAAATTATTGACCTGGTAACTTCCAAAAACTGAAAAATTACCATACCCCACCCTGGCAGTGGCTGCAATACGGGTAGAATTAAAGAAATGACTGTTAGATTCTTTTTGAGTATAGCTATACAGGGTTTTATCATTTTTATCCTGTAATGTTTTACCTTTTGTGTGTGCATTTATCATTGTGCCCACTTTAATCCCAATTGCTGCTTTTATACTTTTACGTTCATTCACAGGATCAAATGTATAGCGTAATTCAAGCGGTATCTCAAGATAGGTAGTAGCTAACTTGTATTTTTTAAAATGATCAAGGTTGTTGAGATTTGTAAAAGGGAGTTTTGCATTATTTGATCTAAGTTCAATATCATATTTTGTAAAATACATACTGCTTGTTCCAACACCCAAACCAAAAGCCACACTGAATTGTGGGGCGCCTTTAAATCTTTTATCAAGCATTACAGCGAAATTAACTCCTCTTTGAAAACCTTTCATATGGCTTTTTATACTATCCGGAACACCCATCCAGCTATCATAACTAAATTGTAACATAATATGATCTCCGGTGCGGTCCGCAAGATTACCCCAACCTTTTTTCTTTTGAGCAGTTGCAACAGATACAGATACAAATGCAACAATAACTAATATTAATTTCTTCATAATTTGATCTTAATTGGCAAAAATACTTGCCATACAGGTTAACGAAAGGTTAAAGAACGAATAAAAAAATTGCCCGAAAATCATCGGGCTATTTTTTTTGTGGGCCCACCTGGGCTCGAACCAGGGACCCCCTGATTATGAGTCAGGTGCTCTAACCAGCTGAGCTATAGGCCCTTTCTTTTTTTTTAAAAAGAAAGATTTTTATTTTATCCTTACTTCTGGTACAGTAAGATTAATTTATTTCAAAGTTCATTGGTCAGCGACTCTCCCTATATACATCGGGACCTTGAAAATCTATAACTCCTTCGTCGTTATGATTTTCTACGGCTGAGCTATAGGCCCTGTTATGTTTTGCATAACGGACGGCAAAAGTAAGTAAAATCAGATATTTGTGATGAATTTTAAAAAAATAACATGAACGGCATTAAAAATATCATCTTCGACCTGGGCGGGGTATTACTCGATATCGACTACAATAAAACCATTTCTGCTTTTAAAGACCTGGGAATTGAAAATTTTGAAGAAATGTTTTCACAGCTTCATTCCAATGCCCTTTTTGAAAAACTGGAAACAGGCCATATCAGCGAAGAGTATTTTTATAAAACAATAAAAAAGGTGATTCCGGACCCTGTATCAAATGAGATCCTGGATAAAGCCTGGAATGCAATGATACTTGGTTTTCCAAAAGAAAAACTGGAATTTTTAACAGGTATTTCAGACAGGTATAAGATCTTCTTACTAAGTAATACCAATTCAATTCATTTAAAATATTTTAGAAAAATTTTTACAAAGGATACCGGCAAACTCACACTGGACAGTTATTTCAGCAAAACCTGGTATTCCCATTTGATAGGGTTGAGAAAACCATATAAAGAGATCTATGAATTTGTTTTGCACGATGCTCATCTGATTGCAGAAGAAACGCTTTTCATTGATGATACAGCCGCCAATATAGACACTGCCTTACAATCAGGCTTAAAAACACATTTGCTATTGCCGCAAGAAAGTATAGAGCAACTTGGGCTATAAAATCACCGAAATCATTTTAATTTGCGATGCTATTTTACTTCTTCAAACTCAATATAATCTTCCTTTGCCGGCTTTGAGCTTAACTCTGTATCGGCCGAATTAAACTTAGTTTCCTGTTGCTTCATCTGATCATTCATTTTTTGCTGCATTGCACCCATCTTATTTTTCATTTGTTTTGTAGTTTGATAAACAGGGATAATAAAATCAAAGATCAGCTTGTACACCAGGTACAAAATAAATAGTTCAAATAATACTTTAAAAATACTCATAGTACAAAGTTATTGACCAAACAAATCCACACTTGTTAAAGATCAGGTAATCTGCTAAAAGGTCATTTTATTTTTAACCTTTTGGCAATTACAAAGCTAAAACATATATTTGCACTGGATAACGAAGTAAATGAAGGGAACGATGAACGTTCCCTTCTTCTTTTAATATGACTCAAGATACTCATATACAATCAATTGAAAAGTTATTAGCGCCTTTATTACAGGATGATATTTTCCTGATTTTAATTAAGATTAAGCCCATTAATAATATTAAGATATATTTAGATGCTGATGGCGGATTGGGGATAGAAAAATGTATAAAAATTAACCGGGCTCTTTATAAAATAATGGAAGAGATGGGGATGTATCCTGATGGTGATTTTTCATTGGAGGTCTCAAGTCCGGGCATTGATGAACCGCTGAAGTTGTTGCGCCAGTATAAAAAAAACATCAACAGAAATATTGAGGTGGTCTTTGCCGACGACACAATAAAAGAAGGAAAACTGACAGGTGTAACAGACGAAACAATAGTAGTAGAGATCACAGAAGGGAAAGGAAAAAAAATGACGATCGAACAGGTCGACATCCCTTTTGCAACAATTAAACAAACAAAAGTTCAGGTGAAATTTTAATTATATAACAAAACCCCACACCGGCGGGGAAATAGAACTGAGGCCGGAGAGGATTATGGCAAGTATTAATTTAATTGATTCCTTCCAGGAATTTAAAGAAGCAGAAAACATTGATCGTCCAACGCTGATGAAAGTAATGGAAGATGTGTTTAAAACATTGATCCGTAAAAAATACGGCAGTGACGAATGTTTCGATGTGATCGTTAATGATCAGAAAGGGGATCTTGAGATCTTCAGGCGCCGTACTATTGTTGACGATGATGATCTTTATAATACACTTACCGAAATTGAATATAAAGATGCAATTAAGATAGAACCCGATTACCAGGTAGGTGAAGAACTGTATGAAGAAGTGGATATTCAAAAAGAATTTGGCCGCAGGGCTATCCTTGCAGGAAAACAAACCCTGGCTGCCCGTATCAATGACCTGAAGAAAAATATCCTCATCAAAAAATATGAAGATCGTGTAGGCGAAATAGTGAGCGGTGAGGTTTACCAGGTTTGGAAAAAAGAAGTATTGTTACTCGATGAAGAAGGTAATGAAATGCTGTTACCAAAATCAGAACAGATCCCGACAGATTATTTTAAAAAAGGCGAAACCATAAGAGGCGTTGTAAAAAAAGTAGAATTAAAAAACAGCCAGGCGGTTATTATCCTTTCAAGGACTAGCCCTTCTTTTCTTGAAAAATTACTGGAAATTGAAGTGCCTGAAATATTTGATGGATTAATTGTGGTAAAAAAGATCGTGAGAGATCCGGGCGAAAGAGCAAAAGTGGCAGTAGAAAGTTATGACGACAGGATCGACCCTGTAGGTGCCTGTGTTGGAATGAAAGGAAGTCGTATACACGGTATTGTTAGAGAGTTAAAAAATGAAAATATAGACGTTATTAACTGGACAAGCAATACCCAGCTACTGATCCAGCGCTCTTTAACTCCTGCAAAGATAACCAGCATGGACCTTGATATGGAAGCCAAGCATGCTAATGTATTTCTTAAACCCGACCAGGTTTCGCTGGCCATTGGCCGCAGAGGCGTAAATATTAAGCTGGCTTGTGAACTAACAGGTTTTGAAATTGATGTATTCCGCGATAACGAAGGAGAAGTGGAAGAATTTGATATCGACCTGGATGAATTCACTGATGAAATTGAACCATGGGTAATTGATGAATTAAAAAGAGTTGGTTGCGATACAGGCAGATCAGTTTTAGCCCTGACTGCTGAAGAACTTGAACGCAGAACCGATCTGGAAAAAGAAACAATTGAAGAATTAAGAAGGATATTGAAAGAAGAATTCGGAAAAGAATAACGGAGTTAAAAGTTAAGAGTTTAGAATGTAGAATTAAGAGTTGCCGCTGCAATACATGAACAAAAGGCTGCAACATTGAACCCTGCTAACTCTACACTCTGCACTTTAAACTCTACACTAAAATAAACGAATGTCAGAATTAATTACACCAAGGTTGATGGCTGCGGCCAAAGAGTTTAACATAGGGACGCATACCCTGGTAGACTTTCTTGTATCTAAAGGTTTTAAGAACGAAGACCTGAAGCCTACTTCCAAATTGACAGAACCGATGTATCGTGTATTACAATCGGAGTTTCAGCAAGACAAGGTTGCCAAACAAAAAGCACAACAGATCGATCTTCCAAAAGGCGCAAATGCAAACGAACCCAAAAAGAAAAGAGACGAAGAAGACCTTTCAATAAAGAAAAAAGAAACCCCAAAGGCAAAAGAGATACCACCCGTTGAAGAGGTAAAACCCAAGGAAGAATTAAAAGAACCAGCCGTCATAAAAGAAGTAAAAGAGGATGCTGAAAAAATTACCGAAGCAGCAAAAGTAAAACTTACAAACATCAAAGCCCCGGAAATTGAAACGCTTAAAATAATTGATAAAATAGATCTTGACTCTATAAGCTCTTCTACCAGGCCAAAAAAATCAACAAAAAAAGAAGAGAGTAAAGAAACAAAAGAAAAAAAGACGGATACAAAAACCGAAGAACCAAAAAAAGGAAAAAAGAAAACAGAAAAAGAAGAAGATAAAAAAGAAGAAGCCAGCGCAATTGAAGAAACAAAATCAGCGGAACCTGTAAAAGAAGTTCCGCCTGTTATAGAAAATATCCAGGCGGCCAAATTAACCGGCCCCAAAATAATGGGCAAGATCGAACTGCCGGTTGATAACGATACCCGCCCTAAAAAAGAAAGCGACGAAAAACGTAAGCGTAAACGCATTCCTATTGAACGAAAAGGAGGAGGTACTCAGCAACAAGGTGGCCAGCAGAGACAACAAGGTGGTGGCCAAGGCCAGAGTCAGCAGGGAACTGGGCAACAAGGAACACAAAACAGGCGGCAAGGCGGTGGCACAACAGGAGGTGGAAGATTTAATCGTGGCGGAACTACAACCCCGGGTGCCGGGCGCAGAGAAGATAAAGTTATTGATGCAAAAGAGATACAGGACAAACTCAGGGAAACACAGGCTAAATTAGCAGGTTCGGGTGGCCGTGGTAAAAGTTTAAAAGCAAAATACCGGAAAGCCAAAAGAGATGAACAGGCAGAACAAAGCGGAGTAGGTGCCGAAGAAACCAATAAGTTGCAGGTAACCGAATTTATTTCAGTTAGTGAACTGGCAAACCTGATGGACGTAAGCTTTGCTGATGTGATCAGTAAATGTATGAGCCTGGGTATCATGGTATCCATTAATCAGCGTTTAGAGGCAGACGTTATTGAATTGGTGGCCAGTGAATTTAATTATGAAGTAGAATTTATAGGTGTGGAAGACGCTTCAGAACTTGAAGTTGACGACAACATTGATGATGAAGAAAGCCTGAAACCAAGAGCACCAATTGTAACAATAATGGGCCACGTTGATCATGGTAAAACATCTTTGTTGGATTACATCCGCAACACAAATGTTATTGCAGGAGAAGCAGGTGGAATTACCCAACATATCGGGGCTTATGAAGTGACTTTGAAAGACGGAAGGGCCATTACTTTTCTTGACACACCCGGACACGAAGCCTTTACGGCTATGCGTGCACGTGGTGCAAAGGTTACCGATATCGCAGTAATTGTGGTAGCAGCAGATGATGCGGTGATGCCACAAACCAAGGAAGCCATTTCACATGCACAGGCCGCCAGTGTACCAATGATATTTGCCATAAATAAGATAGATAAAGACGGCGCTAATCCCGAAAAAATAAAAGAGCAGTTGTCTGTTATGAATATTCTGGTAGAGAGCTGGGGCGGTAAATACCAAAGCCAGGAAATAAGTGCCAGGCAGGGTTTACACATCGATCTTTTGCTGGAAAAAATATTACTGGAAACAGATATCCTGGAATTAAAAGCAAATCCAAACCGCGAAGCCAGTGGTACTGTTATAGAAGCTACGCTGGATAAAGGACGTGGTTATGTAGCCACTATCCTTGTGCAAAACGGCACATTGAAAGTAGGAGACATGATCGTATCCGGCCAAAACTTTGGAAAAGTGAAAGCCATGTATAACGAGCGTAATATCCGTACTGATATTGCACCTCCATCAACCCCGGTTTTGATCTTGGGATTGAACGGTGCACCCCAGGCCGGAGAAACATTTAAAGTTTTTGAAAACGAAAGCGATGCCAGGGCAATGGCTTATAAACGCGGACAAATTTTACGTGAACAGGGTATAAGGGCCAAAAAACATATAACACTGGATGAAATTGGACGTCGTCTTGCATTAGGTTCCTTTAAAGAATTAAATGTTATCATCAAAGGTGATGTTGATGGATCTGTTGAAGCCCTGAGCGATTCATTACAGAAATTAAGTACTGAAGAAATTGTGATCAAAGTAATTCATAAAGCTGTTGGTGCAATTACAGAAAGCGATGTTACCCTTGCAAATGCATCCGATGCTATTATTATAGGGTTTAATGTTCGCCCTTCAATTCTGGCTGCCAGGTTAGCCGAGAAGGAAGCCATTCAGATAAAATTATATTCTATCATTTACAATGCAATTGAAGAGATCAAGAGCGCTATGGAAGGAATGTTAGAGCCAGGCGTTGAAGAGAAGATCCTGGCAAATGTAGAAATAAGAGAAGTATATAGATTTGATAAAGCAAGTGTTGCCGGTTGTTTTGTTTTAGATGGTAAAATGGCAAGAAATAACCGCATAAGGTTAGTTCGCGATGGTATCGTAATTTTTACGGGTGACCTGGGAAGCCTTAAACGGTTTAAAGACGATGCCAAAGAAGTTACTTCAAGTATGGAATGCGGGTTAACCATCAGGAATTACAATGATATTAAAGTTGGGGATATTGTAGAAGCATTTGAAGAAGTAGAAGTAAAAAGGACGCTTTAAAAAGATACTGGATACTAATACTGGATTTTGCAGTCAGCTAATTTCAGGAGGAATGGTGGATCTGCAGGGTGTTTATCCAGCAACCAGTATCCCGCCTACAATCCGAATCTTTTGTTAAATACTATACTGTTGAACAGTATTAAAAAAATAGGTCTTTACTTTTGAAGACTTTTGAAAATAATTTATGAAACATAGTTTACTAAGTATTTTTTTTATCTGCATTTCACTTGGTGTTTTATCCCAGCCACAACAACCTAAACGTGTAGTGGCCGATAAGATCATTGCCATTGTTGGTGATAAGATCATTTTAAGAAGTGATGTTGAAAACAGTATTTCGGATATGCAGCGTCAGAATGTTGAAATTCCTGCCAATGCAAGGTGCCTTATACTGGAACAAGCGATGTCAATAAAAGCCATGGTATTGCAGGCACAAAAAGATTCAATTCCGGTAACCGATGAAGAAATTGAAACTGATATTGATAACCGTATCAGAAATTTTATTGCACAATATGGTTCTAAAGAAGAGCTGGAGAGAATTGCAACTAAATCGGTGTACCAGTTAAAGGAAGATTTCAGAGAACCTATCCGCGACCAAATGCTTTCAAGAGCTATGCGTAATAAAATAGTAGAAGATATCAGGATCACACCTTATGAAGTAAAATCTTATTATAGCAAGATACCCAAAGACAGTTTATTTTTATATGAAAGCGAAGTAGAAGTAAGCCAGCTGGTAAAATATCCAAAAGCAAGCAGGGATGCCGAAGAATATTGTATCCAGCAATTAAAAGATTTTAAACAACAGATAGAAAGCGGCAAGAAAGATTTTAAAACCCTTGCAAGTATTTATACAATGGATCCGGGTAGTAAAGAAACGGGAGGGCAATATGAAGTTAACCGAAGTCAAAAAGACCTTGATCCTGTGTGGTTATCCAAAGTTTTTACATTAAAAGAAGGGCAAGTATCCAATCCCTTTAAATCAAAATTTGGCTATCATATTCTGCAACTGGTTAGCCGTGCAGGCGACGAAGCTGTAGTAAGGCATATTTTATTGATACCCCAGATATCTTCTGTAGAAATGAAAGAATCACGGGATAAATTAGATTCAATAAGGGCTTTACTCGTTGATGGAAAAATTCAATTTGGTGAAGCGGTTTCCAGAAACAGTGACGATGAAATAAGTAAATTTAATGCCGGACAAGTCAGTAACAGGGAAGGCAGTTCTTTTTTAACCATTGATCAGCTGGATAAAGACATGGTAGTAATGCTCAAAGATATTGTAGTTGGCGATTACTCTCAACCAACAGAATTCACTGATGAAAGAGGAAGAAAAGGACTAAGGATCGTTTATCTTAAAAACAAAACAGAACCACACAGAGAAAATCTTAAGGATGATTATAACAGGATTTCACAAAGGGCGCTGGAAGAAAAAAAGAATACAGCATTAGAAAACTGGTTCAATAAAAAAGTATCCACTTATTATATTATGATCGATAAAGAATACCAGGGTTGCGAAGAACTAAAAAAATGGGTTAGTGCCATCGGTCAGGCCGGAAAAAAATAAAATAAATAATATTTCATATCAAAGCGTTCCGGCAATTACCGGAACGTTTTAGTTTTGAATAAGGGTTTCACGCAAAGTCGCTAAGACCAGCAAAGCCGCAAAATAAATTAGCGAATGCTGTACTTTTATCTTTGCGTCTTTGCGTTTACTTTGCATCCTGGCGTGAAATAACACACACATTGATAGAAAAAAAACAAATAACAAACGAAGAGAACGCTATACTCGTTGGGCTTATCTACAAAGAGCAGACCGAGCCAATGGTAAATGAATACCTGGATGAGCTGACCTTTCTGGCAGAAACAGCTGGTGTAAAAGCGGTTAAAAGATTTACACAAAAGCTACCCCATCCCGATAGTAAAATATTTGTTGGCAAAGGAAAGCTCGAAGAGATAAAACAGTATATCCTGTTAAAGGGAAATATCAGCCTTATTATATTTGATGATGAACTAACGGGCTCTCAAATACAGAATATAGAAAAAGAGATCAATGTTACCACCATCGACAGGAGCGACCTGATACTTGATATTTTTGCAAACAGGGCTAAAACAGCGCAAGCCAAAACACAGGTAGAACTGGCACAGTACCAATATATTTTACCCCGGTTAAAAGGTATGTGGAAGCACCTGGAAAGACAGGGCGGTGGTGTAGGCACCAGGGGCCCCGGTGAAACGGAGATTGAAACAGACAGGCGAATTGTAAAAGAAAAGATAAGCCTGTTACGGCGCCGCTTAGCCGAAATTGACAAGCAGGCATTTACCCAGCGAAAAGATCGTGGCGAATTTATACGTGTGGCATTGGTGGGTTATACAAATGTTGGTAAATCCACACTGATGAACGTTTTAAGCAAAAGCGATGTATTTGCAGAGAATAAATTATTTGCCACGCTCGATACCACCACACGCAAAGTGGTATTTGAACAAACACCTTTTTTATTAAGTGATACGGTAGGGTTTATACGCAAATTGCCGCACCACCTGGTAGAAAGTTTTAAAAGCACACTCGATGAAGTACGTGAGGCAGATGTATTATTGCATGTAGTGGACATTTCGCACCAGCAATACGAAGAACAATTACTGGTGGTAAATAAAACACTGGCCGAGCTGGGCGCAGCCGATAAACCCACCATTACAATATTTAATAAAACAGATAGATACGAAGAACAGGCCTTTGATCAATGGTTGGAGCCCGAAATAAAAAATGAAATACTGAACGAATTAAAGTTGCGCTGGCAAACCGAAACAAAAGGCAATTGTGTGTTTGTGTCGGCCACTGAAAGAACAAATATGGACGGGCTGCGCCAAACGATATTGAATGCAGTAAGGGATATGTACAGGATACGGTATCCGTACAAGGCGGAGTTTTTTTATTAACCACAAGGTTTTGACCACAGATTATCACAGATAAATGCATTTTTAATTTGTGCAAATTTGTGTAATCTATGGTAACCTTCCTCTGCGGAATCCGCGGGAATTAATAATTCATTCAGTACAACTACTTCAATTAGCACAGCCACACTTCGTTTTATTATTTCCTCAGATAAAATTAAACAAACCGATCCTAAGAATAAAATTACCACTGCTGAACCTACCGAAGTACAATTGCTGAACATAGCTGCTGGACAAACGGGCTGTATATTACCGCCCGTACCGAACGGTAAGTTCGGGCGGGGTTTGTCCTTTATTTTTTTTGTTTCTTCTGAGCGGAGTCGAAGAATGGATCAAACAAAAAGAACAATAAAACCCCAGGGCCGAAGGCCCACAAAAGAATCATATTATTTAACTTATTATTTAAAAATTATCTTGCTGATACGATGGCCGATAAAAAATATACCTGGCATAAAATTGCGGACACTATCAATGAAATTGGTTTTTCATCGAATAGCCTAGCCGAATTAAAAGTAGGGGGCAAAACTATTTGTGTTACCTGGCACAATAATAACCTCCACGCCTGCACGCAAAAATGCCCGCATGCCGGTGGTATTTTGGCCGATGGCCATCTGGATGCACTTGGTAATATCGTTTGCCCCCTGCACCGCTATAAATTTAACCCGCAAACGGGCAGAAATATAAGCGGTGAAGGATATTTTCTTAAAACCTTTCCGATTGAGATGCGGGCGGATGGGATTTATGTAGGCTTTGAGGAGGGAGGGCTGTTTGGGTGGTTGAAATAGGAGCCGCTGATGATTCTGTTATTAAGTTCCTCTTTATTCATTTGTCATTAATTTTGATCAATGATCAGCCTATTAGATAATCCTGTTTGGGAAGCCTTAAGCAGCAAACAAAGTCATTTTAATACAGGCAATGAAATTTTAAAATACTTTCCGGCGGATATAGCACCGTTCATAGCCATTCAAAGATGGGATGAAAAATGGCTGAAAATATTATCTGATCAAATACCCTCACAACGATCTTTTTCTATACTCACAGCTCAAAAACCTGTGTTGCCACCATCCCTTGAAATTAGTTTCACTACCCCACTTTATCAAATGTATTGCCCGTTGTTGAAACCGGTTGCCGATCCCGGTATCATCATACACCGGCTGACAGACGATGATATTCCGAAAATGCTGGAGTTAACAGCTATCACAAAGCCTGGGCCTTTTTATAAAAGAACAATTGATTTCGGAAATTATATCGGCATCTTCGATAACGGGAAACTGGTAGCCATGGCCGGCGACCGGTTAAGTATAAACGGATATACCGAGATAAGTGCCATTTGCACCCACCCCGATCACCTGGGAAAACGCTATGCCTCTTATTTAATAACCCATGCATGTGAACGGATCATACAGGATGGAAACACTCCGTTCCTTCATGTAAGAACCGATAATCTTCGTGCTATTGAGGTTTATAAAAAAATGGGCTTTACCATCCGGGCTGATATATATTTTGCCATTTTCAGGAAAAGATGACCCGGGCTTTAAAGAAATGGGTTTCAAAGGCAAAACAAAAAAAGGCCAACATTTCTGTTGACCTTTTGCTCCCCTTACTGCGGAAAGTTGCAACTATTGTCAGCTGATTGAGATCACCATTCTTAGGAAATAAAGGAGTTAAGCTCCTTTTAATTTACAAAAAGCAGAAAACCCTCACTTTTAAGTCCCACTGGCAATTTTTAATTTCAAAATATTTTCATTGATTTCGTTAGTTATCCTTTGAATGACCCCCCCTTCACTTTGCTACTACTTTTAAAATAGTTGTTCTTTTTTGGGTGAGTATGTATATTGTTTTGTAAAAGCGGTTTGATATCTTGTTTTATTTGTAAATTAGTTGCCCGTTACATTCTGCAAATATTAAACATTTAACCTTACATAAAATGAAAATTTTTATTCGAAAAGCATTGATGCTATTTTGTTGCATTTTTTTCACAGGACATGTTTTTTCACAAGACATCATTTTTTTAAAAACGGGTGATGAAATTAAATCCAAAGTGCTGGAGATTACATCAGACCAGATAAAGTATAAAAAATGGGACAACCCTGATGGTCCCACGTATTCCACACCCAAGTCGGATGTATTCATGATAAAATATAAAAATGGTTCCAAAGATGTTTTTGAAACCACAAACAACAATTCGCCCCAAATAAATAACTCAAATAGTAATACCATTTGTAATCAAAAAGAGACTTATATTGGGAAATGGCGCAATATAAAGCATGGAGGTATAATGACGATTGAAGATAACGGATCAAATCTTTATATTAAAGATGATAACGGTCAGAAATTTACAGCGGAAATAAAAAACGACTGTTCGCTTCAAACTGGAATAATGATGACGATTTCTTATGTCAAGGGAACCGGACATCTTGTATGGATAAATGGAGAATATGAAAAATCAGTAACAACTATTAATGCAGTTGTTCCGAAAATGAAACAAATACCAACTGGGTATACAGGAGATTCAAAGGATGGCAACAGAACCGGTAAAGGCATACAGGTTTATGATAATGGTTTCATTTATGATGGTGAATGGAAAGACGATAAACGAAGCGGCAAAGGTTTGATCACTTACACAAATGGCGCAAAATACGATGGAGAATGGAAGGATGATAAAAAAGACGGGAAAGGATTAGAAACGTTTAAAGACGGTCATAAATTTGAAGGTGAATTTAAGGATAATACCAGGATCAGCGGCACGGGTTACCAGTGGTATTCAAATGGGAACACTTACGAAGGTGATATGAAAGATGGCCTCTTAGAGGGAAATGGAACCATGTTGTACGCAAAGGCTGAAGATGTGGATATAGTTAAATACAGTGGCGAATGGAAAAAAGGGTTTCCAGAGGGTAATGGAGAACTAGTATATGTGACAAAAAAAAATGAAATGCTATCAATATTTAAAGGAACATTTAAAAGAGGAGACCCTTATACTGGTACTTTTACTATTGAATATAAAGATGGGTCAAAATCTGAACGTGAAGCCAATGAGGGAAATTATGGAAAGTGGAAAAAATATAAAAGTCAATAATCCTCACCTCCATTAAACTTCGCCTTGATTCGTGAGCCACGAACCAAGGCGGGTATCTTCTGTAATTTTTTTGAAAAATGAAAATGTGCTGACACAAAAACAAAAAAATTAAACCGATACAAAATTGATTGCTGAGTATGCCATGGTGGTATATAGGAATGCCAGTTTGGTGGCTGATGACAGGGTGGTATTCAATATTATGGGAAATAAATACCGGCTGGTGGTACGAATTGTATTTGATTTTAAAGCCATCCAGGTAAAATGGTTTGGTACGCACGCTGAATATGATAAAATTGATGTAACG
>JAYVUE010000091.1:0-3320 GCA_043788195.1 Chitinophagaceae bacterium
ATAAAAAATCCCGGTAAATATTTACCGGGATCTTTTATTTTAATTAAAATGATCTTATTATTTATCCGGATTATTCAGTTTACTTTTTTTACGACTGTAACCGAAGTAAATTATAAATCCAATGGCCAGCCATCCAAATAAACGTAACCAGTTTGTCCAGCCTAAGCCAAATATCATGGCAGCACAAACAAGTATTCCAAGGATAGGCACCAATGGTACAAAAGGAGTTTTAAATTGTCTTGGAAGAGCGGGTTCTGTTTTTCTTAAAATGATAACAGCAGCACAAACTAACATAAATGCAAACAATGTTCCGATGCTTGTCATATCTCCAACAATATCACCTGGCACAAAGGCTGCAAAAGCTCCTACTAAAACAAGAATGATGAGATTGGCTTTGTAAGGAGTTTTAAATTTAGGATGTATTGCACTGAAAACACCGGGTAGTAAACCATCACGGCTCATAGAATAAAAAACACGACTTTGGCCAAGCAGCATAACCAAGATCACAGAAGAAAAACCTGCAAGGATGGCTACAGTTACCAATTTACCTAACCAGGCATAACCGGGCATAAATGTATTGATAGCTGCAACAACGGAAGCTTCTTTACCGGTTGTTCTAAAGAATTCAACAGGAGCAAGACCTGTAAGTACATGCGCAAATAAAATGTATAAAACAGTACAAATAGCCAGTGAGCCTAATATACCAATGGGCATAGATTTTTTAGGATTTTTGGTTTCCTGAGCTGCTGTACTCACTGCATCAAATCCAATGAATGCAAAAAATACAACACCCGCTGCACCTAAAATTCCCATAATGCCGCCATAACTGTGATCAACACCCTGTGAATCTGTAAAAGTAGAAGCAACAGGTATATATGGTTGATGATTTGCAGAATTGATAAATCCCCAGCCAAAAACAATGATCAAAATAACAATTGAAACCTTTGTAATAACAATTATGCCATTCACAAATGCAGATTCCTGAGTTCCTTTGATCAATAATAAACTTAATAATGTAACAATGCCTAATGCAGGAATATTCATAATTCCATGAATTCCATCTACGCTATGTTCAAAAGGAGAGTGGCACCATTCATAAGGAATCGCTTTCCAATGAAGGACATTGACCAGTAAATTATTTAAATATTCACTCCAGGCAATACCAACTGTGGCAGCTCCTACAGCATATTCTAACACCAGGTCCCAGCCAATTATCCAGGCAAGTAGTTCACCCATTGTAGCATACGTATATGTATATGCACTTCCGGAAATGGGAATTGATGATGAAAGTTCAGCATAACACAAACCTGCTAAACCACAGCCTATTGCTGCTACAATAAAACCCAGGGTTACTGAAGGACCAGCATTTTGGGCTGTAGCGGCAGCTGTTCTGACAAATAAACCTGCACCAATAATAGCTCCAATTCCAAGAGCGATCAGAGAGCCGGATGTAAGCGTACGCTTTAATCCTTTTTCCGAGTCAGCAGCATCAGCCATTAAATGGCTCAATGGTTTTTTTACAAATAAACTCATACAGTTGGGTGGTTTTGATGAATAATGTTCCGATAGCTTTTAGAATGGAAAAATAAGCAATAAATTCTTAAAAATGCAACCTGTTATACTTTTTTATAGGCTGCTGTTGTTTAACAAGTTTTAATATTATATTGCGTTACTAAACGTTTTGCAATGGAAATAACACATCAACCTACAAAAAAAAGCAGGCTAACTCTTTATATCTTGCTTGCAATGATTGCTGGTATCATAGTGGGTTATTATGTCCATGAAAATTATAATGCCGGCACAGTTAAAACTTTTTCTGAAAATATAAAGTTACTTACAACCATATTTTTGCGCATGGTGCAAATGATCATTGCACCCATAGTTTTTGCCACATTGGTAGTGGGTATTGCCAAACTGGGAGATATGAAAACAGTTGGCAGGGTAGGGGGCAAAGCCATGTTGTGGTTTATTACTGCTTCGCTGGTTTCCTTATCGCTGGGGTTGGTATTAGTTAATGTTTTTCAACCAGGTGTTGGTGTAGATATCAAAAATACCGACATGGCGGCAGTAAACGACCTTCTTGAAAAGTCAAAAGGGTTTTCTCTTTCAAAATTTGTTGAGCATGTGGTACCACGTAGTGTAGTGGAGGCAATGGCCAATAATGAAATTCTTCAGTTAGTGATCTTTTCTGTTTTCTTTGGAATTGCACTAACAGCTATTGGCAAAAAAGGCGAACCAATTATTAATGCTTTGGATTCTTTAGCTCATGTGGTTTTAAAAATGGTAACCTATGTAATGTACCTGGCACCATTAGGAGTTTTTGGAGCAATGGCTGCTGCTATTGCAAAAAACGGAATGGGTATTTTAGTAACATTCGGAAAATATATCGGAGAATTTTATTTGGGCTTAGCTATACTTTGGGGGTTGCTACTTTTGATAGGATATCTTTTTTTAAAACAAAGGCTACCTGTTTTGCTCAGAAGAATAAGTACGCCAATGTCTATCGCTTTCAGTACAGCCAGCAGCGAAGCGGTGTATCCCAAACTGGTAGAAGAAATGGAAAGATTCGGTTGCGATAATAAAATTGTAAGTTTTGTATTGCCTTTGGGGTATTCGTTTAATTTAGACGGCAGCATGATGTATATGACATTTGCCAGTATGTTTATTGCACAGGCATTTAATATTACAAGTATAACCGGCGATGTAAGTCAGCAAATAATTATGCTCCTTGTTTTTTTAATAACCAGTAAAGGAATTGCCGGAGTACCGCGGGCATCACTTGTAGTTGTATTGGCCACAGGTGCCATGTTTGGTTTACCACCTGAAGGGGTTGGTTTGATTTTAGCAATTGATGTTTTTTGCGATATGGGCAGAACTATGACAAACGTATTAGGTAATGCATTAGCAACAGCTGCTGTAAGTAAATGGGAAGGCCAATTAATACACACATAAAGTATTTTAACAACAACAGATGCATCATTTTATTTTCCTTGATTTTTCCTGGACACAATTATTGCAACCACAATGGTATATCGAAAATGGGGGCCTATGGCTGCTGTTATTAGTGGTTTTTGCAGAAACAGGTTTATTTGTCGGTTTCTTTTTGCCCGGTGATTCATTACTTTTTGTAGCAGGCATATATGCACATGAAATAAAAAATGCCGCTGGGGAAACGCTGCCTGGATTGGGATACCAGTTTCTAAAATTAGTTGGATTAAATAATAATCATTCACCAATTATTGATCTGATTGTTTTGGCTGCTTTGATCTCATTTTTCGGTATCATTGGTAATATGGTAGGTTATTGGACGGGTAAAAGAT
>JAYVUE010000092.1:0-4875 GCA_043788195.1 Chitinophagaceae bacterium
TTTAACAGCATCGTTTTTTACTTTATCAAAATCCCATCCGGATAATTCTGCCGCCAGGTTTTTTTTTGCGCCGTCAATACTTACACCGGAGAGGGCAACTTTTGCCATTACTGTTTTACTTTTAAATTCAAAAAATGCTTTCAGATTTTTTCCTGTATTTACTTTAGTATAGTCATTAAACTGATCATTGGACCAGACCCCTGAATTTGTGAAAGGTGCAGAAAATTCAATTACAAAATATACAAACTGATCATTGGCCCAGGCCTTGCTGCGCCGCAGCCCTGCAACAGTATGATCGTTAAGGATAGTTAAGGATGATTCTAGTACTTCATCCCGATGTTTCAGATCAAGAATAACATAATTTTTTTTGTCAGTAACAAAATTATATTTATGAAACCCTACTCTTACTGTCGCCGTCAATTCAGCCAGAATATTATCATCATCCAGTTTTACAGAATAATAACCCGGGGCAGCTTTTTCGTTAGTATGAGAAAATTTTGAACCATATATTTTATTGTTAGGTGATGGATCACCATTCATTGGCATCAATAATATATCGCCATAATCGCTGCAGCCAGTACCACTGAGATGTGTATGCGTAAATCCATAAATATAATTATCCGAATAATGGTAACCGCTGCAACCATCCCAACCGTCTAACCTTGTATCCGGACTCAATTGCACCATACCATGCGGTAACACAGCTCCAGGATAAGTGTGTCCGTGCCCACCCGTGCCGATCATCGGATCAACATATTGAATATAATTTTTTTGGGCAAAGAGAGTAAAAGAGAAAAAGAGAAATAAGGGAAGCAGTAATTTTTGCATTGCTAATGATTTTGCACAAGTTAAATACTTATCAATTGGGGGCAAGGTATTGGGTTATTTTTTTTGAGCTAAGAGAACAGAGAGAACCCTTCGACTAGTCCTCTTTATTCTCTTAGCGCTTTTCTTTTTCGCAGTTATACCCTCACCTGACTTTGTTGTAAATAAAAAAGCTTCCCAAAAGAGAAGCTTGAAAAATAAGAATTTGATAAATTAAAACGGAAGGTCATCAACTGGCACCACTGCAGTTTCGGGATGGTTTATCACAACCGGGGCAATAGTTGTACCGGCATGAGTAACATTACCTTGGTTGGACCCTTGTCCTTCGCCACCGCCCAATAATTGAACATTTTGTACACGCATTCGTAGCGTAGCGGCTACCTGCCCTTCTTTATGGGTGTAGGCATCTGCTTCAGGAGAACCCTCGGCATATACGGTTTTACCTTTTGTAAGATATTGTGCAACTGCCGTCTTATCCGTCCAGTAGGCACATTCCACCCATGTGGTTCTTTCTTTTTGGTTACCCTGTGCATCCTTATAACGCTCTGAATGGGCAACGCTGAAGTTAATTACTGTTTTTCCGTTCACTTCTTTTACGATGCAATCTTTTCCAAGATTGCCGATGATCTGTAGCTTAATCATAACTTTTGTTTTTTTGTTGTTATTAATCGATGTATCTGTTTACTAAGTTAAGAGTTTAAACATAGGAGTTATTAGATAGAAATACACATTTTAGAGTTTAGAGTTTAGAGTTTAGAGTTAGGTGCAATTACAAATACAATCTGCTGCTTCGAATCGAACAATTAATAATCTTTACTTATCAATTATTAATTAATACTTAATTCATCGGGCTCATATACATATACCAGTTCCATTCCCAGGTAAGTCCATTATCAGTTGAATATGCCTGGCTCCAAACAGGATTATCCTTATCCGTTTTATCCCATTGAAAAAGCATAATGATCTCAATACCATTGAAAATATCCTTTGAATAAAAATGCCCGATATTTTTTTCAAACGAACCAACAACAGGCTTATCCAATTTTCCTGTGTTACTATCGGCCCAGTAAATACTCCACAATTTGGTTTTAGGATCAAACAACCTCATCGTCATTCCTTCAAAAGGCTTACCATTTAAAGTGGTATAAAAATGATCCATATTAGCCAAACCATTCAATGCTTTATAATCAGTTTGCGTGGCTTCAAATTCTATCCACTCATTGCAATTATCAAGTCTTGTTTTTAATTTCCTGCTCTTGATCCTCCATTTACCAATAAAAAAATCAAAGTCTTTTTGCGAAGATCTTGCCGAAGGCATTATTTGTAATTCGCCTGACCGATCAAATACCAATTCCTTCATCTTTTATTACTTGCTGTGGTTTTAACAATAACTTTTTTTGACAAACCGTTTTCTGTCTATGTTTCGACAAGCCTGCCTACCGAACAGGCAGGTTTAACATGACAAAAAACTGTCAGCCTCTGTCAATCCCGAGCTTGTCGAAGGGCTTAATTCATTTTTTTCTTCAATGTACTAACCTGGCTTTGCAGGTTATTAACCATGCTTGCCAGTGAATTCACATCCCATCTTTGTTGCTGGCTTATTTTACTGATCACCATTTGTGCCTGCCATAATTCCACCACATCTTCAGCATTGACCTGGTAGGGTTGAAATTGTGGGTTATCACTTACCAATGTGAGTTTATTTTTACTGCGGTTATTTTTTTCAACCCGCTTGTACACGATCCCTTCATTGCGACTTACAACAATATAAGCCTGGTTATTTTTAATATCGTTTGCACCTTCAATCTTTTCACCAACAATAATACTGCCGCTTGGTGTAGGTAACATACTATCGCCAATGATCTCAAAAGCCCGGTAATTACCGCCCGATAACATGGGCAGGGTAAATGTATTTAACTCATCTATAAATTCAGTGTCGGCATAACTGGCGAGGTAACCCGCTGCAGCTTTTACGGGTACAAAATGAATGATGTTCCTGTCGGCACTCATCATTTTTTGTTGCCTTCGTTTGGCCAGGTAACTACCCGATGTATTACTCAGGTCTTTCAACAAAAGCTCATCCAGGCTAAGTTTAAACATATCGGCAATGATCTCCAGCACCTCCAGCCGGGGATCAGCACGTTCTTCTTCATAAGCGCCAATTAAGGAACGTTTGATGCGTAATTTGTTGGCGAATTCTTCCTGCGTCCATCCACGTAGTTTGCGCAGGTATTTCAGGTTTTGTCCGGCTTGTGACATGGTACAACTAATTTGATTAGCACAAATATACTAATTATTTTAGTTTGACCAAATTTATTTTTTATTTGCCGGGAAGGCGGTAAGACGGGAAGAAGAAAGTATTGCTACAAATTTAAAATGTTGAATAAATAATGATACGTTACTACAAATGCTGATAATAGAAAAATGCCGGGCCTCCCTCTCCTTATTGAGAGGGACCGAGGGTGAGGCCATAAATTCAACATATTTTTACTGCACATACCTTATTTTTGCAGCAAACTATTTGATATGAATTATCCTTTGATCATACACAATATTTTACGTTGGGCGGTCTTGTTATTTGGAATGTGGGCCATCATCAAAGCACTCACGGGTGTTTTTACAAAAAGAAAATATACAGGCAATGATAACAAGGTCAGCCTGTTTTTTATGATCAGTTGCGATATTCAATTATTAATAGGCCTGTTCTTATATTTTAATGGCATGTGGTTTACTTTACTAAAAAGCAATGCTAAAGAAGTTATGCATGATAGCGCTACTCGCTTTTTTGCAGTAGAACATGCCCTGATGATGATCATCGCCTGGCTATTGGTTCATATCGGCAGAAGCATGGTGAAGCGGGCTGATACAGATTCCAAAAAACATAAACTCAGTCTGATCTGGTTTGGTATTGTTATACTGATCATATTGGCCATGATCCCCTGGCCCTTCCGCCAACCGGGTATTGCACGAAATTTGATTCCTCAATTTTAAAATGATTTGAATTTATAAATGACAAAGAAGAAAGAAGAACCGATCATACTTATTACAAATGACGATGGTATTACAGCGCCCGGCATTAAAGCACTTGTTGAAGCTGCCAGATCTTTAGGAAAAGTAGTAGTAGTAGCACCTGATAAACCGCAAAGTGGTATGGGGCATGCCATCACCATTGGTACGCCCCTTCGGATGAACAAAGTAGAAATGTTTGATGAAATTGAAGCCTGGCAAACATCAGGTACACCTGTAGATTGTGTTAAACTGGCGGTTGATAAAATACTCCATCGTAAACCCGATATCTGCCTAAGCGGAATTAATCATGGCGCCAACCACTCTATCAATGTAATTTACAGCGGTACCATGAGTGCTGCCATGGAGGCCTCCATTGAAAATATTCCAAGTATTGGTTTTTCTTTACTTGATTATCGTTTTGAAGCCGACTTTACTGCCGCTACTTATTATGCCAACCAGATCATTAAAACAGTACTCAATAATAAATTTGATAAACACCTTTTATTAAATGTAAATATCCCTTCAATTCCCAAAAAAGAAGTTAAAGGAATAAAGATCTGCAAACAGGCGTATGCCAAATATGTAGAAGATTTTGATGAAAGGTTAGATCCGCATGGTAAAAAATATTACTGGCTTACCGGCGAATTTGTAAATTTCGATAAAAGTAAAGACACAGATGTATGGGCACTGCAAAATAATTATGTAAGCGTAGTACCTGTACAATTTGACCTGACCAATTATACACTTAAACAACAACTGGAAAAAAAGAAACTCTTCAAATGATATTTAAAAAAGACAATTTTATTTTTGGTACTATCCTCGGTTTTATCGGACCCATGATCGGTATCCTCATCTTTAAGTTCTATAAATTTCAATCCTTCACTTTTAAAGTAACGTTCCAGTTTATGTACCTGGAGCCGGGCCATCGTACCTTTTCAGTTGCCCTCAGCCTGGCCTTGTTAACAAATGCAGTTTTATTTACTTTTTATATCAATACCCGAAAAGATAAAACAGCTAAGGGTATTTTTGCGCTTACCTGCG
>JAYVUE010000093.1:0-4821 GCA_043788195.1 Chitinophagaceae bacterium
CGAAAACCTATCGAATGTAAATATGCCAAAGTAGTGGAGCCAGGCGCTTTTGGTTCTTTTGTTGGAAAACTTGATCTTACCATTCAACAGGGTAAAGTGATAAAAGATACTTATGAACTGGTGGAAATTACATCAACTGAACATAAGGCAGACAAAAAAATAACGGCATTAATAAAAGAAAACGAAGAGCCGTTTGAAAATTCTATTAATAAAGTAATTGGTTACAGTACCATTCCGCTTTATCGTTATTTTGTAGTTGAGAACCCTATTGATACATTGGTATTAAATGCAATCCACTGGCAAATTAAAAATGCAGACGTTGTGCTTTCTAATGGATTTCGTTTTTGTCCGCCCCGTACAACACCAGATAACACGGGTAATATTCCAATTACTGAGGGTTATATTTTTGATATGCTGCCCGTTGACAGTACAATAAGAACTGCTTCTGTAACCGGCAGGCAAATAAATGAATGGCTGGAAAAAGAGTTAAATAATGTATTTGCAAAGAATGCAGCCGAGCGTTTAGGAGGATGGTTGATTAAGTTTAAAGGAATGGAAGTAAGTTTTAATGCTTTTGGCGAAAAAGATAAACGGGTGCAAAAAATTTCTATCAGCGGATATGCATTGGATGAAAATAAAACTTATAATATTTGTGCCTGTGAAAGAGACGGCGATCCGGGTGATATGTTATGCAGAATAAAAGGAGTTACAAATGCAAAGAACACAGCGTATACATTGCACGTTGTACTTAAAGATTATCTCATGGCTAATTCTCCGGTAACACCAACACCACCTTTGGCTGCAAAAATTTTAGATGCACCGCAAACTTTACTTACCCAGGTAACCGGGGTTGATTATCAATTTCGGTAAGACTGATGTTTTATTTTCAATAAAGTACCCTTGAATAGGTATATACTTTGTATTCACAAAATCTTATTAATTTTGGTGATTGTGTTCTGGCTACACATATGCCTTAATTTTAAACAATTAACTAACTGGTATGATTAAAAAATTGTTCTTCATCTTCTCCCTTTTCTTTTCCATTGCCGCTTTTGGGCAGGCCAAACCGCTCACGGAAAAAGACTATGCTCAAAAGCCTTACTGGATACAAATGATGGATAAGGAAAGCGTAAATTTTACTGAAACAGTAAATGCTTATGATATTTACTGGCAGCATAATGATATGCCGGCTGAAGAAGGGGACAGGTATATAGGTAAAGGCGATCAATCAAAAATTAAGATCTCAAAAAAAGAAGCAAAGGAAAGAAGGGAAGGGGCAGAGATGCGATTTCAAATAAAAAAATTTCAACACTGGAAAATAAAGAATGAGCCTTTTGTAAAAGAGAATGGCAATATCATGACTGCAGCCGAAAGACTCAAATTTTACCAACAGCACCAATAAACCAATCTCATGCAAAAAACTAAATTACTGATACTGCTATTTATAATTTTTACTTTACCCGCATTGGCTCAAAGCTGGAAACAAACCGGGCCAATAAATTTTCCGGTAAATGTAAGCGGGCAGATCAATGGTATTGGCCGTGTTACGCAAATTAAATTTCATCCTACGCTACCCAATAAATTATACGTAACCAGTGCAAGCGGTGGATTATACAACAGTATTGATAACGGCATTAACTGGTCTTTGATGAATACCGATAAGTTTCCGGCAACTGCCTGCGCCTCCCTTTGTATTGATTATACTGATGACAATATTATTTATCTATCAACCGGCGATCCTAATTACTACGGCACTGATTTCGGTATTTATAAAACCATAAATGCAGGTGCTACCTGGTTGCCTGCCAATACGGGAATAGGTACAAGGATGGCACTTGAAATGTTGATGGATCCTTCTAATCATAATATTGTAATTGCAGCTACCAATGATGGTATCTGGCGTACAACAGATGGAGGTGCGAGTTGGACAAATGTAAAAAACGGTGGTGCATTCAGGGATATGAAGCGAAGGCCCAATACCAATACTTTATATGCCGTTACCCAATCACAATTCTGGATCAGTAATGATTATGGTATAACCTGGACTCAGGTTACCAATGGATTGATTATTCCTGCGGGTACTAACGGTATGCGGTTAGGGGTAAGCGCAGCCAATAACAATATTGTTTATGTAATTGCCAATGGAAGTAATGGTGTATTATTTAAATCAACAGATGCCGGCGCAAATTTTGTTCAGACTTACAGCAGTACAACCCAATGCATTGTATGTTATAATGCAAACCCAACAAGCAATGGGCAGGGCAATTACAACCTGGGCATGTGTGCTGATCCCTTTGATGCAAATCATATTTATACTGTAGCGCATTGTTTATGGGAAAGTAATGATGGAGGAATTTCTTTTCAACAAAAAACAGAATGGTACGCCGAGTTACATACCGATCATCACCAGGTAGAGGTAAGTCCTTACGATGTAAATCAATTATGGAATGTAAACGATGGTGGTGTTTGGAAGCGTAGAGGCCTTAACGATAGTTTGTGGGATACCCGAAGTGATGGTATTGGCGCAACAGAAATTTACCAGGCAGGACAAAGCCCGGTGAATAAAAAAATAATCAGTATCGGTACCCAGGATAACGGCGAGCTGTTTTATGATGGTATATGGAAAACAAACCGTGGCGGAGATTGGGGCAGCAGGGTTATGTTTGATCATTCTCCTGAAAGTACCATCTACTACCTCGAGAACGGCCAGCGACGTTCATTTACTCCTTATGGTGGAAGTAATAACTACAACAGCCCTTTTACAGCAACCAATAATTCCAGGATAGCTTTTCATCCCAATCAACTTAATCTTGGTATCCTGGCAAAGGATAATATTTTTTTAACAACAAACCTTTCAGTTTCTGCACCAACCTGGACAAATATTTATACAACAGCTAATGCTATACGGGACCTCTGTATCTCTACTGCTGATTCAACAATAGCTTATGTAATTTCCAATAACGCTAAGTTTACCCGTATCAATAATTTATTGGGTACACCTGTTGCCACTTCAATTAATACACCTGCTACAACTTCATCACGTGGATCAGTAGCCGCTGTAAAGGGAAATGTAAATGTGGTATATATCAGTTGTAATAATAAAATGTACCGATCACCAGACCAGGGAGCTACCTGGACGGATATCACCTATAATTTACCCGGCACCAATATCTTAAAAATTTATCACGACGATTTTAGTACAGATGAAACTGTATATGTTTCAACCGGCAATAAAGTATATTCAAAGAATGTAACAGCCAATACCTGGACGGATATCAGTTTTAATTTACCCAGCATTGCCAATATCACCGATTTTATGATCTATAACAGCGGCAATATTGCGAGTAAATTGAGAGTTAGTTATTATGGCCGTGGTGTTTGGGAGTATGCCCTTCACCCTAATTTTAAACCAATAGCCAATTTTATCAGTAATAAAACTTATATCTGCCCCGGGCAATCTGTTCAGTTTACCGACCAGAGTGATGGAGATAACCTTAGCTATAGCTGGAGTTTTCCGGGCGGCACACCTGCTACTTCGGTTTCTCAAAATCCATTGGTCATTTATTCAACAGCGGGTATTTATAACGTAAGCCTAACCGTTACAAATGTCAATGGATCTGATTCAAAATCAATTAATAGTTTTATCATTGTTGGTAATGGCACACCGCAGATAGTAACAGAAGGATTCCAGGGAGCATCATATCCGCCACTGGCATGGACTTTACAGGATGCGGGTAACGACGGACTAAACTGGTACAGAAGCAATGCGGCTGGCGGTTTTGGTAACAGCACAAAGTCAATTGCATTCGACAATTATAATAATGACACACAAGGTAAAAAAGATCAAATTCGGTTACCCGTACTGGATATGACAGCTTTTTCATCAGCCCGGCTAACATTTGATGTTGCCTATGCACCATATTCTTTAAATTCATACCTGGATAGTTTGTTGATTGGCATATCAACTGATTGTGGGGCAACATTTACCTATGTGTATACTAAATTTGGTGCATTATTAGGAACAGCTCCGGTAAATACAGGTACTACATTTATTCCATTGCCCGGTCAGTGGAGAACCGATACTGTTTTATTAACGAACTACCTGTCGTCAAATAACCTGTTGATCGCTTTTGAAAACCGTGGCCGTTTTGGTCAGCAGTTATTTGTTGATAATATCAACCTTAAGTTAGATCCAACGACAAAGTTCACTGTAAATGATACTACTATTTGTGCCGGAACAAGTGTAAACTTTACTGATCAAAGTACAGGGTTGGTCAACACCTGGAGCTGGAGTTTCCCTGGCGGTACACCATCAACATCCACTCAACAAAATAATTCAGTAATTTATAATACTCCCGGAGTATATAATGTTGTATTAACAACAACCAATGTATCGGGTAGCCAGACAAAAACAAAAACTGGGTATATCAATGTTTTTGCCAATCCTGTTCCGGTTATTACGGCAGTAGGTGTTGTTATGACATGCAGTATCAGTGTTACAGGTTATCAATGGTATTTTAATAATAATTTAATTCCTGGAGCAACACAACAAACTTATACCGCCCTGCAAAATGGCAACTATACAATATCGGTAGTTGATATAAATGGGTGCAGTGGCAATTCAGTTCTTTTTGCAATGACAAGTGTTTCTACAGTTCATGAGCTGTTGATCTATCCCATTCCTTCAAATGGAAAGGTTACCATTACAGGAAAGAATATGAAAGGTATACTGATCATAAAACTATACAGCATTACAGGGGCATTAGTTATGGATAAGCAGTTCAATGATATATCTGTTAAAAATGAAATTGATATCAGTAA
>JAYVUE010000094.1:0-12226 GCA_043788195.1 Chitinophagaceae bacterium
ATCGGTAATCAATAAAGCTACATCTGCATCTTCAAGACTGCCCTTGACAGCTTCCATCATTTTTTCGTGCAACTTATATTTGGGTTCAATGATACCCGGCGTATCAGAAAAAATGATCTGGTAATCCTGCTCTGTTAATATGGCTTTTATGCGATGCCTTGTGGTTTGTACTTTGTGCGACACGATGGCCATCTTCTCTCCCATCAGCGCATTAAGCAATGTACTTTTACCCGCATTGGGCTTGCCAAATATGTTTACAAAACCAGAACGCATGAAAAATATGAAATAAGAAATTACAAAAAAGAAATAAGGAAGTGAAGAATCTTTACTTCATAACAAACTGATCCTGCAACTCCTTTAAATGAAAATAAGGAATAAGAAACGAAAGCGGTAACGATCCATCACTTTCTCATTCCTTATTCCTTATTCTTCTGTTTCTTATTCCTTGGTTGCGAAGACTGGGATCGAACCAGTGACCTTCGGGTTATGAGCCCGACGAGCTACCGCTGCTCTACTTCGCGGTGCAAATGTAATGTTTTACAGTTTGGCTGCCAAATATTAAACATTGATTTGTACATTTGGCTATGGGGAAAAAATATTTTTCATTGTTTTCTGTCCTCCTGCTGTTATTGTTTTCTTTTGGCTGCAAAAGCAAAATAAAACAACGGGAAGATGAATTGTACAGCCGTCATTTGCAACAACATGTAAAGCTTACCATCATCAGTACACCAATGCCTGATGATAAAAGCCAGATGAATTTGTTGTTGCTTAATGACGGGCAGGATATGCTTCAATTACGCGTAAAAGAAATTGTTGATAGTTTGTATGGTAAAAAATTAATTCAGCCATTACTGATCGTTGGTATTCATGCCGGTAACCGTATGGAAGAATATGGTGTAGCCGGTTACCCTGACTATATAAATAATGGCAGTAAAGCTGATAAATATGCAGCCTTTATTAATGATGAATTGTACCCGTTTGTAAAAAAGAATGCCCAATTAAGAAAATTCAGATCTGTGGTACTTGCGGGTGCTTCAATGGGTGGTTTATCTGCCTTTGATATTGCCTGGGATAATGCTGAAAAAATTGATAAAGTTGGTGTTTTTTCGGGCTCTTTCTGGTGGAGAGATAAAGATGATAAAGCGGCTGATTACAGTGATGAAAAAAACAGGATCATCATTAACAAGATACGATCATCAAAAAAGAAACCGCATTTACAATACTGGTTTTATGCCGGATCAAAAGAAGAAAGTGGTGACAGGGATAAAGATGGAATAATTGATGTGGTGGATGATACAAAAGATCTTATTGAATTAATTAAAACAAAAAATGTTTGCTCGCCGGATGATATAAATTATGTTGAAGATGCAAATGGAAAGCATGATTATATTTCCTGGAGCCATCAACTTCCCTCATTCCTGATCTGGGCATTTGGAAAATAAAACAATCACCATAATTAGTAACCCCGGTCAGCTCATTGTTCGTGTTTTACAATTCCGCCGCTGCTAACATTGAGATCCCTGATCAATGCCTCCCCTTTATAATGAATACCGGCGCCACTACTTGCCTTTGCATTTAGTTCTTTATTTACAGTTATCTTAACTCCGGCTCCACTGCTGGCAATGGCATCACAATAATTAACAGCCAATTCAAATCCTTTAAAATTAGCCCCGCTACTTAATTTAATAATAATTTTTTCGGCTTTGCCCGAAATATTAATAACTGCACCGCTGCTCTGTTCTACTGAAAGTTGTTTTGCATTTAACTCTCCTGTAAATACCGAGCCACTTGTAAAATTCATTTCAAGGTCTGCAAGATCAAGTTTACTCTTTACTATAACTACAACCCCCGACGAACAGACCAGTTTTTCTAATGTTTTAAATGAAATATAGGCTTTCAATTTTGTGCGTTCGCTCTTTACCCATTTTATGCTGTGGCTTTTTAAATAAATTTTCAAAATGCCATTCTCTACTTCTGTTTTTAATTGAGGTAAATATTTTTGATCAGTTGCACTCACTGTAATAGTCTCTTCATTTCCCTGGGTGAGAATAAGATCAATTCCATCTGAAATAATGATGGTAGAAAAACTACCGTTAAAGGCCCGCTTTTGCGCATTTTCATCTTTATCAGGATCAGTATCCTGTGCAATAGCAGCAATAGAAAAAAATAAGAACAATAATAAAAATAATTTTTTCATAGAAATAATTTTAGTTATTCAAAATTGCCGGCACAAGTTACAGGTATTAATTAAAATATCATTTTAGCAAAACAATAATATATATTTGCACTGGAATTGCTCTTATAAATCGTCTGAATTTCCGGGGTGCTTGCTGCCAGATGGCAGCAGGCTGAGATAATACCCGCCAACCTGATCAGGATAATGCCTGCGAAGGGAGAAAAATTTTTACCCGGCTTCCTCCCGGATGTTCAGCATAAATTTTACAGCATGAAAAAAATATTGATCAGTGTATTACTGTGCAATTATGGCATTAATATATTTGCGCAAATTGAAAAAAAATTCAATGATACCACTTACCTGCAACCTTTAGAAATTCATGCTGTAAGGGCCACAGATAAAGCGCCGTTTGCAAAAAATAATCTTTCTAAACAAGAGATCGAAAAAAATAACCTTGGGCTGGACCTCCCCTTTGTATTAGATCAAATGCCTTCAGTTGTTATCAATTCAGATGCGGGTAATGGTGTTGGTTATACAGGTATTCGAATACGGGGTACTGATGCTTCAAGAATTAATGTAACACTAAACGGCATTCCGTATAATGACGCCGAAAGCCAGGGAACATTTTTTGTTGACCTTCCGGATTTTACTTCTTCTGTAAACAGCATACAGGTACAAAGGGGTATTGGCACTTCTACCAATGGTGCCGGTGCTTTTGGTGGCACAATCAATTTATCAACCAATGAAGTAAATAATAAGTTTTACGCAGCATTGAATAACAGTTATGGTTCATTCAATACCTGGAAAAATAATTTTCAATTTGGTAGTGGAATAATAGCTAAGCATTTTACTATTGAAGGCCGGCTGAGCAGTATTAGAAGCAATGGCTATATTGACAGGGCAAAATCAAATCTTAGGTCGGGATTTGTTAGCGTTGCCTATGTAGGTGAAAAGAATTCATTGCGTTTAAATATTTTTTCGGGCAAAGAAAAAACTTACCAGGCCTGGAATGGTGTAGCAGAAAATTTATTAAAAACCAATCGAACTTATAATCCCAGCGGTACCGAAAAACCCGGCGAACCTTATGAAAATGAAACCGATAATTATATTCAAACACATTACCAGCTTTTTTTTAATCATAAATTCAATATTCACTGGAAAGGAAATATCGCTGTTTTTTTAACTAAAGGACGGGGTTATTATGAGCAATATAAAGCCGATAAAAAACTGGCCGATTATGGGTTGCCTAATTATTTTGATGGCATCAATACAATTAAACGAACAGACATGGTGAGAAGGCTTTGGCTTAATAATAGTTTTTATGGAAGCATCTTTTCTATACAATACCATAAAAATAAAACGCAATTAACCATTGGAGGAAGTTATACCGGGTATGATGGCAAACATTTTGGTGAGATCGCCTGGGCTAAAGTGCAGGTTGCTGTTCCGTTACATTATCATTGGTATGATCTTACTGCGTTCAAAAATGATCTGTCGGTGTATAGTAAATGGACTGCTGACTGGACCTCCAACTGGCAAAGTTTTATTGATATTCAGTTCCGGCATATAAATTACCGCATCAATGGTTTCCGGGATAACCCAACACTTTTTTTAAAAAATAATTATTCATTTGTAAACCCAAAGCTGGGTATTACCTACAGCAAAAAGGGCTGGCAGGCTTATGCATCTTATGCACTGGCACAAAAAGAACCCAACCGAGATGACTTTGAAGCTGGCACAATGCAACAACCCAAAACAGAACTGATGCACGACATTGAGTTTGGAGTTGAAAAAAAAGACAAAAATTATTCTGTAGGCATCAATTTTTATTACATGAAATATCATGATCAGTTAATATTAACCGGAAAGATCAATGATGTGGGTGCATACAGCCGTATCAATATACCAGATAGCTACAGGGCCGGCATTGAGTTACAGGGCAAAACAACAATTACCAACTGGTTAAATATTGCTGCTAATATTGCTTTTAGCGAAAACAAAATAATAAATTACACCGGGTATTTAGATGATTATGATAATGGCGGACAACAAACCAATTTTTATAAAAAGACAACTATTTCTTTTTCTCCTGCAGTAGTGGCAGGTGCGGTTATCAGTTTTATCCCCCTGAAAAACGGGGAAATAAATTTGATCAGTAAATATGTAAGCAGGCAATATTTAGACAATAGTTCGCAACGCTCAAGAAGTCTGGATCCTTATTACTTACAGGATATGAGGTTAAGCTATTTAATAAAAAATAAATTGATCAGGGCTACAAATATCATTGTACAACTGAATAATATTTTCAATAAAAAATACGAGCCCAATGGCTACAGTTTCAGTTATATCAGCGGTGGTAACTTAACTACAGAAAATTATTATTTCCCGATGGCAGGAAGGAACTTTATGGTAGGGGTGAATTTGAAATTCTGATACCGGATGCTGAATACAGTTTACAGTTGCCAGTTAGCAAAGTTCAGGTTTCAATTATTGAAATTTTCCTAATAATTGCAGCGTGCTAATTGCCAACTGCAAACTGTGAACTTCTTCAACCCCCCAACTTCTCCTTCCACCCAACCATTCCACCCGTAAAATTTTTTACATCGGTAAACCCAAATGTTTCCAGCATCAGGCAGGCCTGCATACTTCTTTGACCGCTGCGGCAATAGCAGATAACTTCTTCGTTTTTCCAATCTTCAATTTCTTCAACCTGCATTGATTGAATTTTACCCAATGGCAGTAAAACGCCACCAATATTAAATTCTGCATTCTCGTGTGGTTCTCTTACATCTACCAGGTGCAGGTTTTCACCGGCATCTAATCTTGCTTTTACATCTTCGGCATTAATTGTTTTCATTTAATTTGATTTTCTTTTTATCTTTTTTATCAGGTATAGTATCTTTCAGGTTAATCATTACCGGGGAAATATATAAGTCCATCACCTGCCCCGATTGTATATAGATCGGATGGCTCTCTTCATCAAACCTTTCGGGATTTTGCCTGTAAATAAAAGAACTGGCTGTATCCGTGATGACCCCGGTGGTTATGATGGCCCCAATATCGATCCCGTTTTCAGTAAGGTATGCTTTTGCTTCCCCAAATGTCAATCCAACTAATGAAGGCACGATCATTTGCTGATCGCCTAATCCACCACCTATGATCAGGGTGATCATACTACCCCATTGTATTTTTGCTTTTTCGGGAATACGTACACCATTAAATTGCTGCTCCAAAACTGAACCCATCATAAAACTAGGCCGGTAAATAGTATCTCCCAATTTCAAATGATTTCTTACAAGCATATCTAAAGCAAACCGCAGCGTTTGTCCTTCCAATTTTGGCATATCTATCATAGGAGGTATTTCCCTGTTGACTGTTAAAAAAACGGTATGGTTAATTTTAACTTTTGCATCAGCATCCGGCAATTGCTTAAGCACAACACCCCTGGCTGCAGAATCTGTAAAAACAGAATCCTGTATCGTTACCTCAAATCCCTGTTTTTCCAGAATTATAATAGCCTCTTTGGTTTTTTTACCCAAAACTGATGGCACTGTAAGTTGTTCTCCGTGTTTTGTTATCCAGCCTAACATGCGTAAAAATAAAAACAACAACAGGAAAGTAATAGCCGCAGCTGCTAATAAATTAACCCAAAATGGACGATCTGTTAATTTTTTAAATATCATGCAAATTTGAGATTAAATTATGTAAAACATTCTTCTATTAAAATACTGTAAAATTCTTTTAAGGTCAGGCCCATTGCCCTTACCTGTTGTGGTACAATACTAGCCTCACTTTGGCCGGGCACAGTATTTACTTCAAGGAAAAAAGGATAACCCGTAATTTCATCGTAAATAAAATCCATGCGAACAATGCCATTGCAATTAAAAACGGCATATGCTTTTCCGGCTTCATCCCTTACTTTTTGAGCAATGCTTTCATCAACCTGTGCAGGTGTTATTTCATCACAGGCACCTTCATACTTTGCTTCATAATCAAAAAATTCATTTTTAGGTATTATTTCTGTTATCGGCAAAGTGATCACTTTGCGGTTAGATTTAAAAACACCAATGGTAAACTCCCTACCCTTAATAAATTCTTCTACCAATACCTGGTCATCTTCTTTAAAAGCTTTTTGCAATGCTTCTTCCAGTGCTCCGGCTTCTTTTACTTTGCTCATGCCAATACTGCTTCCGCCATTATTAGGTTTTACAAAAACCGGTAGTTTCAATTGATGCAGAATAGTGTCGGTTGTTACCGGGTTCTTTTTAAAAATGTGTAATGACCTGGCAACATGCATTCCTGCAAAAGAGGCTACGGCTACCGTATACCGTTTGTTAAACGTTAATGCAGAAGTAGCAGCATCACAGGTTGTGTAAGGAATATGAAGGCAATCAAAATATCCCTGTAGTTTTCCGTCTTCACCGGGTGTACCGTGAAGTGCAAATAATACAGCATCAAATTTTATTTTATTGCCTGCAATAGTAATTGAAAAATCATTTTTATCTACCGGAAAAAATTTGTTGCCGGGAGCAAAATAAAACCATCCCTGCGGGTTAATGTCTATTTTATAACAGTCCCATTTACTGTCGTCAATATGTTGTTCAATAGCAAGAGCGCTTTTGTATGAGATAACAGATTCGCCGGAATAACCGCCCGTTACAAGGGCTATTTTTTTCTTCATTATTTATTTGGAAGATTATTTTGTAAAGAAACAAAAAATAATTGTCGACTTTAGGTTTACTGCTCTTTTAATTGAAGAAGTTTAACATTGCTTCAACTAATTTTCATTTCCAATGCCTTCATTTCCCGAATCGAGTATAAATTTCCAGGTACCATCAGATTGTTTTTTCCATATACTCACATAATTACCATAGATCATGGTATCCTTACCTGTTGGTTTAAGGGCATACAGTCCGTAAGTATATCCCAGTTCTCCTGATATTGAAACATTTCCACCTTTGGGTTGCCATTTTAATGTAAAACTGCTATCGTTTTGCTGTATCAGAAAATCTATTGCATCTGCACCTAACAAGGGAAGATGATTGGGCCGTAACAATACGCCATTACTATCAATATACTCGAGGAATGCATTTTTCATCCCTTTTTCTTCACTCATTTTTGAAAAAGCCCTGTCGGCATCCATCATTTTCATTCTATCAGAATTATCCTCAGCATAGTTCTTCTTTTCAAAATAACTACAGGAAAACAATGACAACAACAATAAACTAAAAATTAAATTTTTGACCATACAACAATTTAGTAAATATATTGCGATACAAAAAGGCGAAAGTATTTTTTGAATACCCTCGCCGCTGAAGCAGGAAATATCACCTGCCTGTAATTTCCGCCGAAGCGGAATAAAAAAAGTTCATCCCCATTTAAATATGCATCCTGTCTTTCTTGGCGATCAGGTCATCAACAGTTTCTTTATACATATCATCCGGTACACAGCAATCAACAGGGCAAACTGCAGCACATTGCGGTTCTTCGTGAAAACCCTGGCATTCGGTACATTTATTTGGAGTAATATAATAAACATCCATACTAACCGGTGCATTTCGCTGGTTGGAATCAATTTGAGATCCATCCATCAGTGTAAACATTCCTTTAACTGTTGTACCATCAGATACTGCCCATTCTACCCCTCCTTCATAAATTGCATTATTTGGACATTCGGGTTCGCAGGCTCCGCAGTTTATACATTCTTCTGTGATCTTTATTGCCATCTATCGTAATTTTGATTTTATGCTGCCCAAAATCGGACAAGTGCAATTTAATAATTACAACATGAATTTACAAAAACGAATTGAATTATTATTACGGTTAGCGAAATATTTAGAAGAAAACAGTGAAGAATGGCAGGAGGTAAAGGCTACCGCTACATCAAAAAACGGCTGGTTTATTACCGGTTTTATTGACATGGCCGTAAAAAATATCATTTTGGCTTATTTACAGAAAGAAAAACTCGAAAACTGGGTAACCCATTACCATTTGGATGATAAGATAGCAGCTAAAAATATAGGTTTAGTAATGGCTGGCAATATTCCCCTGGTTGGATTTCATGATTTTTTATGCGTGTTTATAAGTGGCCATTGTCAAACCATCAAACTTTCTACAAAAGATGATGTACTGTTGAAACATATGGTTCAAAAATTATCAGCATGGGATGATACTACAGAAAAATTCATATTATTTGCTGATATGCTAAAAGGCTGTGATGCCTATATTGCCACGGGCAGTAATAATTCGGCCAGGTATTTTGAGCAATATTTTTCAAGATACCCAAATATTATTCGCCGGAACAGAACTTCGGTTGCGGTTCTGACAGGGTTAGAGACAACAGCGGAATTAAACTGTTTGTCTGATGATGTGCATTTATATTTTGGGTTGGGATGCAGAAATGTTACTAAATTATTTGTTCCCGAAGATTATGATTTTATTCCTTTGCTGAAGTCATTTGACAGGTATAATTATTTTGAAGATCATCATAAATATAAAAACAATTATGATTACCAATTATCGATCGCCTTGCTGAATAATGTTTATTATATGACCAATGGCAGCACATTACTGATCAGGAATGAAGCGTTGTTTTCAGCCATCAGCCAATTGCATTATAGTTTTTTTACAGATGCTAAAAAACTGATCGATGATCTCAAAAAGGATGGATCAATTCAGTGCATTGTCAAAAAGGAGGGAGTTGAATTTGGGACTGCACAAAACCCCGGGCTAATGGATTATGCGGATGGTGTGGATACTATGGAGTTTTTATTAACTTTATAGTTCAATAAAAGGACGTTTCAAAAAAGAGAGGATGTTACCAGGATTATTTTTCTGCAAAAAATTACCTACGAAACTCTTCTTAATTAACTGTTAAAGATGGCAGCTGGTAAATATCAATTTGTCAGTTCTTCGTTATTTTGTTTGTCAGGCATATGAATTGATATAGAATAAAGTAACAAACAAAACGTTTAACAATAATAAAAAAGTAAAAATTAAATCCAGGTAAAATGAAACTGAAACAAGTCTTATTCACAGTAGCCATTAGCGCTGTAACCACAATTGCAATGATATGGGGTTATGGAACTTTTATTAATAAGAATAATACTTATGCAGGACAGGAACCCGGAAAGGTTCCGGCTAATTATAAGTATGCAGGATTACAAGATGGAAATCCCCCACCGGGACAAACCTTAGATTTTACAGTACCTGCTGCTGCAGCTACACCTGCAGTAGTGCATATCAAAACAAAAACAAATGCCAAACAGGTAAATAATAATCTGCCCCGTAAACAACAACCCAATAATCCTTTCAGTGATCTGCTTGATGATGATATGTTTAACCAGCTATTTGGAAGAAGAAATAATTCTATCCCTGAACAAAGGGCATCAGGATCAGGTGTTATCATCAGTGAAGACGGATATATAGTTACCAATAATCATGTTGTAGAAAACGCCGATGAATTAGATGTTACACTTAGCAATAAAAAAACTTACAAGGCAAAAGTGATAGGCACTGATCCATCTTATGATCTTTCGGTTATAAAAATAGAAGCAGCGGGCCTTCCTTTTTTATTGTATGGCAATTCTGATGAGGTAAAGATCGGGCAATGGGTTTTAGCAATTGGCTATCCCTTAAATCTTGAAACTACCGTAACAGCCGGTATCATTAGTGCCAAAGCCAGAAGTTTAGGATTGAACAAAGATAAAAATGGAAATGTAGGAGCTGGTGTTGAATCTTTTATTCAAACCGATGCTGCAGTTAATATGGGTAACAGCGGAGGTGCATTGATCAATACAGAAGGAAAGCTGATCGGTATTAACTCAGCCATCGCTTCCCCCACCGGGTATTATTCAGGCTATTCTTATGCAATACCTGTGAATATTGTAAAAAAAGTTGTTGATGACCTCATAAAATTCGGAACCGTTCAGCGTGGATTTTTAGGTGTAACTTTTGTTAATGCCAGTGATATGACAGATGAAGAAAAAAAGAGAGCCGGTATCCCGTTGAATGCAGAAGGAATTTATGCATCAGATGTTTCAATGGATGGAGGGGCCTATGCTGCAGGTATTCGTAAAGGTGATATTATAAAAAAGATTGACAATACAGAGATAACCAGTGGTGCGGAAATGCAGGGTGTGATAAGCCGTTATAAACCGGGCGATAAATTACCTGTTATTTACCTTCGTAATGGTAAAGAATATACTGTAAATGTTACATTAAAAAATAAAGCAGGCAACTTTGAAACTGTAAAAGCAGATGCTTCAATAGATGCATTGGGTGCCGACCTTGTTACTTTAGATCCGAAAAAGGCAAGGGACTACGGCATTCCCGGAGGTGTAATAGTTAAGAAAATAAATGAAGGTGCTTTGAATGATCAAACCCGTATGAAAGATGGATTTGTAATTTTAAAAGTTAATGACAAGACGATAAAAAGTATTGAGGAACTGAAGATGGCCATTGGAAAGGAAAAAAATATTACCATCAGCGGTTTTTATCCCGGCTATGATGGCGTATACGAATACCCCATCAGTTTGGGTGATTAAGGTGTATCAAATCATATTCTATAAAAGGGCTTCGAAACTGGCCCTTTTTTTATAACTAAATATTAATTTTTTCAAGCAACAAATATTCCCATGGTTTCATTTCAAAAAATTGATCAGCAGAAATAGTAAGATCTGTTTTTTCAAATACCGAAATGTATTCTCCCTTGATCTCTTTATCAATTAATTTAAATACTGTTGTTAATTTACTCATATTTAAAAACACCAACACTTCGTTTTTTCCATTTTTACGAATAAAACTCAATATATTTTCATCAGCATCTGTAATTAACAAACGGGTATTTGTATTTTCATCACCTGCTTTCAAAGCAGGGTTATTTTTTTTTATGGAAAATAAGGTTTTATAAAAATCATGTAATTCGTTTTTTTTATCCCACACAATGATATCTTTATCAAAAAATGCCAGCCTTTTTTTATTCGGTAATTCCTGCCCGCTATAAAGAAGTGGCAACCCATTCCATGTAAAACTAAATACTGCAAGTATTTTGGCCATGTCACAGTATTTTTCATATTCTGTTCCGTTCCAGCTATTTTCATCGTGGTTAGATGTAAACCAGGTAGGAATATTTTTTTTTCCACAGGCATGATCATATTGTTTCAAAACTTTCTTCAATAACCCCAATCCTGCTTCTTGCTTATAAAATTCTTCTGTTTTATGCATCCATGTCCAGGTATAAGCTGCATCAAAACATTCATAATATTCCGGATGTTCAATCGAATCAAATTCACCGAGCCAAAAAAGGGTCTTTGTTTTTTCCAAAGTCGTCCTGGCGTCGATCCAAAATTGTAGGTCAACCCAAAATGCAAGGTCACAGCGGAAGCCATCAATATCGCATTCGGTTATCCAAAATTTCATTGCGGCGATCATAGCATCTCTTAAATCCGGATTTTTATGATCAAGTTCAATGATATCATCCATTCCGATAGGAGTTTTGAAATCATTTGTAATTGTATCTTTTAAATAATATTCCGGATGCTGTGTAGTCCATACATGATCCCAGCCGGTATGATTAGCAACCCAATCCATTAATATCTTAAAGCCCATACTATGCGCCAGTTTTACCAGTTTTTTAAAATCATTGAGTGTTCCAAATTCGGTATTAATATTGAGGTAATCGCTACAGGCATAATAACTGCCTAAACTACCCTTCCTCTTTTTTTTTGAAATAGGAGTAATGGGCATGAGCCAAAGTATTTCTACACCCATATCTTTCAACCGGGGAAGTGAATTAGCAAAAGCATTAAAGGTGCCTTCAGCTGTATATTGCCTTAGGTTTACTTCATAAATACCGGCATTTTGCATCCAGCTGGCTTTTTTATATTTTTCATTGGCCATAGAAAATAATTATTGTTTATTTTGCAGCACTATCTTATTATTTTAAACAAAAGTAAGTCAGGGCAATTTAATAAATTCAACTCCTTACACGGTGAGTCACCCCCAAAGGGTGACTCACCGTGTAACAAATCCCATTCAACATTGTACCTT
>JAYVUE010000095.1:0-2551 GCA_043788195.1 Chitinophagaceae bacterium
GAAGGATCTTATTCATCAAATAAAAACAAACCCCGATAGCCGACGGCTGATCATCAGTGCATGGAATGTGGCCGACCTCCCCAAAATGAAACTAATGCCTTGTCATTGTTTGTTTCAATTTTACACGGCCCCCTCTAACTCACCCGAAGGGGGAGGACGGCGAAGATTAAGCTGCCAGTTATATCAGCGTTCGGCGGATGTGTTTTTAGGAGTTCCATTTAATATTGCATCTTATGCATTGCTAACGATGATGATTGCACAGGTTTGTGATCTGGAACCTGGTGAGTTTGTTCATTCATTTGGCGATGTTCATTTATACAATAATCATTTTGAGCAGGCACAACTGCAATTGAGCAGAACGCCGTTTGCATTACCACAGATGAAAATTAATCCGGAAGTAAAAGATATTTTTAATTTTAAATTTGAAGATTTTGAATTGATGAATTATGAATGCCATCCGGGTATTAAGGCACCGGTAGCAGTTTAGAAATGCAGAATGTAAAATATTGAATGGAAAATGTAGAAGTTGTAGAGTATCCGTAATCAGTGCAAGTATAATAAATGGAAACTGAAAAAACAAAATATGATCTGGAGGACAGATTAGTACGATTTGCATGTATGTGCCTCACGGTTTGTGACCTGTTACCCAATAGTAAAGCAGGACAGAATCTTGAATACCAGCTTTCAAAAAGCGGAACAGCTCCCGCTTTAAATTATGGAGAAGCCCAGGCAGCTGAAAGCAGGGCTGATTTTATACATAAAATGAAAGTAGCTTTAAAAGAGTTGAGAGAATCAAGAATCAATCTGAGGATCATTAAAGAAAAGCCAATGGTTATATCAGGAAAAATAGACGAGGCGTTTAAAGAAGCTAATGAATTGGTTGCAATTTTTACTTCCAGTATTGAAACAGCAAAAAGAAATCTTAAAAAATAATAAGGGCCAACTTTAATATTTAAAATTTTACATTTAATATTTATCTGTTTAAAATGATATCATTAATAGTTGCAGCATCTGATAATAACGTCATCGGCAAAAACAACCAACTCCTCTGGCATTTACCCAATGACCTTAAATTTTTTAAAAATACAACCTGGGGTATGCCTGTGATTATGGGCCGTAAAACTTTTGAGGCCGTGAATAAACCATTACCGGGGCGTTTCAATATTGTTATTACAAGACAACCGGATTGGAAAACAGAAGGTGTGATCATTGCCGTTGATCTTGAAGATGCCATCAAAAAAGCTGATAGCACCAATTGTAAAGAATTTTTTATCATTGGCGGCGGAGAAATTTATAAAAGTGCTATTGAAAAAGCAGACAAAATTTACATGACAAGGGTTCATGCCGGTTTTGACGGAGATACATTTTTCCCGGTCATTGACGAAAGCAAATGGCACTTAACTCATAATGAGAATTTTGGAGCGGATGAAAAACACCTTTATCCTTATTCATTTCAAACATGGGAACCTAAACTTCTAAACGCCTAAACTTTTAAACTATTTGTTTTCAAAATTTCAACTTACAAAAAAATATCTACTATACTACCTTACTGCATCGAGTGGAAAAGGTCATGGTATTCATTCGCCATTTGTATTTGATCTTGTAAAAAATGTGTTACGGGATAAAAAAGAATATGATCATTACAATGTTATTGAAACCGGGCGGCAGAAACTTTTACATCAATCAGCTGAAATAGAAGTTGAGGATTTTGGTGCCGGCTCGGGAATAATCAAAACTAATAAAAGGAGGGTGTCTGCTATTGCAAAATCTTCACTTAAACCAAAAAAATATGCACAATTATTATACAGGATAGTAAAATATTATCAGCCTGAAACAATAATTGAGCTGGGCACATCTTTTGGCATAACCACGGCCTACCTGGCGGCAGGTAATAATAACGGAAAAGTTTATACGATAGAAGGCTCGGCGGCTATTGCAGGCATTGCAGAGAAAACCTTTAACCGTACAGGGCTTAAAAATATTGAACTTACTAAAGGTGATTTTAATGATACTTTACCTGCATTGTTGAAAAAAATAAAAGCTATTGATCTTGCTTTTATAGACGGTAACCACCGTAAAAAACCAACCCTTGACTATTTTACCCAACTTATCAACTGCTCTACTCAATCTTCCATTATCATCTTTGACGATATACACTGGAGCCGGGAAATGGAAGAAGCCTGGTTGGCTATTAAACTAAACCCCAAAGTTACATTAACAGTCGACCTGTTTTTTATCGGCCTTGTTTTTTTAAACCCCGATATTAAAAATAAGCAACACTTCAGTATCAGATTTTAATTTTTAGTACCTTCGGCACAATTAAACTGCTTATGATAATTGGTGTTTTAAAAGAATCATATCCCGAAACAAGAGTTTCACTTCTACCGGAACATATTATTATTCTTAAAAAATGGAATGTTGATCTATATGTAGAACAGAGTGCAGGCATTACCGCCTTTGCTGCTGATGAAAAATATACAGATGCCGGTGCCCAGCTAATGAGCCGCGATGCTGTTTTGCAATCAGCCGACCTGGTTTTATCAATCAATAA
>JAYVUE010000096.1:0-10407 GCA_043788195.1 Chitinophagaceae bacterium
GTCATTATCTTACAGAAATAAACCTTCCCATCACTGAATTTTATGCCAACAAAATCATTTACGTAACCCAAAGTTGATAAATTGTATATACTTTTATCAGCATCTCTTATGAGGATCATTTTTACCTTTTGCCCTTTTGGATACTGGCCTGTACTGCTAAGTATTTTGCCATCAATATTAAATTCATAAACGCTTTTGGAATGAAGGAATTCTAATTTAATTGTGGAAGGTGTTTCTGAAATCATTTTGGCCGAATAAAATTTTGAATCAGCAAATTTTACAGTAACACCCGACGGACTTTGTGCATTTATGTTATTAAAAGCCACAAAAATGCTGATTATTGAAATGATTATTTTTTTCATTGTATGTATATTTAATTATTTGCATCTGGTTTTCTTTCCATAAAATTTGGGGAGCTATATGAGCCATCAGAATAGAATATGCGACCAAAGTTTTGCAGGGTATACAATTGAGTGATCACGTGACCAACAGGATAGCCCCCACCTATTGTAAATGCTACTTTCCATTTTCTATTCTCCTTAATAAAATTATATGTGCTGTTGCTGTGTAAAAAAGCAACATTATTAATAGTGTTGTTTTTAATACCATCGGTAACATCTGTTAGTGCATAAAATAATCTGCCATCACCAAACCTTACGCCAACGAACCCATAAGGGTAAATGGTATTTTCTTCATCGTATATATCTTTAATAAATTCATGTACGGAGATCAGCTTAACCATTCCGCCTGCTTTATAGGTACCGGTACTTTTAGTTATTACACCTAATTTATTAAATTCATAAGTATTATTTGACCGCAAAAATTGTATTCTTATCATATCCGGCGTTTCCTGCAAGATCTTGCCATGGTAATTTTTTCCATCACTAAAGAACACAATGGCCATGTTTACAAATGATTGTTGGGCGGCAGCAATCTTTAAAAGCATTATCAGAAATGCTGTTAGTAGCGTAATTTTTTTCATTGTTATAAATGTTAAATTAATGTTGACGATAAAAGTTCCTTGTTTTATGAGTGTAATAATAAATACCGGATATATTGCTACCGACTACAAATTCCGGCAGCTGGCTGTAACTGATGCTCCATTTATTTTGCAATAATTTAAGATTACAATATTTGGTATGCCTGTAGGCAACAGGATAAGTAGCCAGGCTGCCGGATCCTACATCGAAAGGATCGTAACCCGCAAAGTTGTAGGGTTTATAATTTACGGCGTATGCAATACGTGCAATAGCTTCTTTTGGCAATTGATTGGCAGGGTCAGTAAGTTCATATCTTTCTTCCAGTATATCTAATACATACATACTGTCTCTTACATTAAAATTTCCGGTTGTTGATAATACCCTCCCATTTTTATTGATGATACATTTACCCCAGCCATCCATGAAGTCTACAGTAATAATATCACTGTCTTCCGATAGCAATGCTCCCCATTGATAATTGCTTACCGGGGTTCTGGCAAATACCAATGCAGGCGGAAGAACGGTAAGGGGTTTGCTAACCTTTGGTTGATTATCACTATGTATACTTCTTTTAATTACCTGTGATGAAACACTAACTGTTGCTATTAAAAAAATAAAAATGCTGATGATCTGTTTCATGGTATTATTATTTGATATCTTTTTTTGAAATATTTGTATTCACTTCAAAAACGCCTTCACCGGAGGCGGTAAAATTGGCTGTTTTAGAAGTGCCCGAATATGAAGTAGGTACTTCATCCAACTGTACTTCCGTTACATAATATTTTTCATTTTTATTACGGCTATAAGGTAACTGGTAACTATTCTGCATGTGTAAAAAGTCATCAGAGCCTATATTATCATATTCCATCAGCCAGTAATAAATGATCATCCTTGCCCCCTTTTTTGCGTTTGCCGGTATTTTGAATTTTGCTTCTATGTTTGGTTTATAAAATGCCTGCAATTGAGTTGCATTCAGGTGTGCCTGTTGGTCAATTGCAAATAACCTGTCTTTGTTATTTGCAGGTAATACTTCCTTTCCATTTCCATCAAATACTTGTGCCCATATTTGTCCATACAATTCAGCATCTGTATTATTATTTAATGTTTTCATGCTTGAAATATTGGCAGTTACTTCCAGGTCTTTTTCAGGTTCACCGGGGGCCTGGTATGAGCAACTTCTTGTTATAAAATAATCGGTGGCACTGTTACTAATGACCACTTCGTCCTTTAAATTCTTAAACTGGTATTTAATAGGCATTACTGTATTATAGTTGGTGGTTTCAGCAATCTTTGCACACCTTTTTTTAAGGTCATCGATGGAATAAACAGGGTACACTTCACTGGATTTGCCACCTACAACATACATTTTGATAGTAGATGTACTGTTTAATTCCCTGCTTAATACATCAACATCTACCTGACCGCCAGCCAATCCCCAACTGCCACCACCTTCGAATTTATCAGCTATTGTACGTTCCCTGGTGATAATATCCATGCATGCCAGTATACGTACTCCATAAGTAACAGAATTGATGAACATCATGTCATTGGATTCATAAGATGGATTATTGAAAAAACCATTTTGCGGAATACTTGTATTTATCGTAAACATTTCTTTTGTACAATCGATCATGATGTATTTGTGATGCTCTTTATCATTGAACTGAAAAAGATTCTTTGCATAAAAACCAAACCCATAACCCGAGGCGCCGATCTTTACCATCGCATCTGACATACTCTCCACTTCATAGGCTGTGAAGGACATGCTGCCACTGGCAATTTCATCGGGGTTTTTACTGAATCCTCTGAATAGTGTGGCAATACCATTGCCGATGGTTGCAGCACCCGGCTCATTAATATCTTCATAATTCTTTCCTGAGGTATTATATACGATAGCATTAATGCGAATTGGGTTCCTGTTATATTCCTCACCTTTCCAACTACCGTTAACGTAGTTATCAAACTTGTAGATAGCGCCCGGATATATATGAGATGCCTGTTGCGAATAATCAACAGTCATAAAAGAATTGTCGTTCATGGTAACCTTCTTGTCTTCAGTAAGGCATCTCCATCCCTGGCCGTCGTCTTCGGGCGTAGAAGATTTGGTAAATGTTTTTAAACGGCTTCCATTTTTAGGTGCATTATTATTGTTCATTGGCCTCATCGCAATATCTTTCAATTTAAATGTTTGCCTGAGCACAGTGCCATCCGCATTTTTCCAACTGGCCTCGTAATTACCTATCGGCTTTATTGTCATAACTTCAATTTTCCGTGGATTTTTTTCCTCAGGGCCTGATTTTACCACAACTGCTTTATTTGCCGGTTTTACAAACATGGGCGCTTTTTGTATCTGCGCCGAAGTATGGGTGACCGAAAACCCCCCAAATACGGCCAATACAAATGTTATTACAATATTTTTCATGATGCTTTTTTTAATTCGTTATTTAATGTCCTCTGTTTACTTATTTTAATTATTGTCTTTAGTAAATTGAAATTCCTTTTTGGATGGAGATCCAACTCCTTCAAAATAAAATTGTTGGGGTTCGCCTGTATAAAAAATGCTTTTGAGTACATACCCAGGGGCATACCCACCCTTATCAGTAGATTTCACTTTCCAGGTGGCATCAATAAACTGCATAGTGTAGGTGCTTTGAGAGTGGAGGAAACTTACAGAGAACCACCCCGATGAGGCATCTTCAATATTTCCATAGTATAGCTGACCATCGTTGAATACAATACCTGCTAACTTATTACTGGATACATAACCCTGGCTGTATACTTCTTTTTCAAACCTGTTGATTTCAATCGCCAATACAAAGTCACCGGCTTTATATTTGCCTGTGCTGCTGAGGATCTTACCGGTTTTATCGAATTGGTAAACTGAATGTGAGTTAAAAAACTCAACTTTTACAGTATTACCATCTTCTTTAAGCAACTTGCCATAGTAGGCCAGGTGATTTTTAAAAGCAACCATAACCAGCGGCGTTACATTAGCCTGGCCATAGCTTTCGAAGACTATAACTGCCAGTAAAATTGTTAAAAAGTATTTCATAACAGTTTGTTTTAATTATTATGCAAATAGATAAAATATAACCGGGTATCTAAATCCTCATTGAGCAATTCCCATATTCCATTTAGCCGGCGGTAGTTTTTATTTCCACTTACATTTGCGTAATAGTAATTGTCGGCGGAAAAGAAAAAAATACTGACTACCGGAGCCGGCTTGCAATAAGCCTTAAAGAAAATTTTAATAATGCCAATAAAAATAAGTTAACCCAAAGCCTGGTACTGTTAACTTTTTATAGCCACAATTAGATTAAAAATCAGTAAATTTGATTGATGAAACACAGCAAGGAATTAACGGAATTGATTAAAAAGAATGCGCACCTTTTTTGGTATTCTAAAGAAAGCGAAAAGGCCAACCTGCCTATTGGTATGGTGCTGGAGTTTTTTATCAATTATGCGTCCAAAGAAGATACAAAGGCATTATTTGATCTTATGGGGATTAAAAATGCGGCTAGTATTTTCAATAAGCAAATAGAAACATGGGGCAACCGAAGCAATTATATACCGGTATTTCAAAACTACTTTAAATTGTATTTTGAAAAATATGCACCCTGATGTATTAAATTCAAATCAAAAAAATTTGCTGCCACTGCTTGCAAAATTCAGTAAAGAATTTTATATGGTTGGCGGTACAGCTGTAGCACTGCATATTGGACATCGCTTGTCTATTGATTTTGACATGTTTAAAAAAGGAACAATCAAACCCAAAGCAATTTTAAATAAGTTTGATATTGCAAATGAAAAGTATAAAATAACATTGAATATGCAGGGGCAATTGAACTTAAATTGCAGGGAAGTGAAATTTACCTTTTTCGATTATGAATTTGAAATACCACATCCCATTATTATCGAAAAATCCATCCGTATTCCTTCACTTATTGATTTAGCAGCTATGAAAGCTTATGCCTTGGGGCACCGGAGCAAATGGAAAGATTATTTGGATTTATATTTTATAATTAAAGATCATTTTCCCATTGGTGCTATTTGCGAACGCTGTACTCAAATTTATGGCGATTTATTTAGTCCTAAATTATTTTATGGGCAACTAAACTATTTTGTAGGCATCAACTACACCGAAGCAATAGAATTAATGCCCGGCTTTGACGTAGATGAAAAAACAGTAAAAAATTTTTTAACCGATGCGGCTTTGAGTGAGTTTTGATTTTTTATCACAAACTAAGCTTGATTTTATTATTGCAAACAAACCCAATCAATTTATGGCAAAAGAAAAAATATTAGTAATAGGCGCCAGCGGACAAATAGGCGTGGAGCTAACCCTTGCTTTAAGAAAAATATATGGCAATGCCAGTGTTGTTGCCAGTGATCTGCGTGAAGAAAATGAACTTTTAAAAGGCACCGGGCCATATGTAAGTATGGATGTTATGAATAAAGAAATGCTACACGTACAGGTGATACGGCAGAATATTACACAGATCTATTTACTGGCGGCTATCCTTTCAGCCACCGGCGAAAAAAATCCCAACCTGGCCTGGAACCTGAATATGCAGAGTTTGTTGAATGTACTTGATATAGCTAAAGAAGAGAAACTGACAAAAGTATATTGGCCATCTTCAATAGCAGTTTTCGGCCCTACCAGCCCCAAACAAAATTGCCCGCAACAAACTATCATTGAACCTTCAACGGTGTATGGTATCAGCAAATATGCAGGGGAATTCTGGTGTAATTATTTTCATCAACGGTATGGGGTAGATGTAAGAAGCCTTCGTTATCCCGGGCTAATCAGTTATAAAAGCGAACCCGGCGGCGGCACTACAGATTATGCCATAGAAATATTTCATGCTGCCAAAGCCGAAAATCAATACAAATGTTTTTTAAAGGAAGATACTTATTTACCCATGATGTATATGCCCGATGCAATAAGGGCAACCATTGAATTAATGGAAGCCGATGCTGATAAGATTTCGGTACGTACTTCCTATAACCTTTCGGGAATGAGTTTTTCGCCGGCTGATATTGCCATTGAAATAAAAAAACATTTACCTGATTTTTCAATCAGTTATAAAACCGACTACCGTCAGCAAATAGCCGAAAGCTGGCCGCAAAGTATTGATGATTCAACAGCCCGTAAAGACTGGGGATGGAAACAGGAATTTGACCTGGAAGCGTTGGTGAAAGATATGTTATTGAATTTGAAGTAATAGGCAATAGGCAATGGACAATAGGCAATTAGAAATGATCAACTTGTAATATTTAGCACATCCTTCATAGTGTAAACTCCTTTTTTATTATACAAAAATTCTGCTGCCAAAACAGCACCCAAAGCAAAACCCTGCCGGTTATGTGCAGTATGGATGATCTCGATGTCATCAATATCCGAACTATATTTTACTGAATGGGTACCAGGTGCAGGGTCGATGCGTTTACTGGTTATAGAAAGGTCTTCTGCATTTTCAGTTTTACTGTTTACCCATTTCTTTTTTCTGCTTACATTTAAAAGGATCTCTTCTGCCAGGGTAATGGCTGTTCCGCTTGGGGCATCTCTTTTTTGCGTATGATGCGTTTCTTCAATTGATATGTTATATGTTATTTGATGTTGCATCAACTGCGCCAGTTTTTTATTTATTTCAAAAAAAATATTTACACCTACACTGAAATTACTGGCGTATAAAAAACTACCGTTCTTTTCATTACAGGTACTTATTACCTCTGCCCATTCATTGAGCCAGCCAGTGCTTCCGCAAACAACCGGTACGGCTGCTTTAAAACAATTTAAGATATTTGATCTTGCACTATTGGGGCCTGTAAATTCAATGGCCACATCGCACTGTTGTAAGTTTTTATTTGTAAAAGAGGCCACATTATCAATATCAATTTTTAATACAACTGAATGGCCTCTGTGCAAAGCTACTTCTTCAATGGTTTTACCCATTTTGCCATAACCTATCAATGCAATTTTCATTTTTTGCAACAAAATTTAATTGTAATAATACAGTAATGAAGGTAAATATTTTTAACGACGCTTCCCTATTTTCAACACCAGGCTAATGCCATTTGTATTAGCAAGCGGACTATAGCCGGCTTTTATTCTCAGGCTCAGGTCATCACTTACATCAAATGTTTTCAGGTTACCATCAACAGCGGCATCTACAACATTTAATCCCCAAAAAAGAATAAAGAACAAGGCAGAATAATCTACATTTTGACGTACCTGGTTTCTAAAATTTTTAATACGATCCGGTTGGTCTTTAACAGCAAAATAAGGCGAAGGAATAAGGTAATCATTTGCCGTATTTCCATCTATAGCATTGGCATAGGCATTATTGGCCCGGTTAAACTGGTTTACATTGCTAAAAAAGATACCAGCAGTAATACCTAACGCAGCATACACAATTGGAATTTTCCAGTATTTTTTATTGGTAATTTGTCCCCAGCCGGGCAAAATGGCCGAGCGGTACAATGCAATATTGGGATTATATCTTTTTGCCGGATTGGGTTTGGAAAAAATGTTCCTGTTTAACTTTTGTTTCTTTACTGTGCTGTCTTTTTGTGCCCATACAAGCGTACTGCAAAATATTCCTGCCAATAAAAACAAAAACCTGATTAGTCGGATCATCAGTTTACTTTAATATTCAGTTTATCCAACAAGGCGTTTAGTTCTTCCAAAGAATAATATTCAAAAAGAATAGAACCATTTCCTTTTTTAGTATGTGTCAATTTAACACGTGTGTTAAATCCTGAAGCTAAATTATCTTCAATCTTTTTAAAAGCATGAGGGAGGGTTGGTTTTACCGCAACTTTAACAGCGGCAGTATATAATTTGCGCACCAGTTCTTCTGTTTGCCTTACTGATAATCCACGATTTTTTATTTCATTGAAAATGAATAATTGTTTATCAACTACATCCACATTGATTAAAGCACGTGCATGCCCCATGCTCACAATTCCATTTCGAACAGCTACCTGTATATCCGGCGGAAGTTTTAATAAACGAATATAATTGGCCACTGTACTTCTCTCTTTGCCCATGCGTTCTGCTACTTGTTCCTGTGTATATTCCAGTTCATCCATGAGGCGTTTATAGCTAAGTGCAATTTCAATGGCATTTAAATTTTCACGTTGTAAATTTTCGAGTAAAGATAATTCCAGCAATTGTACATCATTAGCCTGGCGAACATATACCGGGATATCTTTAATACCGGCAATCTTTGCTGCACGTAATCGTCGTTCGCCTGCGATCAGGCGGTATTTTCCACCGGGTATTTTAGAAACCGTGAGGGGTTGAATGATATCATGCATTTTAATTGATGCAGCTAATTCATTCATGGCTGTTTCATCAAAATCGTGCCGGGGTTGTTTAGGATTTACTTCAATCTGATCGAGGCTGATCCGTAATATCCCCGTTGATTGTTCTACAAATTCCTGTTTTAAATTTCCTGCGGTATTTTTAAGATCGGAGTCAATATTCTGCAACAGATTACGGATACCTTTTCCTAAAGCGTCTTTTTTATTGGGCGTACTCATGATTAATATGCTGATTAGCTAATATGATAATTTGCTAATTCCTTCTAGCTATAGTTTATTTGATTTATTAATAATGTTGCGATCTGATAAAATTAGCACATTCGCTAATCAGCAAATTATTCAATAATCCTGTCTTCCTGCTTAATCTTTGTCATATTATTCTTCTGCAATATCTCTTTGGCTAAATTCAAATAATTGACAGCCCCCTTACTATCTGCGTCATATAATATTACCGGTTTTCCAAAACTGGGAGCCTCACTTAACCGGGTATTTCTATGAATGATACTGCTGAAAACAATGTCCTCGAAATGGCGGCGAACTTCACTAACAACCTGGTTGCATAAACGCAGCCGGCCATCATACATTGTCATTAATATGCCTTCGATCTTAAGTTCAGTATTCAGGCGGTTTTGAACAATTTTAATGGTATTCAGTAATTTGCCCAGCCCTTCGAGTGCAAAAAATTCAGTTTGTACCGGAACTACTACACTGTCGGCTGCAGTTAATGCATTTACTGTTATTAAACCCAGGGAAGGAGAACAATCAATTATTATAAAATCATATTCATCCCTGATAGGTTCCAGTATTTGCTTCAAAACCGTTTCGCGGTTGGGGTAATTGATCATTTCAATTTCGGCGCCAACAAGGTCAATATGAGATGGCAAAAGATCAAGAAAAGGAATTGCTGATTTTAGTATCACATCTTTTGCCTTTGCTTCATTTACCATGCAATCGTAAAGACTCAATGTAATATTATGCAGATCAAAACCAGTGCCAGTAGTGCTATTGGCCTGTGGATCCGCATCCAAAAGTAAGGTCTTATATTCTAATACAGCTAAACTGGCTGCAAGATTGATAGCTGTTGTTGTTTTTCCAACACCTCCTTTTTGATTCGCTACTCCTATTATTTTTGCCATAATATTTTTATACGCTTTGATCAGCAACGAACTGTTTTGGAGTTTGCCTGATACAATTGTATTATTTTTTTCAGCAAATACCGAAAATCGCTTTCTAAAAAGCCGAAGTCGTATTTTTACTGCTGGTTGGCAAATTTAGTCATTCGGCATAAACTGTGGAACAAAGTAGCCGCCTAATTGTTATTTATTAAAAATTATATGATAACTATTGTTTCGGGTACAAACAGGAAAGGAAGTAATTCTATAAAAATAGCGCTGGCTTATCAACAAATCCTTGCACAAAAAGGGGTTACTACCCGGTTCCTCTCACTGGAAAATATTGAGCTAATGCAGCGTGATGCTGCGTTTGCGAAGATAGAACAAGAGGTCATCATACCCGCCACTGAATTTATTTTCATTGTACCTGAATATAACGGCAGTTTCCCGGGTGTATTGAAAATGCTTTTTGATACAAGTAAGTCGCACGATATTTGGTTTTATAAAAAGGCCCTCCTAACTGGTGTGGCCACGGGCCGGGCAGGCAACCTTAGGGGAATGGACCACCTGGCAGATATTCTGAATTACCTTAAAATAACCGTACACCCCAATAAATTACCAATTTCGGCTGTTAACCATTTGTTGGATGAATCCGGTAATATTAAAGATGCAGATACAATAAAAATGATCAATGATCAATTGGATGAATTTTTAAATTGGATAAAATATACTTAGATCCTGATCGTCTTAGATACCAGGGGATTAAACTCTAAATTCTAAACTCTAAACTCTAAATTCTAAACCTACTAAACCATCTATGCGAACCCCACTAGGCGCTTCTATCTTTATTGGAATCATGTTGTTGCTGGATACTTATATTTTTCAGGCCATAAAGGCGGTAAGTCATAATGCTTCACCTGCAACAAAAACAATTGTGTATGCCATTTATTGGTCACTTACTGCTATTACTGTTATTAGTTTTTTAT
>JAYVUE010000097.1:0-6742 GCA_043788195.1 Chitinophagaceae bacterium
GTATACCATTTCGCAAATAGCAACAATAATTAAGGCAAGATCGGTACAGTTTAACACTGATGGCCCGATAGAACATATTTTATTAGATAGCCGTAAATTATTATTTCCAGTTACTTCCTTGTTCTTTGCTTTAGGCGGACCAAGGCGCAACGGAAATTCATTTATACCAGAGTTATATAAGAAAGGAGTGCTTAATTTTATTGTGGATGATAGTTTTATAGGAGAAATAACCGGGCAATTCACAGGTGCTAATTTTTTACAGGTAAGTAATGTGTTGCAGGCTTTACACTTGTTTACAGCCCACCATCGTCAGCAATTTAATTTTCCTGTAATTGGTATTACCGGAAGTAATGGAAAAACCATTGTAAAGGAATGGCTGAATCAATTATTGCAAAATGATTACACTGTAGTAAGAAGCCCTAAAAGCTATAATTCCCAGATCGGTGTACCTCTTAGTGTTTGGCAAATGAACAGCGGTTACACACTTGGTATTTTTGAAGCCGGCATTTCACAACCTGATGAAATGCAACAACTCGAAAAAATCATTTCACCAACAATTGGCATATTTACAACCATTGGGGAAGCACACGGAGAAGGGTTTTTAAATATCCGTCAGAAGATTAATGAAAAACTAAAACTTTTTGTACATAGCAACCTGCTTATTTATTGTGCCGACGATCCTGATATCAACGATGCAGTAAATACTTTTAAAAATAATGTAAGGGCGGGGGATGAATTTCAATTATTTCCCTGGAGTAAAAAAGATACCGCGGCACTTCAAATTAATACGATTGAAAAAAAGAGTGATAAAACCATTATATCCACTGTTTATAATGGTAATAAACTAAAATTCACCATACCTTTTACAGACGAAGCTTCAATTGAAAATTCTATTTCTTGTTGTTGTGTGTTACTTTATTTGGGTTTAAGCAATACAACAATAGCCAAGCGAATGTTATTGTTACGGCCTGTGGAAATGAGGCTTGAACTAAAGCAGGGTATCAATAACTGTTCTATTATCAATGATAGTTACAGTGCCGACATCAACTCATTAACTATTGCTTTGGATTTTTTACATCAACAGCAACAACACCCCAAACGAACATTGATATTGAGTGATATATTACAATCCGGAAAAACCAATGCCGCTTTATATGAAGATGTTGCTTTTATTCTTAAGCAAAAAAACATTAACCGGTTTATTGGTATTGGTCCTGAGATAAGCCGGCAATCTGCGGCCTTTAACGATATTGCCGAAACTGTTTTCTTTAATTCCACGGCTGAATTTAAACAACAATTCTATACACAGCATTTTTATAATGAAACCATTTTACTAAAAGGCGCCAGGCTCTTTGAGTTTGAACAGATCAGCCATTTGCTTGAACAAAAAATTCATCAAACAGTATTGGAAATTAATTTAAATGCAATAACTCATAACCTCAAAGCATACCAGCAGCAGTTAAATTTGGGGGTACAGTTAATGGCCATGGTAAAAGCATTCAGTTATGGTAGTGGCAGTTTTGAAATAGCTAATTTATTACAGTTTCATAAAGTTGATTATTTAGCCGTGGCTTATGCAGATGAAGGGGTGGAACTGCGTAAGGCAGGTATTACAATACCCATCATGGTTATGAATGCCGAAGAAATCACTTTTGATGTGTTGGTACAATATAGCCTTGAGCCGGAGTTATTTTCTTTTGGTATTTTAATTTCTTTTGAAAATTATTTAAAACGATCGGGCATAACTAATTACCCGGTGCATATTAAAATAGATACCGGAATGCGCCGCCTGGGATTTGAACAAAATGATATGGAATCATTATGCAAAAAACTGCGGACAACAGGTAGCTTCAAAATTCAATCCGTATTTTCTCATTTGGCTGGCAGTGATGTTATGTCTCATGATGATTTTACACAACAACAGGCCGCCCTGTTTTTACAAAGCTGTGAATTATTGCAGACTGCCCTGGGATATACTTTCCTTCGTCATATTGCCAATACCAGTGCAATTCACCGGCATAAAGAACTGCAATTAGATATGGTTCGATTGGGTATAGGACTATATGGTGTTGATAGTAATCCGGCCATGCAGCAACAATTAAAAAATGTATCCACTTTAAAGACCACTATCTCACAAATAAAAAAGATAAGTGCGGGAGAAAGTATTGGTTATAGCCGCAAAGGAATAGCAGAAAAAGATTCAATGATCGCTACAGTTCGTATAGGCTATGCCGATGGATACCCACGTTTATTGAGTAATGGTGATGGTAAAATGTGGGTGAATGGGCATTTGGCACCGGTAATTGGAAACGTATGTATGGATATGACCATGCTGGATATAACCAGTATTGATGCAAATGAAGGAGATGAGGTAATTGTTTTTGGTGAGCAATTACCCGTAAATGAATTGGCCATATGGTCGCATACCATTGCCTATGAGATATTAACGGGTATTTCTCAAAGGGTGAAGAGGGTGTATTATGAAGAATAAGTAAACCGGGCATTATAATACAATCCTCAACCTCCTAAACATTAACCCCTAAATTCATATCTTTGCCCCTCATTATGAAGTCAAGACACGTTGCTTTAATAATCATATTAATTGTAATTGCAGATCAGGCATTAAAACTCTGGATCAAGACGCATTACCATCTTAACGAATCTCATAAGATCATCGGGAGTGGATTTCAACTTTATTTTGTTGAAAATCCGGGCATGGCCTATGGTTGGAAATTTGGCGGTAACTGGGGAAAAATGGCCCTAACTGTTTTCAGAATGGCTGCTGTGGTATTTGGTACATGGTACCTTGGAAAAATTGTAAGGGAAAAAATGCATAGGGGATTTATTTTTTGTGCTGCTTTAGTATATGCCGGCGCCTTGGGTAATCTTATTGATTCCTCATTTTACGGCCTTATTTTTGATAAGGGAATGACATTTGACCCAACTAGTAATGAATATGCTAATTATAATGGCCTGGCAACTTTTACCAAAAACGGATATGCTTCATTTTTACATGGTAATGTAGTAGACATGTTATACTTTCCGGTTTTAAGAGGACATTTCCCCTCCTGGTTGCCGTTTTGGGGTGGGCAGGATTTTGAATTTTTCCGTCCCATCTTTAACCTGGCCGACGCTTCAATTTCTACAGGAGTGATTAGCATTCTGGGTTTTCAAAAAAGATTTTTTAAACACAAGGAAAAAGAATCACATAATACAATTGAAACAGGCGCTTTGGTAAATGACGAGTCCCAGGTTTCCTGAAAAACTGAGGATCAAAAAAAGCAGTTAAATTACAGGTTGTTATTGTGTATAAAACAAAGGCAGCATTTTAACAGATATCGCAGTCTTATATCAAAATAAACATGTTTTTGAGGCGTTTATATAAAAATTAAGCAACTTTACAGCAACTAAAAAAATAAACAGCATACCCGAAATGAAAAATTCGTATTTATTTTTTATTGGCCTGGTGGCATTGGTTCTTTCTGCCTGCACAAAGGAATATAGCCTGGAGAATGGGGGTAACCTTACTAACCCTAATATCATTGGGGCCGATTGCCGGATCAATAAGATCGTTTATTTAGACAGTGCAACCGGTTTGATTGGGCTGGGTTCTATTGCAGCATTAATTAATCCATTAGACCAGGCAACTGACATCACTAAGTTTGACAGCTTATCTGGTACCATTGATTTTAAAACACCCTTAATTTATGTAGGGGATACAATTTTTATCAATCCTGATGAATATTTTCTTGTTGATATTTTAACCAAACACATTAAAAGACTGCACGGATTAACAGATCCAACTATTCCAACTTCACTTCAGTTTGATGCTGATTATATCTATAATGCAACAGGTTTCCTTATTCAAAAATCGTATAGCCTTACTTTATTTCCGGGAATACCATATTTTGTAGTTAATTACATCTATGCTGGTGGAAACCTTACACATATGTCAAGTATTGAACAGACAACCGGAGATCTGATTGCAGATGCAGATATTGATTATTACTTCAACATAGCACCTAAAAATTATTTATATATTTTTCCGGATGAGCTGTCTTATACTCACTATAACCAGTTTCTTAATTTTGGCAACAGGCCAACAAATGCAATTAAAAATTTAAAGGTGCGTTATTATGATCCGGGAAATGTGCTGAGGGATTCAACCGTTTCTGCTTTCAGCAAATATATTATGAGCCGTGATAATTATGTATTAAGTGTATTTATGAAAGGCGATAATCAGTTTAGTATTCCGGCTGATGCAGGTAAATTGGTTTTTTCTTATAAGTGTAAATAAGGTATATAAAGTAAATAAATGAAAGCCCTATTAAAACTTATGTACTTTTTTACTTTATATACTTCACTTAGTTTATATACCTCACTTACTTAATCAATTTTCCCCACCATATTCGCGGGCACCACCCATTCATCAAATTGCTCAGGTGTAACATATCCAAGTTTCACTGCCATTTCTTTTAAAGTAGTTCCTTCTTTGTGTGCTTTTTGCGCAATTTCTGCAGCTTTATAATAGCCGATCTTTGTATTAAGTGCAGTGACCAGCATCAGCGAATTATCAACATGCTTTTTAATATTGGCTTCAATTGGTTCAAGTCCGATGGCGCATTTATCATTGAATGAAATACACCCGTCACCAATTAACCTGGCACTATGTAAAAAATTATAGATCATCACAGGCTTAAAAACATTTAATTCAAAATGTCCATTGCTACCACCAATACCAATGGTAACATCATTACCCATCACTTGTGCAGCAATCATTGTTAAAGCTTCGCATTGTGTAGGATTTACTTTTCCGGGCATGATGGAAGACCCGGGCTCATTGTCGGGTATAAAAATTTCACCAATACCACTTCTGGGTCCGGATGATAACATCCTGATATCATTGGCGATCTTCATTAAACTAACAGCAACAGTTTTTAAAGCGCCATGTGCTTCCACAATGGCATCATGTGCTGCCAGGGCTTCAAATTTATTTTCAGCAGTTATAAAAGGTAAGCCGGTTAATTGGGCAATATGCTTCGCTACATTTTCTGAATAATTAGCCGGCGTATTAATGCCTGTACCTACGGCAGTGCCGCCCAATGCCAGTTCACTCAAATGTGCTAAAGTATTTTTTATCGCCTTCAAACCATGATTTAACTGTGAGGTGTAGCCGCTGAATTCCTGTCCAACGGTTAAAGGCGTTGCATCCATAAAATGTGTTCTGCCGATCTTTACCACATTCATAAATGCTTTACTTTTTGCAGCCAGTGTATCTCTCAGTTTTTCAATGCCGGGGATAGTTGTCTCCATTAAAATTTTATAGGCTGCAATGTGCATCGCTGTTGGAAATGTGTCATTGCTGGATTGTGATTTATTAACGTCATCATTGGGATGCAGGAATTTTTCTTTGTCATCCAGTTTGCCGCCGTTCAACACATGGCCCCGGTAAGCCACTACTTCATTCACGTTCATGTTGCTTTGGGTGCCACTGCCGGTTTGCCAAACCACCAGGGGAAAATAGTCATTTAATTTGCCTTCCAGTATTTCATCACAAACAATACCAATAAGGTCAGATTTTTCTTTTGATAGAACGCCGGCATCCAGGTTGGTCAGTGCCGCTGCTTTTTTAAGGTATGCAAATGCAGCAATGATCTCTTTGGGCATTTTATTTATGTCCTGGGCAATTTTAAAATTATCAATGCTGCGCTGGGTTTGTGCACCGTAATAGGCATCCATCGGTACTTTTACTTCGCCCATGGTATCTTTTTCTATTCTGTAGTTCATATAAATAAGTTTGTAACTGATAATAAATCAATACAAAGATAGTTCATAAAAAAAGTGTTCAAAAAAGAACCCTGATTTTATTTCCCCGTAAAATTTGCTTTTCTCTTTTCCAAAAATGCAGTTGTACCTTCTTTCATATCTTCAGTAACAAAACAATCTCCAAAAGCTTCTATTTCTTTATCATAGCCACTTTTTCCATTGGTGTAGGCGCTATCGCTTACCACCGCTACATTGATACATTCAATAATTTTTCCAACAGCTATTGGTGCTTTTGATTGTATAATGAGTAAGATATCTTTTGTTCTTTCCAGCAAACTTTCTGATGTAGTTACATAATTAACCAAACCTAATTGCAAGGCTTCATTGGCATCGATCAGGTGAGCCGTCATCTGCAACTCCATACTTTTCCCTTTGCCAACTAATTGTGTTAATCGTTGCGTGCCGCCATATCCGGGTATCAATCCTAAATTCACTTCGGGCTGACCAAATTTTGCATTTTCGCTGCAAATCCGGAAATGACAAGCCATGGCCAGTTCGCAACCGCCACCTAAAGCAAATCCATTTACGGCTGCTACAATTGGTTTCTTACTATTTTCAATTTTAAAAAATACATCCTGCCCTCTTTTAGCTAATGCCATCGCTTCTTCTTTGCTGAGATCAGTAAATTCAGAAATATCTGCACCAGCAACAAATGCTTTTGGTCCGGCTCCGGTAATTATAACCGTTTTTATTACCGGATCATTTTGAATCTCGTCAATTACATTATTAAGATCATTAAGTACATGTTTGTTTAATGCATTTAATTTCTCGGGCCGATTAATGGTAATGGTAAAGATGCCATTATCGAGGCTGGTTAAAATAGTAGTGTACATAATTGCAAATTTATTTCCAATAATCTTTCATTAATTCATTTGACCAGGAAGGCTGTTTAACTTTTGATTGCGGTAAAAATTCC
>JAYVUE010000098.1:0-18153 GCA_043788195.1 Chitinophagaceae bacterium
ATGATAAACCTGACACCGCGTTTTTGGGAACAACCTGCAGGCTTTGGGAAGAAAGTATTGAACAGGTAGCAACACTGGGCATAAGGTTGGTTAAGTTTAGAATGGGTATTGTGTTAAGTAATGATGGTGGTGCGCTGACCGAATTTATAAAACCATTACGATTTGGGATAGCCGCTTTTTTAGGAAATGGCAAACAAGTGATCAGCTGGATACATATTGACGATCTGTGCAGGTTATTTATTTATGCCATTGAAAACGAAAAAATAAATGGCATTTATAATGCAGTATCGCCAATGCCGGTCAGCAATAAAATGCTAACGCTGAGTTTAGCTGCTGTAATGAGGGGTAAATTTTTTATCCGGGTTTTTGTTCCGGCATTTATTTTAAAACTGATCATGGAGCAACGAAGTATTGAAGTACTTAAAAGTGCAAAAGTGAGTTGCAAAAAAATACAGGAAACAGGCTTTAATTTCTTTTACCCTTCTATTGATAATGCACTACAGCATTTAATTAAAAAATAAAATTCATCAAGTCTTAAGATCTGTTTTGCGGAAATAATTAATGATAATGGATATATAAGCAATAATATAAGTTACAGCCGCAATAATTAACGTGTAATCAGCAATGGTTCTTTTTTCCAGCAATTTTGGTTTAAATGGATTAGGCACCAGCGAATCAACAACTTCCAGGGGCATAAAATAGCCTATCTGGCTGTCTTTTAATGTAAAGATCAACCATAGAACATTATCAGCTATACATACCAATGCAAAGTAAATAATGATGGATAAACCAGTTCGTTTTACCAGGATGGCAACTAAAAAAGCAAGCATCAGGTACAGGGTTGCCATTAACATAAAATAGCCTACATAATAGATCCCCGCAAACATATTTGATTGAGAAGAAGAGAAAACAGACCCCACTACCAAACCCATGATAAATACCAGGGTTGTACTTACCAGTACAAAAAAAATGAGTAATGAAAGTTTTGCTTTTAAAAAATCCATGCGGCTCCAGCCATCAATAATATTTTGCCGGTGTGTACGGTATTGAACTTCGTTGGTGACCAATAAAATAAACAACATTCCGATTAAAACAAAAAACAAACCTCCCATCCAGCTTGCTGCCAGCCAAACCCTGGGAAAAACAAATGGTGCAGACAACATACTTTTCAACAATTCTTCCTGCAAACTTCCTCTACCACCCATCGCATTCATATATTTACTGGCAGAAAAATAAAATGCAACCGGGAAAAAGACCAGGAAGCTGGAAAATAAGATCCAGAAAGTGCGGTAGGTCTTTATTTTAAGCCATTCAATTTTAAAAAGACTGAACATGATTTATTTTTAATGATGTATAATTATTTACCGGTCACTTTGCTTTCCGGTAATTTCCAAAAATCTTGTCTCAAGTGATTTACGTTTTACATTCAACTTATTGAGGACAATTCCCTTTTCAAAACAATACTTATTAATTTGTTCAGCATTAATATTATCCGGACAAATAACCTGTAGTTCATTATCTACTTCAGTAATGCTATCGAATCCGCCCATTTGTTTCAAAATATTTTTTAATGCATTTATATCAGACGCACTTATTTCTATCAACAAACCGGTAGAATTGTTAGTGGCTGAAGTGTTCATCACTTCACTAACTGAGCCCACTGTTTTTAAAACCCCTTTTTGTATAATGGCAACATGGGTACAAACTTTTTCCACTTCATCCAGGATATGGCTGGCCATAATAATGGTTTTACCTCTTCTATTGAGTTCTTTTATCAATTCTCTTATTTCGGCAATACCTGCCGGGTCAAGTCCATTAGTGGGTTCATCAAATACCAATATTTCCGGATCACCCAGCAGCGTAGACGCAATGGCGAGGCGTTGTTTCATACCTAAAGAATAGGTATTGAATTTTGAGTCTTTCCGGGAGTAAAGATTTACTGTTTCCAGCACTTTTGCAATGTTATCTTCTCCTTTACCTTTAATTTTAGCAGCAATTCTTAAATTATTTTCTCCACTGAGATAGTGATAAAAATTAGGCGTTTCCAAAAGGGTGCCTATTTTTTTTCTCATGGCCGGTGTACTTTGTCCGCCCATCCATTGATAAGATCCCTGTGTGGCTTTTAAAATATCCATTACAATACCCAGTAAAGTAGTTTTACCACTACCGTTAGGGCCTAAAATTCCAAAAACTGTTTTCTCAGGAACTGCGAAACTTACATTATTCAATGCCCTGACAGGTCCATAATTTTTTGAAAGATTTTCAATAGTGAGTATTGCCATGATGAGATTAATAAATTAAGTATTGAAGATAACAGAAATTCCGTTAATCAAAATCAGGGTGATGTTTGTCGTGCCAAATGGATGTAAAATCACCAACTTTAGCAAGGGTTTTATCATTAAAATTCAGTTTTTGCAACTTAAGATCTGCAATATCCTGTTCCAATACTTTTCTCATAAATGGATTTAGAGTGCCCCCTTTTTCACCCGGCATTACTTCAGGATAATATTGAAATTGAGGATCTACCAATGTACCTCTTGGATACATGATACCGGGCGTTCCATTTCCGCGGATGTCTAATTCATCCGGGTGTGCGAGCCCTATAGTATGGCCATATTCATGCGCTGCGGTCGTAGAATTATTCAGCAGGTTCTCCAATTTAAAATAACCGGTATTGGAATTAATTCCATCAACAAAAGAAATATTACCCAGCACAAATTCTTCTATCCTGAAATAATTATTACGGGGATCGGTATTTTCATACACCATCTGTGGAGTAAGTAATTTATCACAAACACCTTTGATATCAAATCTTATATCATACCAAATATTTTTCAATGGCAGTTTTGCTTTGGCTTCATTCCAGTGATCAGCAATATCTTTAGCGATCTGCCGGCTCAATGTTTCATCAGCTGCATCCCCGTAAAAAATTAAAACAGAGTGGATGATAAGTTGCCTGTTGTTTATTTGTAATTCTGCTTCTCCCATTTTTCACTGGTCTGACCATTTTTTTTAATGTAAAAAAAATAATTTTTATTATTGGTCAGACGGAGACCGTCAGACCATTATTTTAAGTACTGCATAAAATAATCCGTTACTTTCTGATATAAGTGAATCCTGTCTTTTCCCAATACATTGTGCTCGTGGCCCGGGTAGATCATATAATCAACCTGTACTCCCTTATCAACACATTCTTTTACAAAGTCAATTGAATTTTGTTGCACAACAACGGGGTCCTGTATTCCATGTATCAATAATAATTTATCTTTTAAATTGCCTGCCTTTTTTATAAGATTGGTTGCGCTATAGCCTTCCGGATTTTCCAATGGGGTATCCATATAACGTTCGCCATACATGATCTCATAATATTGCCAGTTCATTACAGGCCCACCTGCAACAGCTGCCTTAAATATTCCCGGATGATTGAGTACAAAATCTGTGGTCATAAATCCTCCATAACTCCAGCCAAATAAACCCATATGATCCTTATCTACAAAAGGCAGGGCTGTTAAATAACTTACACCATTCATCATGTCTTCCATTTGTGGATCTCCGGCATGGCGAAAGATTGATTGCTCAAATGATTTACCCCGATTACCACTACCGCGTGGATCCAAAGTAAATACAAGGTATCCACGCTCGGCCATGTATTGAAACCAATAATCACCTGCACCACCATTCCATCCATTGGTGATCATCTGTGCATGCGGGCCTCCATACCAATACACGATCACAGGGTATTTTTTTGTGCTGTCGAAATTAATGGGTTTGAATAAACGGCAATAAAGATTATCACCATAATTATTTTTTATAGTAAAGATGCTGAGCTTGCCTACACTATAATCGGCTAGGGGATTTGCCGCCTGCAATAATATTTTTGTTTTACCTGTCTTTGTTTCGATCAATTGAATGGTACGTGGATTAATGGGACTATTGAAATTATCAAGTGCATAAGCCCCGCCGGTATTCACTTGTGTATTGTGCACCTGTAACAACTGTGTTATACGTGTTGATTTATCGGTTTTAAAATTATACTTGTATAAATTTTTTGTGATAGCAGATTCTTCAGTTGATACATAAAACAAATTTTCCCCGCTTGTATCAAACCCTTTTACTTCTGTTACCTCCCAGTTTCCTTTGGTCAATTGTTTGACCAGGTCTCCATTTAGATCATACATATACAAATGGTTCCAGCCATCGCGGTTACTTTGCCAGATAAAATGACCAGGATCATTTTTAAGAAATAACATCGGTACTAATGGCTCTACATATTTATCATCCTTTTCTTCAAATAATGTTTTTACGAAATTGCCTGTTGTTGCATCATATTGATTTAGCATCATATGGTTTTGCCCCCTGTTCAATACCGCTATGTAAACAAATTTATCATCAGTGCGCCAGGCAATATTGGTAAGATATTGTTCTGCAGGTTCACCGGTTTTTAAATATATAAGCGATTTGGTTTCTGCATTGTATACACCTACGGTTACATGATGGCTTTTATCCCCTGCCATCGGGTATTTTATATTTTCATTTTTTGCAGGCCGCTGGCTCCAGTCAATAATGGGATAATCTGTTACGATACTTTGATCCATCCTGTAAAAAGCCAGCAGTTTTCCACTGTTACTCCAGAATATTCCTTTGCTGATACCAAATTCATCCCGGTGTACTGAAGACGCATAAACAATATCCTTACTACCGTCGGTGGTTACCTGTTTATTTTCAGCATTACCTTTTGCAACAAATAAATTGTAATTATCGAGGTAGGCAATAAAACCGGCACTACTTTCTTCTGCATTTTCTTTGGTGACCAATGATTCGGGAACAATCACTTTTACCTGTCCGGAAACCGGGTTCAATGAAATTTTACTTCCTTTGGATTTCAATACCCAATCAGACCGGGTATTGAATTGAATGGCAGGCATTGATTTAAGATCACCAAAGCCGGAGGTTTTTAATTTTTCATTGATCTGCGAAAGCGTAAGAAAAACTGCTTCGTCTTTATCTTTAAAATTTCCTTTCATCCATGTATCCTCGTCATTCATTTTTTTCAGGTACACATAATCATCGGTACCAAAGATGAATTGCAACTGTTTAAAATTTTCGGGAGCCAGTGTGGTTCTGTTTTTAACCATGGCATCTTCCATGGTCAGTAATTTATTCTGTGCCGAAGAAGACAGACTGATAACTACTAAGAAAATGAAAATATTTTTTTTCATGCTAATCGTTTAAACGACAAATGTAGATGTTTTTAACTGGTCTGACCGGGGCAGTCTGACCAACACCATTGAGATATATATTCGGTCAATTTATTCGGTCATACGGGGACCGTCAGACCTGGGTACTTAGTTCCGCAACGGTTTTCCGCTTTTTAAAATAGATTGTATTCTTTCCAGTGTTTTCTTTTCACCTGTTAAACTTAAAAAGGCTTCTCTTTCAAGGTCCAGTAAATATTGTTCACTTACTAAAGTTGGTTCGGTAAGATCACCGCCGCACATTACATAAGCCAGTTTTTTTGCAACGGTAACATCATGGTCGGTGGCATAATTACCCCGCCACATTCCGTTAATTCCGGCATGCATCGCACCTAACATCGTGCGGCCTAAAACTTTTATATCTGTACGTTGAACAGGCATAACATATCCATCATCATACAATTCAATAACTGCATTTTTAGCTTCCGCAATTCGTCGCCCTAAATTAAGACTTACAATATCCCTTCCTTTTCTATAAATGCCGAGGTCGTATGCTTCAAAGGCAGAAGTGCCAACTTTTGCTGTAGCAATGGTAAGAAAACGGTTCTGTAATGTGATAGTGTCAGGTTCTCCATCATGCACTTCATCTGCAGCCCTCAATACAAATTCTTTAGTACCTCCGCCACCGGGTATAACGCCAATGCCTACCTCCACCAACCCGGTATAAGTTTCTGCAGCAGGAATAACTTTATCGGCGTGCAAACTCATCTCACAGGCACCTCCCAATGCCAGCCCATGCGGTGCAACAACAACCGGGATCCCTGAATAACGAACACGCATCATTGTATTTTGAAATTGCCTGATGGCCATATCTATTTCATCGAAATCCTGTTCAATAGCCATCATAAAGATCATGGCCACGTTGGCACCGGCACTAAAATTGGCGCCTTCGTTGGCAATAACCAGTCCCTTATACTTTTCTTCGGCTAAGGCAATTGATCTTTGAATTCCTTCCAGTACCTCACCGCCAATGCTGCCCATTTTGGTATACCATTCAAGCCCTAATACATCATTACCCAAATGATAAGTACGGCAGGCGCTGTTTTTCCAAATCGTTTCATTCTCAAAATTTTTCATCACTATAAAAGCTGCCCCATCCCCACCTTCCCCAAATGGGAAGGAGTAACCACCCTGCTGAATAGAATAGCATAAACGTTTCCCATTTTCTACTTTGTAAAAACTACTTATCCCTTTCGCAAGCATCTCATCAACCCAAACGGCTACTTTGTTGCCTGCCGCTTTCATGGCATCAACAGTTTTTGCAACACCCAATACATCCCAACTTTCAAAAGCACCGATCTCCCATCCAAAGCCTGCCATCATACCATCATCAACACGGTACAGTTCATCACTGATCTCGGGAATACGATGCGATATATAAGAAAATAAATTATAGTGGAACTGCCTGTAAAATTCTCCTGCCTTATCAGTTCCTGCACACAATGCCTTTATCCTGGTTTTCAGGTCCTCGATTGGTTTGGCTGCCTCCAATGTTGCGAACTTTGGTTTTTGCCTTGCCCCATATTCAAGTGTTTGTAAATTAAGTGTAAGAATTTCTTTTTCACCGTTAGCCAATTTTGTTTTTTTAAAAAACCCTTGGCCCGTCTTGTCTCCCAGCCAGTTATTCTCCACCATTTTATTTAACCAGGCCGGAATAATAAATTGATCAATGGCTTCATCAGCCGGGCAGTTATCATGTACCCCATTAGCAACTTTAACAAGCGTATCAATACCAACAACATCTGCCGTTCTGAAAGTGGCCGATTTTGGGCGGCCAACAACCGGTCCCGTTAGTGCATCAATTTCATCCACATTCAATTGCAATTTTTCCATCGCATTCATGATGGCCATCATGCCAAATACCCCCACCCTGTTGGCAATAAAAGCAGGTGTGTCTTTACATAACACTGTAGTTTTTCCTAAAGTAAGATCGCCGTAATGCATTAAAAAATCAACCAGTTCCGGATCGGTAAATGGTGTAGGAATAATTTCAAGTAACCTTAAATATCTTGGGGGGTTAAAAAAATGTGTACCGCAGAAATGTTTTTTAAAATCATCGCTTCTCCCTTCTGTCATCATATGAATGGGAATACCCGATGTATTGGAGGTGATCAATGTGCCCGGTTTGCGGTATTTTTCTACTTCAGTAAATACAGATTGCTTAATGTCTAATCTTTCCACCACTACTTCAATCACCCAATCATAGTCTGCAATATCTTTCATATTATCAGTGAAGTTGCCCGTCCTGATCTTCTTTACCACATCTTTTGAATAAACCGGGGAAGGATTTGATTTAATGGCGGCAGTCAATGCATCATTAACTATTTTATTTCTCTCTGCAGGTTTTGCATCGGCAGGTAAATCTTTGGGAACAATATCAAGTAATAATACGGGCAAACCAACACCAGCAAAATGACAGGCAATGCGGCTTCCCATTACACCACTACCCAAAACTGCTACCTTTTTTATGATTCTTTTTGACATGCTAAAATTAGTTAGTTAAACAACTATTTGTAAAATCGAAATTAAGACATTATTTATTATGTTGAAAAAAAATAACCCCGTAATAATACAGGGTTAAATAAATAAAAAAATAAAAAAGCTTATTCAGAAAAAAATTCATCCCCTTTACTGCTAACATATCCATTTTTACCTGCGGAAGTAATAACCCAAATAAGATTTCCTCCCTTTACAGGGGTGACATCAGTGTATTTTGAGTTGATCAGTAGTTTTGTATTCTCGAAATAATATCCTTTCATTTTATCTGTTCCGGTTAACACAAACCCACCCTCCTTATCATATACAATATCTGAATAATCGCCGGAGATCACTTTTGTCAAATATGGATCCATTATACTTGCAGTGCTTCCCCTCAGGATAATAAAATATTCTTTACTACTTGATGATTTAACAAAAGTAACACCAGCATTTTCAACAGCAATATAGGCTGATCCATTTCCTTTTAATACCCCTTGTTTTCCTTTTTTCTCAGCTAAAAGGTAATCAACATTGCTGATCGTCAACTTCTTTAATGAACTATACTCAAATGGAATAACTATTGAAAATTTATTATTAAAAACGCCGTAGAGATTATTCTTCACAGCAATATAATAATTATCATCGCCATTAATGACATTATAATCATCAACAATTTTATCATATAAATTTCCATTGGCTTTAATATTACTATATGTTTTTACAGAAGTGTTTTCTGCAAAGTTATCAATAACGGTATTTTCATTTATAGCAGGGCACCTGGGCATAGTTGTACCTTTGGTATTGATACATATTTCATAACCATCTTTCCTTACTGAGGCTCCTGCAAATAATACAGTATCTGTTTTATGCCTGGCCGGATTATCAAAATAACCATACCGAAATGGTTTTGCGATAAAATAATTAAAGGGAATCAAAACTTTTCCGCTTTTATTGATATAACCAAATTTTTCTCCCTTTTTTACACTTGCATATCCCTCATAAAAAAAATTAGCCTGGTCATAAATAGGTTTAATAATTATTTTTTTATCTGCGTCAGCATAACCCCAAACATTACCCTGTCTGAAAGGTATCAACGACAAATCAGCCTGTTGTGCAAATACAGGTAGTGTTATTGCAATAAAATAAATGAGTATTAATTTTTTGGTGTTCATGATTTGTAATTTTAATTTTTAAAGCAGCCTGTTTGAAAGTAATTCAAAAGTAAATAATAACTCTGTGAAGTCAAAGCAATCAGTAATTAAATTGAACATTAAACCAGGCGTACTCACTGATTGTCAATTTACGCTGCTCCCTGCTTCGATTACAGTTTCAGAACTAACAAAATGAAGTTTGCCCGTCTTGTCTTCAGCCATTAAGATCATACCCTCACTTTCAATACCTCTCATTTTACGAGGAGCCAAATTGGCTACCACCACCACTTGCTTCCCAATTATGGCTGTCGGTTCAAAATGAAGTGCAATACCACTTACAATCGTTCTTTTTTCAGTACCAAGATCAACTTCCAATTTTAATAGTTTATCTGCTTTTTCTACTTTTTCGGCGGAGAGGATGGTTCCTACTTTCAAATCAAGTTTTGCAAAATCATCAAAAGCAATTTCCGGTTTCAGAGCCCCACCACCACCCAAAGGGGGGATTTCAGCAGTAGAATTATTCATAGTCATTTTCTTTTTATCAATGTCTTTAGCAGTACCTCCTATGGAGGGGTTTGGGGAGGCCAATCCTATTTTCAATTTTTCAACCTGTGTAGTTATTTCATCATCATCGATCTTTCTGAATAATAATTGCGGTTCTCTTAAACTATAACCTACGCTGAGTAATTTTATTGACCCCGCATTTTCCCAGTCCAGCATTTTTTCTACTACTTTCATCATACCCAGCATCTTCCTGGCTGTATTGGGTAAAAAAGGATTAATAAAAATAGCAAGGTTAGCTGTTAATTGTACACATAAATGCAAACAATTATCGATGCTCTTTTGAGCAGCCTCCCTACCCTCCAAAGAGAAGGCCTCCCTGCCGTCCAAAGGAGGGTTCTTAGACTCTGATTCTTTGAGTTTCTTTTCTGTTAGCCTGGAAAGTATAGTATTTAAAACATTGTCAGTATTACTTAATACTTCCTCATTAGTAAACCTCATCACTTCAAATCCCAACTTGTTTAGTTCAGCAGTTCTTTCAATATCACTGATTAAATTTTCAGGCGCCTGGTGAATTAATCCATCAACTTCAATGATCAATTTATTTGGTGTACTAACAAAATCTGCAATACTGGAACCAATTATATGCTGACGCCTGAATTTGTAACCATCCAGTTTTTTACCGCTTAGAATTTGCCATAAAATATTTTCAGCTTCTGTTGGATTAGCTCTGTGCTCATCTACAAATTTTTTGAGAATTCCGTAAACAACCGGATCAGCAGTATGATAATTGTTAGGGTTCTCTGATCTCTCAGGGTCTGTAGCCCCTCCTTCGGAGGGGTTTGGGGAGGCTTTTCTCGCTACGATCCAGGGTTCTTTTTCCTGCATGTATTTATTTCCTTTCCTGCTCAGATCAATTACTTCAAATAAAGCATCCCGGAATTTATAATCTTCCAGTAATCTTTCTATCTTTTCTTTTGCTTTAGTGATATCTTCGATCAGTGCTTTGTCTTTTTCATCTAAAATATCTTCGTGTAATTTAGGTACTTTACCACTACATAATTTATGCAATAACACCCAGGTACGGTTTACAAAATTTCCAAAAATACTAACCAGTTCGCTGTTGTTCCTGTTCTGAAAATCTTTCCAGGTAAAATCATTGTCTTTGGTTTCAGGTGCATTGGCACATAACACATACCGCATTACATCTTCGCAGCCTGGAAAATCTTTAATATATTCATGTATCCATACTGCCCAGTTGCGGCTTGTTGAAACTTTTTCACCTTCGATATTTAAAAATTCATTGGCAGGTACATTATCGGGTAACACAAAGCCGCCATGCGCTTTTAACATGGCAGGAAATATGATGCAATGAAATACAATATTATCCTTACCAATAAAATGTACAAGCTGTGTATCTTCTTTACACCAGTAATCGGCCCATTGATCCGTTAATTCTTTAGTGGCGCTGATATAGCCAATGGGTGCATCAAACCATACATATAATACTTTGCCTCCTCCCCCTTCGGGGGCCGGGGGGCTTGGTACTTTTATTCCCCAGTTGCTGTCTCTTGTCATTGCACGGCTTTGCAGGCCAATATCCAACCAGCTTTTGCATTGGCCATAAACATTGTTCTTCCATTCTTTGTGTCCTTCAATGATCCAGTCATTTAACCATGCTTCATAATTTTGTAAAGGAAAATACCAATGTTTGGTTTTCTTTTTTACCGGCATGGCATCACTTAATGCACTTCGCGGATCAATCAGTTGCTCGGGAGATAAAGCACTGCCGCATTTCTCACACTGATCACCATAAGCGTTTGAATTTGCACAAACGGGGCAGGTGCCGATAATATACCTGTCTGCTAAAAACGTTTTAGTGGTCTCATCATAATACTGTTCGGTTTCCTTTTCTTCAAACAAACCATCATCATACATTTTTTTAAAAAAAGCTGATGCCGTTTCATGATGTACTTTATTGGAAGTACGTGAATAAATATCAAAGGAGATACCCATTTGTGCCATACTCTCTTTTATCAGGGTATGAAATTTATCCACTACCTGTTGTGGCGTTATCCCTTCCTTCAAAGCCCGGATGGTAATGGGTACACCATGTTCATCACTGCCACCCACAAATTTTACATCTCTTTTTTGCGCCCGTAAATAACGAACATAAATATCTGCGGGTAAATAACAGCCCGCCAGGTGCCCGATATGAACAGGCCCGTTGGCATAAGGTAATGCAGCTGTAACTAAATATCGTTTTGGATTCTTCATTAGCTGCAAAAATACCTAAACCGCAGCCAATACCGAAATTTGAGTAAATTCATCCTATGAAACGTAAAGATTTTCTTTCTTCAATAATTCCTTTGGGTGCTACATTGGGTGCTGTTGCCAAAGGAAAAGCTATTTTGACCGAAGATCCGGATACACCCGCAACCCTGCCTCCTTATTTAAAAAAAGGCGATATCATTGGCATCACCTGCCCGGCAGGTTATATAACCAAAGAAGATATTCAACCGGCAGTAAATAAGTTGAAAGAATGGGGTTTTGAAATAAAGACCGGTGAAACAGTGGGTAAAAAAGATTTTACGTTTGGTGGTAAAGATGCTGAACGATCAAACGATTTTCAACAGCTGATCGATGATCACTCAGTAAAAGCGATTATGTGTGCACGTGGGGGATATGGCGCAGTACGTATCATTGATGAACTTGATTTTAAAAAAATGAACAAGCATCCCAAATGGATCATTGGGTTCAGTGATGTAACCGTTATTCATTCACACCTTAACCGGAATTTCAGGATCGCTTCCATTCATTCTAAAATGTGTAATAGTTTTCCATCCGACTGGAGCAAGGCCGAGCCTGTACAAATAGAAAGTATTGAATCTATCAGAAAATGTTTAACCGGGGAAAAGATGCATTATTTATTTACGCCTGCTGCCAATAATAAAACCGGTTTGGCAGATGGCGAACTGGTGGGTGGTAATTTAAAAACATTGGAATCACTGGCAGGCAGTAAGAGTGATATCAGCACCAGGGATAAAATTTTATTTGTTGAAGATACCGGTGAATACCTGTACAGCATCGACCGCATGTTCTGGAATTTAAAACGCACAGGCAAATTATCTCACTTAAGAGGGCTTATTATCGGGGGTTTTAAACCAAAGAAAGATGATGAAGGAGAAGAGTTTGGAAAAACACTGGAAGAAATTGTTTTGGAAAAAGTAACTGAATACAATTACCCGGTATGTTTTGATTTTCCGGTTGGGCACCAGAAAAATAATATGGCGCTAAAATGCGGTGTACTACACAGGCTGGCTGTTCATTTAAATGAATGCAGGTTAAATGAGGTGTAGTGCTTTGTTAATATAAATACTTATCCAATACTAACGAAATAAAATACTTGTACCTTTTTCAAACACCAGCTTACCTGTCCATTGATCATTGTATTTCAGTTGCCAAACATAAGCGCCTGTTTCAGACAGTTCTCCTTTATAATATCCGTCCCAGCCTTCAAGCGGGTTGGTAGTAAAAAATACCAGTTGCCCACTGCGGTTATAAATTCTTAATGAAAAATTTTTGACCAGATCGGCATTAACAGCTCTTAGTTTTTCATTTAACCCATCACCATTGGGTGTAAAAGCGCCCGGCACTTTGATTAAACAGGCAGGTAATACTTTAATAGATAAGGCATCACTTGCATTGCAACCGTGATTATCTGCTTTCATCAAATAATTCCTGGTAAATATATCTGTGAGGATCTGTGGTGTTGTTGCCCCCGTATTCCATAAATAAGTGTACCCAGCAACAGGCACCACGCCAATGGTCATTTGTACATTGGGGCATAACACCGTGTCCGGTCCAATATAAACTTTGGGAACAGCATAAACAGAAACTGTTTTACTCCTTTGCGTAGGACCGCAATATTTGTGCGTACCCGAGAGTGTTATCGTATATACCCCTTCGTTAGGATACCTAAACTCAACGTGTACATTATTCTGAAAGATCTTACCATCGCCGTTATCCCAGGTGTAAGAAACAAAATCAGGATAAAGTGGCCTTGACAGGAAGACCTTATTATCTGTACAATATTGAGCAGCCAGCCCCATGAAATCAATCGCAGGCAGGGCCGTTATCACCAGTTTACTGCTGGCAGTATCATTGCAGCCGTGGTTGTCTGTAACAATCAATAGAACGGTATAGTTATTTACACCGGGAAAAATATGAGGAGGTGGATTTTGCCCAATGAATTGTGTGGCATCACCAAAATTCCATAGATACTGTGTGATTGTACCGGTAGAAGCATCCGTAAAATTAACAGGCATACCCAGGCAGGTAGTATCTTTAGGCGCATTGGTAAACACCGCTTTGAAAACATTGCCAAGTGTAAAAGATACTGTTGACGAATCGCTGCAAAAACCATTTGATACAATTAGTTTTACATCAATAGTTGGTGTGGCTACAGGTAAAATGTATATTACTGACTGTCCGGATAATACAGTTCCATCACTGAATATCCATGTCCAGGAATTGATACCATTGCCTCCCGGGTGAGAAAGCACAATTGTATCCACAACACATCCCCAGTTAACCTGGTTGGCAAATACTGGTGATGGTTTTATAAATGCCGTAAATGCAAAAGTTTCTGTTGTATTCTGAGAAGCATTACAGGTATCAATAATTCCATTACCATCTGTTCCAATAACATTGTGTAAAGTATAATTACCAAATGTATTGATGGGTAATGCAAATTGTAGTAACACCCAATTAGTATAGCCCTGTGCACAGGTTACATCAGTTGTAGCTGCAATAATATTTACAACAGAGGGGCCGGTAATTGTGTAATCCGAGCCATCAGCACTAACACTGCTGCATTGTAAAGCATGATTATAAAACACTTTTACAAAGGTGGGATTACACTTATCAAATTGTACAGAATCAAAAATTGGTTTCGGTGCTAAAGTGGTTATAAATGATTTTGAGTAACCCACTGCTATAAATGAAAAACAGGTATCCGATAAAGTATTTCCATCAGTGCCGTTATTAATATTTACATTAAAATTACCGGCGGGTAAAGGGTTCAATAAATTCAGGGTTATTTGCGAAGTATAAGTAGCAGGACCGCAATTACTGACTATAGAATTAATTGGCCACACACCCGGCGTAATTGAAAGCTCGCTGCCAGTTGCAGTTAAAGAATCACAGTTAACAGGTTTATCAAAATTTATTACCAGTTTATCAGCATGACAATAATCAAAGATAATGTTTTGAATAATAGGTGGGGTTGTAACAACACTGATCGTAAATGGCGTTATGTTTCCAATGGGTATTGCATTATTGCATGTATCGATAAGTGTATTACCATCGGCACCATTATTTACTACTAAAGTATAACTACCAGCTGCTAATGGGTTTTGTAAAATTATGTGCAGCGTATCAGTATACATAGCGCCGATGCTGCAAGTAGATTGAACTGCTGTGATGACCGGGTTACCTGGCAAAATAGAAAACTCAGTTCCTGCACCTGTTTGTGTAACACTAGTACACCATACCGGTTTAGAAAGAGGAATATCCAAAACAGTAGGCGCACAACCTGTATAGTTTACACCAATGATGGCAACAGGAACTAATATGGGAACAGTAAAATCAAAGAAAGTACCAACAGGCATTGCTGTCTCGCAAACATCAAGTATAGTATTACCATCGGTACCATTATTTACAGTAAGTGTATAATTGCCCGGGGGTATTGGATTCTGTAAACTCAGGGTTAATTCTGTGATAGCATTTGTGCTTGGAGAACAATTGGAAATGATTCCAGTTATAATATGAGGGCCCCCGGTAATCGTAAATTCAGATCCAAGAGGGGTTATGCTATCGCATAAAACGTCTTCAGAAAAACTGATCTTTAATAAAGAAGCATTGCAACCCACTATACCAACATTTGTAATGTCCGGTGGCAGGTTATTAGTGAGTACAGCAGTTCCTCCAGTAAAGATCAGGTTATAACCTAAGCCTGAATTTGACCAATTGGTAACCATCAACAGGTAATCGTTTCCTGCCAAAAGTGTTGGCATCCTGTTATATTGAGAACCCGGCGAACCGCCTGCACAGTTTAAATCAAGTGTTCCTGCAGCTGTGCAACCGGTAGGACCCGTTATTGCACTTAAATTTAAAGATACTCTTAAATTAACTATGTAAACATCTCCCGGAGGGCGTCCTGTATAATCCATCAGTTGCCAGTCATAATCATCAGCCGGAGAATTGGGAGATATTAAAAAACCTAAAGTGCCTGATTGGTAGCAATGGAATTTATACCAAACAGAATTACTGCTGGTGACTACGTCAGGACATCCGCTTGGAGGAAGATTAGGACCGGTGCAAGATGGCACATTGGCCTGAGGAAAAATAAGTGTTCCGCATACAGCTATACCAGTCTGTGCAGTTCCACCTGCTCCACTGCAAGGTGGTTGTGCAAGAGCTATATTTACTGAACCAATAAATATTAAAAACAGGAGAGTAAAAAAACGCATATTTTCATATTTGATAAGCTAAATGTACAAAAATTATGGTAGTACCACCCTACTTAAAAAAAGGCCAAACCATTGGTATAACCTGCCCGGCAGGTTATATGGATGCAAAAAAAGCGCAGACCTGTATAAACACTTTACAGGGCTGGGGATTTGAAGTAATGGTTGGTAAAACCCTGGGCAGCAGGTCAAAAAATTATTTTAGTGGTACGGATGAAGACAGGAGAGATGAATTGCAGGCGATGCTGGATGATGATAACATACATGCCGTTCTTTTCGGCAGGGGCGGCTATGGTGTAGGCCGCATCATTGATCAGCTGGATTTTACAAAATTCAGAAAGCAACCCAAGTGGCTGATCGGGTTTAGCGACATCACCGTTTTGCATTGTCATTTGAATACCCGGTATAAAATTGCATCCATGCATGCGCCCATGGCAGCAGCGTTTAATGATGGGGGTTATAAAAATGAATACATTGATTCTTTACATAAAGCCATATTGGGGAAAAGAGCTAAATACAATTGCCCGGTTCATTCATTCAATACAACGGGAACAGTGAGCGCAGAATTAGTGGGTGGAAATTTATCATTACTGGCTCATCTTTGCGGCACAGCTTCGGCACTTAACAGCAGGAATAAAATTTTATTTATTGAAGACATCGGCGAATACATTTATAATTATGACAGGTTGCTGTATCAATTAAAACGAAATGGTAACCTGGATCACCTGGCCGGGCTGGTTGTTGGAGGTTTTACAGATAGTAAAGACACTGAACGTAGTTTTGGGAAAAAGGTATATGCCGTAATTAAAGATATTGTGGCCGAATATGATTACCCCGTTTGCTTTGGTTTTCCGGTGAGTCATGAAAAAGAAAATTATACGTTGAAGATCGGTGTTCAGTACAAATTAACAGTGAACAAAAAAAATGTCAGGTTAATGGAGTTGTAATAAACTATCCAGTTTTTGCTTCATCAATGGAAAATCATTAAGGTTTTGATGATTGCCTTTTTCAATAGTTATAAATTCATCTGTTGGTTTTAATACAGATTTAAGCCTTGCAGCGCACCTGTAAGGGATCACCCCATCAGCGGTTCCATGAAAAATACTGATCGGAATTTTTAAACCTTCCAAAAAACTATGCGTTGGTATTTTATAGGTAGACATGGCAGCCGTTGGATAAACGGGTGCATAACAACTAAATAAAGCAGGGATGCTATAATAAGGAGTTTCAAGGATCAGCCTTTTACAATCGGCAGATGCCGCAACATAAGCAGCGATGCCTGTTCCAAAAGATTTTCCATAAATGATGATCCTGTCTTTATCATACTTTGAAGCAGCCATTTTATATACCTGCAATGCCTGTTCGTACAATTTTTTTTCGGTGCGGTCACCGGTACTTTTACCAAAGCCCGGATAATCTTCCATCCAAACTTCATAACCATGTTTTGTAAAATTGGCAGCAAAGTAGGCATAGCGTTCTATATGCTGTTTGTTGCCATGAAAGTAAAGTACTACACCCCTTCTAATTGAATCTGCGGGAAAAAATTTAACCATGTTAACCGTATCCTTTTCATTGAAGGGAATGTTCACTTCTTCAAAAGGAAAATTAAAATGATAAGTATGGTTTGCCGCTAATTTTTCGGGATGAAATAGAAATTTTTCCTGAAGATAATATAAGCTTATTCCTATGATACTGTAAATGAGGATGATAATTTTAAGCCAGCGGAAGAGTATTTTTCTTTTCATGATTGGGGATGCAAGTTAAGGCAATTAGCAATGGGCAATAGACAAGCAATTTAAAATTGAGGCTCTTTGCCCATTGCTAATTGTTCATTACCTGAATCAGTATTGCAGTATATCCCTGATAAAATTATGATACTCATGAAAACCAGGCAGGTTATTATGTTTGCCGCCATGTATGCGAATCAATGTGATCATTCTTGGATTGAGGGCCTGTAGTTTTTCGCTGTTACTGATTGGGATCAGCCAGTCTTTTGTGCCATGTAAAATATAAGTATGACAGTTAACTTTTTTTATCCATTTATCGGTACGCAAATGAAAACGCAGCACATATTTTACCGGAAGTATGGGTAAAAAACGTTCAATTGTTTTTTTAAAACTAAAATACGGGGCATCTAAAATTAAATAGCGGGGCGTATTGTCTGCCGCAAGTTTTGCTGCAAAGCCACTGCCCAGGCTGCGGCCATAAACTATCAAGTGGTTTTGCGGATAGGTTTTG
>JAYVUE010000099.1:0-11382 GCA_043788195.1 Chitinophagaceae bacterium
AAAAAAGCGCACCAAAAAAAAAGCGGATGCTGCTTTGCAGGGTTAATTGACGGGTGTTAAGCATACAGGTTGGTTTGTAAGTTTGATGAGTCCCTAAAAATCATTCCATAAAGGTTGCTGTTACAAAATTGTTAAACCGTTTATTTAAACACCCTCAACGTTTTGTTTGTATTTTTGCAAACATGATTATAATTGATAACAAACTGGTCAGTGAAGAGATAATTAGGGAACAATTTGTTTGCGACCTCAGTAAATGCAAAGGCGCATGCTGTGTGGATGGCGATGCGGGTGCCCCATTAGTAAAGGAAGAACTCGACAGGATCAATGAAGTTTATGATGTAGTATTACCTTACCTGGAACCACATAGTGTTATCGAATTGCAAAGACAGGGTAGGTATGTTTATGATAAAGAATTTGGATGGGTTACGCCTACAATAGAAAGTAAAATATGTGTTTATGGTATTAAAAACAAAGCAGGCATTGTAAAATGCGGCATTGAGCAGGCTTACCTGGATGGAAAAACAAACTGGAAAAAACCCATTAGCTGTCATTTATTTCCAGTGATCACTAAAAAAAGTAAGCACACCGAAACCGAATATGTTAATTACGAACCCAGGGAAGATAATTGTAAAGCTGCCTGCAACCTGGGAAAAAAATTAAAAGTGCCTGTTTATGTTTTTTTAAAAGAAGCTCTTATCAGAAAATACGGACAAAAATTTTATGACACTCTGGAAGCTACAGCCGATCATCTAAAAAAATAAATTTACACCTCCCGATTAAATTGTATAACAAAATGAAAAGAACCATTACTTTCTTATTCCTTATTTCTACTTTCTTATTTCAGGTTTCCTGTTCTGTGAACAAAGCAAAAACAGACAATAGCCTCAAAAAATATTTTGATGATAATAAAGTAGACGGCTGTTTTACGATGTTGAATAACGCTACAGGAGAAATAACTGTATATAATATGGGTTTGGATACTATGCGATTTTCACCGGCATCAACCTTTAAAATTGTAAATTCTCTGGTAGGCCTTCAAACCGGGCGTATCACCAACGATACAATGATGATAAAATGGGATGGAATAAAACGATCTCCCGATTCCTGGAATAAAGATATGGGCATGGCAGAAGCCTTTAAAGAAAGTTGTGTTCCTTATTACCAGGAAGTAGCCAGGCGAATTGGAAAAGACACAATGCAACACTGGATCGACAGTTTGGGTTATGGTAATAAAAATATTGAAGGACCTATCGATTCTTTCTGGTTAAATAATCAGCTAAAAATTTCTCCTGATGAACAACTGGGCTTAGTAAAACGTTTGTATTTTGATCAATTACCTTTTCGCAAAAGTGTACAACAAATGCTAAGAGATGTTATGCTGCAGGAAGATAATACGGCTTATAAACTGAGCTATAAAACCGGGTTTGATTTTGATGAAAAGGGAACAGGACAGGGCTGGGTAGTAGGATGGATAGAAGAGAATAAACACGTTTACTTTTTTGTAACTTTTGTAAAAGCACCGGATGCAGGTACCGATATCAGCACCGTTAGGATGAATATCACAAAAGGGATATTGAAACAAATGGGGTTTATGAAAGGTGAAAAATAAACTATACTTATAATTTTAATATTTTAACAAAATTATTAATCGCTGTTCGCTAATTTGCCTCTATGCTTCGCTTTCAATATAATGAATACCTCATGTTCTTGTCAGTTATTCCATTGCTGATTGTCTTGTATTTTTTTGTACTTACCTGGAAGAAAAAAACGATCAAAAAGATCGGCGATGCAAGACTTGTAAATGAAATGATCAAAAACTATTTACCTCAACGCTTTGCTATCAAATTTATTTTAATTGTTTTAGCTTTTGCAACTGGAGTTCTGGCACTGGCTAATTTACGTTCTCCAAAAGGAACAGAAAAAGTAAGCCGCAATGGTATTGATGTAATGATTGCCCTGGATGTAAGTAAAAGTATGCTAGCACAGGATATTCAACCCAACCGTCTCGACAGGGCTAAACAGGTATTGGGAAAACTGATAGATAAACTTACTAATGACAGGATCGGGATTGTTGTTTTTGCCGGAAAAGCTTATTTGCAAATGCCTTTAACCGGAGATCATGGAGCAGCTAAAATGTACCTGGCTTCTGCTTCCACTGATGTGGTGCCAACACAGGGTACTGTTGTTGCAGATGCATTGAAAATGTGTAACTCTTCTTTCAATGTTAAAGAAAAAAAATATAAATCCGTTGTGCTGATCAGTGACGGCGAAGATCATGATGAAGGTGCTGAAAAAATTGCAGAACAAATGGCTAATGAAGGAATAAGTATAAACACTATTGGAATTGGGTCACCGGGTGGGGCATCAATAATTGACGCGACAACTAACCAGGAAAAAAAAGATAACCAGGGTAATATAATTGTAACTAAACTTAATGAAGAAGAGTTAATGGCTATTGCCGCAAAAGGTAATGGGATCTACCAGTTATTTACTAATACCGACGAAGTTGTTTCAAAATTAGAAACACAATTGAACAGTATGGACCAGCGTGCTATAACAGAAGATTCTTTAGTAAATTATAGCACCTACTTTTCTTATTTTTTAGCCCTCACACTAATTTTATTGGTAATTGAGATCCTGATCTCAACCAAAAAAAAATGGGCCTGGGAGGAAAATATTAAAACTGAAAGCAAGCATTTGCCCATTATTACAGGGCTGTTTTTATTAATGATCCCATCGGCCATTTTTGCGCAAAATGAAAATTCAATTGTAAAGAAAGGAAACGATGCGTATGAAAAAAAAGAATATGGTAAAGCCATAGATAACTACCGGAATGTGATTGAAAAAAATCCGTTGAATGCAACGGCCCAATTCAACCTGGGCAATGCATTGTACAGAAATAAAAAATCTGATGAAGCACTGGGTGCTTATGAAAACGCAATTAATAATGCTACTGCAACCGCTGATAAGTCAGTTTCTTTTTACAATAAAGGTGTAGTACTGCAGAACGATAAAAAACTGCCGGAATGTATTGATGCTTATAAAAAATCGTTGAAGCTAAACCCGGATGATGAAGATGCGAGGCAAAACCTGCAAAAAGCCTTACAGCAACAAAAGCAACAACAACAAAGAGAAAAAAAGGACAAAGAGAAAAAAAAGCCTGAAGAAGATGAAAAACAAAAAGAGAAGCAAAAGCCTAAGGAAGATGATAAAAACAACCAACCAAAACCACAACCATCAAAACTCAGTAAACAGGACGCTGAAGAAAAATTAAAAGCATTGTTGGAACAGGAAAAAAATTTGCAGAGTAAATTGAGAAAGGTTAATGCAGGATCTCCAAATAAACCCGAAAAAGACTGGTGATCAAGGTCTAATGGTCTCCGTCTGACCAATTTCTTACATGTTCTGTCTTCTCTTAAAACCATGTACTATTGCCAATAGATCAGACAAAGGCTCCCTGACCATAAAACCTGTATTTTTATTACTATTTTTGCTTCAATATATCTCCTATGCAATTTTATTGTGAATCATTAACTGAATATAAACGCCTTCCAACCAGGGAAGTGAAAGTAGGAAAACTTCTATTAGGAAACCATCATCCTATTCTTGTTCAAACAATGACAACAACCGATACGATGGATACCATGGCCACAGTAGAGCAAACCATACGTTGCATTGAAGCTGGTGCTGAGCTGGTACGTATAACTGCCCCGTCTAAAAATGAAGCTGAGAATTTGCGAAATATCAAAGATGAGCTGACAAAAAGAGGATATACCACACCTTTGGTTGCTGATATTCATTTTACACCAAATGCTGCAGAGATTGCTGCAAGAATTGTAGAAAAAGTACGTGTGAACCCCGGCAACTATGTTGACAAGAAAAAATTTGAGCAGATAGAATATACAAATGCCGAGTATGCTGAAGAAATAGAAAGAATAAGGGAACGTTTTACGCCTTTGGTACTGATATGTAAAGAATATGGCACAGCTATGCGGATTGGTACTAATCATGGAAGCCTTAGCGACAGGATCATGAGCCGCTATGGGGATACTGCCATGGGGATGGTAGAAAGCGCCATGGAATTTTTACGTATCGCAAGAAATGAGGACTATCACCAGATCGTTTTAAGTATGAAGAGCAGTAATCCACAGGTAATGGTACAGGCTTATCGTTTACTGATCAATCATATGATGGAAGAATTCGGTGAATGTTATCCACTGCATTTAGGCGTTACCGAAGCAGGTGATGGCGAAGATGGAAGGATAAAAAGTGCTATCGGTATCGGCACCTTATTGGAAGATGGCATCGGGGATACCATACGGGTAAGCTTAACCGAAGACCCTGAATTGGAGATCCCGGTGTGTAAGGATATTGTAAAACGATATACAAACAACAGGCAACTGACGACAGGCAATAAGCAACAGGCAATAAACAAACTTCCTTATTCTCCTTTTGAATATAAAAGAAGAGAAAGTTTTGAAGTAAGTAATATTGGCGGAAAGCATGTACCCGTTGTAGTTGCTGATTTCAGTAAACTGGAAAAAATTACGCCGGGGGATCTGCAAGCTATTGGCTATAGCTATGATGAAGCCACCGATAAATGGAATATCGGTGATGCTGCCGCTGATTATATTTTTACTGAAAACAAAGAAATAGATTTTGCCTTACCCGGAACATTAAAAGTTATTCTTTACCCTGATGCATGGTTAACAGCAACAGATAAGGAAAAATATGTTCCAATATTCGACGGCAACCAATATTTAAATAATGCAGTTGCAAAATCTTCTTTCCTGAATTTTATAATGGTTGATTGTTACTCGATCGGGTATCCCGATCAATCATTGGAAACATTATTCACAAAATTGGCAGGAGATAAAACAGCTGTTATCTGTTTAAGTTCAACCAATAAAAATGCGATGCAAAGTATCCGTAGGATGTTTGTTGAACTGATGAATGGCAACATAAAAAATCCTGCCATAATTATTTGTGATAGCACCGATTCTACAAGTGATGAAAGTTTAATTCATTATTCTGTTGAAGCGGGCGGGTTATTACTGGATGGATTTTGCGATGGTGTTTGTTTTGGCCATCATTTTGGGAATAATGCCATTGCTCCTCAAACAAAACTATTAAACTCAATTGCTTTTGGTGTACTGCAGGCTACGCGTACACGAATTTCAAAAACAGAGTATATAAGTTGTCCCAGTTGCGGACGTACTTTATTTGATCTGCAGGAAACGACTGCAAAGATCCGTGCGGTTACAAATCATTTAAAAGGCGTTAAGATCGCTATTATGGGTTGTATTGTTAATGGCCCGGGCGAAATGGCAGATGCCGATTTTGGGTATGTAGGAAGCGGGGTTGGAAAGATCACATTGTACAGGGGTAAAGAAGTAGTGAAGCGAAGTATAGACAGCGCTATTGCAGTTGATGAGTTAATTAAATTGCTAAAAGAGAATGAGGCTTGGGTGGATGCCCCTCATCAGCCTGTTTAGGACGGAAGAACTTAAAAGAGTAAAATTTATTCTAACTGCATTAAAATTAAAAGAGGTAAAACAATATTATTAATCTAACAAAGGAAGTCTCTGCCATCTGGCGGATTTAGGGTATGCAAACAGATTTTCTCGTCATTGGCAGTGGAATAGCAGGTTTAACCTACGCTTTAAAAGTTGCACAGAATTGTCCTGATAAAACTATTACCATTCTTACAAAAACCCAGAGCGATGAAACTAACACTAAGTATGCCCAGGGGGGTATAGCCGGAGTAATGGATTTTGATAAAGATAGTTTTGCCAAGCATATTGCAGATACATTGATTGCAGGAGATGGCTTGTGCGATAAACATATTGTGGAGGTTGTTATTAAGGAAGGCGTAGACAGGATAAAAGAGATCATTGAATGGGGGGCTCAGTTTGATAAAGATCCCGATGGAGATTTTAAACTGGGCAAAGAAGGAGGGCATAGTGAATTCAGGATCCTGCATCACAAAGATGTTACGGGTAAAGAAATGGAAAGGGCTTTATTAAATGCTATTGCCAAACAACAAAATATTCAGCTTATAAGTCATTGCTTTGTTTTGGATATCATCACACAACATCATCTTGGATTTCTGATCACAAAATCAACACCCGATATAGAATGTTATGGAGTGTATGTTTTAAACTCGGGTACCAATAAAATTGAAACAATACTTTCAAAAATCACATTACTGGCAACAGGAGGTAATGGGCAGGTATACAGATCAACGACAAATCCGGCCATTGCAACAGGCGATGGTGTGGCGATGGTGTATAGGGCAAAGGGAAGGATAGAGAATATGGAATTCATACAATTTCATCCTACAGCATTATATGAGCCCGGTGTGCGTGGGCAAAGTTTTTTAATAACAGAAGCGGTTAGGGGTGATGGGGGTATTTTACGTAATCATAGCGGGGAAGCTTTTATGGAACGTTATGATAAAAGGAAAGATCTTGCGCCGAGAGATATTGTGGCAAGGGCAATTGATAATGAAATGAAAATAGCAGGTACCGAAAATGTTTTTTTGGATTGCAGGCATTTCAGTAAAGAAAAATTTATTGAACACTTTCCTAATATTTATGAAAAATGTTTAGGCATCGGTATTGATATTGCCAAACACCTTATACCCGTTGCACCAGCTGCCCATTACAGTTGCGGAGGAATAAAAACAGATGAATGGGGCAGAACTTCCATTAACAATTTATATGCAGCGGGCGAATGTGCCTGCACAGGGTTGCATGGTGCCAATCGTTTGGCGAGTAATAGTTTGCTTGAAGCGATGGTATTTGCACACAGGGCATATATCGATTCTATCGTAAAAATAAATGTTCACTCAGGTGCCAATGCAATCGACATTTCAAAAATTCCTGATTGGAAAGCAGACGGAACAAACGCATCAAAAGAAATGATATTAATAACACAAAGTGTAAAGGAATTGAAATTATTGATGAGTGATTATGTTGGCATAGTACGAAATAATGAACGTTTGCACCGGGCTAACCGACGCCTTGACCTGTTGCATGAAGAAACTGAAGCATTGTATGAGAAAACTGAAGTATCCCACCAGCTTTGTGAGTTAAGGAATATGATAACTGTGGCTTATTTAATTGTAAAATGTGCAGGCTTCAGGCAGGAAAGCAGAGGGCTTCATTACAATACGGATTACCCTCAAAAGAATATTATGGAACAGAATATCGTATTGTAAATTTAAAAAACCGGCAATATTAATTCTTTAATTACCGATAAATCATTTTCTAACTGAATACCTTTTACCTTTGCCCCCCAACACAGGCTTATCAAAATTTCTGGTGTTAAAACAATTGTATGTTCTATTTAATTTATGGATTTCTTTATCTTATTTCATTACTTCCTTTCAGGGTTTTATATTTCATTAGTGATATAATTTATTCGTTACTATATTATGTTTTTGAATACAGGAAAAAAGTTGTTATGGTTAATCTGCAAATAGCTTTCCCTGACAAAACAATAAATGAAAGAAAAAAGATTGCACGGAAGTTTTATCGTAACCTGGTAGATACTTTTATTGAGATCATAAAACTAATTTCTATCAGTGACGCGACATTTTCAAAAAGATTTAAAGGCAACCTGGAGATCATCAATGAGCTGACAGCAAAAGGAAAAAATATTCAACTTCACGCAGGCCATCAGTTCAACTGGGAGTTTGGTAGTTTGTTCATGTCAAAGGCAATAACCACAATCCCTACTTATGCTATTTATATGCCCATCAATAATAAAGCGATGGAAAGATTATTTTTAAAGATCAGGGAAAAATATGGAACTATTTTTGTGAAAGCAACTGAATTTAAAGAAAAAAGAGAAGAAATATTCAATGGCAGATTTGCATTTTTCCTGGCAGCTGATCAAAATCCCGGTTCACCGGATTCTGCATACTGGCAATATTTTTTTGGAAGACCAACTGCATTTCTTACAGGCCCAGAAATAGGAGGTATAAGAAATAATACCGCAATAGTTTTTGTAAGGTCAAGGATAATTAAAAGGGGATACTATATTTGTGAAAGTACATTAATCACAGAAAATGCTGCAACAACAAGTACCGGAGAGCTCACCCGTGCTTTCAGGAATTACCTTGAAAAAATAATCAAAGAAGAACCTGATAATTATTTATGGAGCCATCGGCGCTGGAAATGGGAGTACGAAGACCGGTATATAAACAATTGGATAGATGACAAATCAATGATCCGGGAATAAATAACACACCTGCATATACTTTATTTTTCCGCAATCATATATACAATTAAACTTTAGCCATTAGTTTAAGAAACGGCTGTTAAATGACTTTTAATAAAGAGTTCAATAATTTTATTTCGTGTATTATATTATTTACGTACCCCTTTACATCTTGTCTTTACTTCCATTTGCAGTATTATATTTTTTAAGCGATTATTTTTATGCATTAACTTATTATGTGATCAGGTACAGACGTAAACTTGTACTCAATAATCTTGCAATAGCATTTCCAGAAAAAACAGCTGCCGAAAGAAAAAAAATAGCTAAACAGTTTTATAAAAATTTTGTAGATACTTTCATTGAAACAATAAAAATGATGAGTATTACCGACAAAGAATTTGAAAAAAGAAGTACAATAGATATTGAACCAATAAATAAAATTGCCGAAACAGTTACAAAAATACATTTTCACAGTGGCCACCAAATGAACTGGGAATACGGCAGCGGTATCTTAGCTAAGCGACTTAAGGTTGCATTGGTGGGGGTATATATGCCCGTAGAAAATAAAGCCCTGGATAAGATATTTTATAATTTACGCAGTAAATATAACCTGGTATTGATCTCTGCAGAACAGTTCAGAACCCGCATGCATAATGTTTTTAAAACGCATTATGGGCTGGGTTTGATCGCTGATCAAAAAGCTGCCAGCGGGGATGCGGGTTATTGGCTTAATTTTTTCAGTAAACCTGCAGCATTTGTAGGAGGTCCGGATAAAATGGCCAGAAGAAATAATCCTGCTATTGTATTTGTAAGATTTACCCGGATCAAAAGAGGTTATTTTCATTACGATACCATCCTGATCACTGCTAATGGAAATGAGTTAAATGAAGGCGACCTTACCGACATGTACCGCGATTTTTTGGAAGATTCAATTCGGTTGCAACCTGATAATTATTTATGGTCGCACCATCGATGGAAATATGATTATAATACAGGGTATAAAAACAGGTGGATTGATCATAAATCAGGAGCACCGGAATAAAAAGGGTCATTTAGTTATTGGACGCTTGTTTATTTTCCCTTTTTCAATAACTTATTGAGAGATCTGATCAATTAAGTATACTTACGTCCTTTTCTGTTTTTATATTTTTTTGTTCTTTTATTTTCCCCCAACCACCAGTTACATTCCTTAAATTATGAATGCCCTGCTTTTTCATTATAGAAGCGGCTATTACACTTCTGTAACCTCCGGCACAATGCACATATAAATTCTGGGTATCTTCAAAACCAGCAATAGTTAAAACATCTGTCATTTCTATTAATGGTATATTTTGGGCAGCCACAATATGCCCGTCTGCATACTCTGTTTCACGCCTTACATCCACTACTACTAAATTGGGGTCGTTAGGAATATCCATAGCCAGTTCATCAGCATCAACATTAATGATGATATCAATGGGGTCGCCAGCTGTTGTCCAGGCATCAAATCCGCCTTTTAAAAAACCCTGCATTTTATCAAATCCAACCCTTGATAAACGAATCACTGTTTCTTCTTCTTTTCCTGGTTCGGTAACCAATATGATTGGATTATCAAAAGGCAATAAACTGCCAGCCCATTCTGCAAACCTTCCTTCAAGTCCAATAAAAATGCTACCGGGAATAAAACCTTTGGTAAAAACATCAGCATGCCTTGTGTCAAGAACCAGTATATTATCTTTCATCAGCTTTTTAAACTCATCAATATTTAAAGGAGTTAAACCTTTTTGTTTTACTTCATCAAGGCTCTCATAACCCTGCATATTTATTTTTGCATTGATGGCAAAATATTTTGGTGCCACAGCCAGCCCATTGGTAACAGCAATAATAAATTCTTCTTTGGTTTGGGGTTGTAAGGCATAGTTATTTTTCTTTTGTTCTCCAATAGTACTAAATGTTTCGGGGCCCATATTTTTTCCGCAACTGCTACCTGCACCATGCGCAGGATATACCAGGGTATTATCAGCTAATGGTATAATTTTATTTTGAATAGTATCATACATAATTCCAGCTAATTCCTCACTGCTCATATTACCGCTGCTTAGGTCGGGTCGGCCAACATCTCCAACGAATAAAGTATCACCGGTAAAAAGGGCATGCTGTTCATTGTTTTCATCTTTTAATAAATAACAGGTACTTTCTAAAGTATGTCCGGGTGTATGCAGCACTTCGAAGCTGATTTTACCCAATTTAAAAATCTCGCCGTCTTTAGCGTTATAAACTTTAAAATCAGTTTTGGCGCCCGGACCATAAATAATAGGAGCGCCGGTTTTTTTACTAAGGTCTAAATGTCCGCTTACAAAATCAGCATGAAAATGAGTTTCAAAAATGTATTTAATGCTGGCATTATTTTCTTTAGCCAAATTAATATACTCATCAATATCCCTTAACGGATCAATGATTGCAACTTCGCCTTCACTTTCTATGTAATAGGCAGCTTCACTCAGGCACCCCGTATATAATTGTTTAATTAACATAAAGAATTGTTTGCTTAATTATAATATCACAGGTAAAGATAAAAATAAAAAAGCGGATGTCTAAGACATCCGCTTTAAATTGTTTTTCTTTTATATCATCCCACAAGTTCCTTAACAAAATGACTTATTTCGTCCAGTCTTTTAAAGTTAACAGTGTAAAAAATGAATTTACCATCACGTTCGGTATTTACAATACCTGCTTTACGTAAAATAGCAAGGTGTTGTGAGGCTACAGACTGCTCTAATCGTAAACGAACATAAATTTCTGTTACAGTGATCTTTTTTTCATCATCTATCAGTTTAAGTAATTGCTGACGAAGTTTGTGATTAAGTGCCCTTAAAACCAGTGCTGCTTTTTTAAGTGCATGATAATCTACATTAATTGTGGAATCGGTTTTTACTTTAGCAGACGAAGTTGCCTGATCTGGTGATTGAGATGCAACCATCATAAGGATTTAATTTTTAATATGCTTGAACAATATTTGAACATTTAAAGATACATTTCATTGATTATACAATAATATGTAACTAATACTTAAGTAAAAATACTTATTTCTCCGTAAAATTACTATTTTTTTTATTATTATTTTTTATATATCTAATCCTGTCTTAAAATCTTTACAATAAAGAGGTTGGCTATCGG
>JAYVUE010000100.1:0-12510 GCA_043788195.1 Chitinophagaceae bacterium
CCATATTGTTGTAAGTTTCTATGCAAAGAAACCGCTTACTACAAATATTATCTTATGCTGCTAAAAAAAATATATGCCTGAATTAATTCATTACCCGCCCCCACCGCATTTTTCCACTTCTTTTTCAAAGCTTTTGAAAAATTCGTCATTCCCTTTATATTTTTTCTCCAGTTCATTTTCATAATCATTGCGTTCTCTCTTTGCTTTTTGTTTATCATCATCACTAACCGCACTTTTATATTTAGCACTCAGTTCACAATATTTTTTAGCACAGGAGGCAGGGCTCTCGCCACCGCAGGAAACAACAAAAAAGCCAAGGCCAAGTACTATTGAATAAAAAATATTACTTTTCATTTGTTTTTAATTTAATTACCTGTTTACGAGGGTGCATTCTTCCAGCATAAAATAACCATATGCACTGTTTATTCTTATTTTTCCTTTAATGATCACGCCTTTTTCATTTACCCTGATCTTTTCAGTGGGGTCTTCTTTAAATTCACAACCGGCTACTTTATCATAAGTAACAGGATTTTTCAGGTCAACCCTAATCGTTTTACCGTAGGAGGTAGTAGAAATGGTGGTCATGTAGTAGTCACCGATCAAGGCAATCTCTTTACCTTGCCATTTAAAATAGTCATTCGACAGTTCAGTGGCGCTCATTAAAGATTTACTAAAGGGGTCAACGGGTTGCGTCGGAATTGATTTTGCCACGGCAATAATTTCGCAACTGTCCATTGTAATGGCACCATTAAAATTACTACGAATTTTTCCCCTGATATGGATCATATCTGTTTTCGCTATTTTTAATGTAGAGGGAGCTGTGGTAAACCTGCAGTCAACAAGTTTTTTAGAGCCTCCCATACTATCGGTCAACTCCAGGTCCATTTTAGTTTCCAAAGAATCGCCATAAAATACATAGCCATAACCGGCTACTTCTATTTTTTTACCATCCCAGCAATTGATCTGGTAATTGGCTTGTACGGCATCAATGGGTTTACTTAAATCAATGGCAGAGGGCGCTAACCTTTCGATCTTTTTTTCAGCCGGTTTGCCGGTATTTTCGGTATTGTTTGTTTTATCTCCTGAATTGGAATTGCAGCTGCAAAAAATAATTACAGCTAAAAAAGGCAGTACTAGTTTTTTCATTTTAATCTATTTGCAACAAAATAACAGATTAGAATGACAAATTATTTTATTTTTTCTATTTGATCTCGAGGTCTTTAATATTTCGGTTATGTAAACGGCCTACTTTCATTAAACTAAGCATAGCGCCGGTTACAAAATTAAGAAACCTGCGGCTATAACTTCTATAAACTGCTTCCCCAGAAAATATCCGGGTAAGGTGTTTTTGCATATGCGGACCTATAAATCTTCCTAATGCAGTATCCATACGGTCCTGCCCAACTTTAAATAAAGTAAATAAACTTCCGCTATACCATGTATCAACCAATTTTTGCCAGACAACCAGTTCACGTAATTCTTCTTTTTGGTATATTCTAAAACCAGTATCAGTGCCTTTTTCGATAGCCATCGCCAACCGGAAAGCTCCTTTGATCGCTAAAAATAATCCCGAAGAAAATATGGGATCTAAAAAACCACCCGCATCTCCGGTAAGCACCCAATTTGTTCCATATTGTTTTTCTGAGATCAATTGGTAATTACTATACTCTACCACACCCGTTTCTCTTTTTGCATTAGCGGTAAACTTCATTAAAACTTCTTCACTCTTTAAATAATTATCGTATTGTTCTTCCTTGGTGCTGCCATAATTTTTAAGATGATCGGGATTGATAACTACACCAACTGATACCCTGTCGGGTAAGGGTATACGCCATGACCATCCTTTTTCCAGTCGGTGTAAATGAATATTGTAAGGTTCAATTTTTTCTGCCCCAGAAAGATGAGCAAATAAGGCAATATCTTTTCGCTTACCTGTTTTGGTTGGAATATCAAGTAAACGTGAAATGGTTCGTGATCGCCCTGTGGCATCTACGATCAGATCAGGCTGACCATTAAAATAATTGCCGGTAGCAGAAATGGTATCATCACTTAATTTAAGTTCGTCACCCTTACCGGTTTTTTCAATTTTAGCTGCTATTTTAAAAAACGGAACGCCTTCACGGTTAGCCAGGTCAAAAATTGTTTTATCAAATTTTGTACGGGGAACATTATAAGCATAATGTGGCAGGTTGCCCCCGCCAAAACTAAAAGGTGAAGAGGCTTCTTCATCCTTATTTACCCAAACCGATGCACCCGGTTTGTAAGTACTATAAGATTTCACTTCATCCTCCACTCCCAACTCACGAAGCATCGGGATAATGGCAGGAACAAGAGATTCGCCAACAATAATTTCAGGTCTTTTTTCAAGATAAAATACGGCTACCTTAAATCCTTTTCTTTTTAGTAAAGTAGCAAGCGCACATCCTGAAGGGCCTCCGCCGAGTATTGCAATAGAATTAATTTTTTTCATAAAAGGTAAAAATTGTCATCCGCTAAGGAATTGACCAGAAGTGTTAAAAAATTTAGCGCAAATTTACAATATTAAATGCTGGCTTCACCTGAAAAAATCTGTAAATTTATCTTATATGAAACTAAGATCTGTTTATTTATTTATTCTTTTTAGCCTGTTTTCAATCAACAAATTGAAATCGCAGAACCTTAATGGTACCTGGGAAGGCATGATGAACCAGGAGTTATTACAGATCAATATTGTACAAAAAAATGATGAATTATGTGGCTATACCTATGATCATTTTTACCAGGATAAACGTAATTATTGCAAGGCTTATTTTAAAGGACATTACGATAATAAGCAGCAGGCATGGTTATTATCGGGCATATCATTCATTGAAAATAGCGGCACGCATGTTTTAATGAATATTAAATTATGGACTGTAGTGGAAAATGAAAATTCATTGGAAGCATCGGTGGGTATAAAATCAGGCATTGGATCTATTCTTACTTTGGGCTCAAAAGAATTTGTTATGCTAAAAAGAATTTCTAACTATACGGTAAAATTGCCCAATAATATGCCTCCCTGTTTTCCTGATGAAAAAAGATCAACAGAACCCGATCCAAGAGATAGAAAACAAACAGAACCCGATCCAAGAGATAGAAAACAAACAGTACCGGAAGTTATTAAAGTGTTACCCAAAAAGCCTGCAGATTCAATTAAAACACCTCCGGTAACAATTATTAAACCGGTAGATACACCGAGAGCTCCGGTGGTGATCAAAAATGAAACTTCGCAGCAACTCCAAAAAATGATCGTTAGAAAGAATACCACGATCAGCCGAATACCTGTTTCTGTAAAAAATATCACCCTTAATGTTTATGATAATGCAACTGTTGATGGAGATTCTGTTACTATTTTTTATAATGGAAAAATATTAGTAAACAAACAGCGCCTCTCAGAAAAACCAATCGTTATTAATTTAGAACTGGATGAAAAAGCTGCTCTTCATGAGATCACTATGTTTGCCGAAAACCTTGGCAGTATCCCGCCTAATACAGCCTTAATTGTGGTAAATGTTGATGATAAACGTTACGAACTTCATTCCAGTACCAACCTGGCAGAAAATGCAGTTTTAATATTTGAATATAAACCCAAATAAGCGGTTTGAATTCAATACCCAGTAATTTTTTAAGAATTTATATTTACCTTTAGGAGTAAAAAGTTTGGTGTAAATTTATAAAACAAACGTTATGAAAAAGATATTATTGATGATACCGGTTGCCTTCATAATAACACTTGCTTGCGGACAGAATATTACCCAGGTTAGTTTGAGTAATACAAACACAACTACTAATTTTTACTTTTTACTTGACGGCAATACATTAGTCAATATCAGTCAGGATGGAAATATCATTGAATGGGGAACCGCCATGCAACAGGGAAGAATGACCTATTACCCCGGAAAACTTGAGCCTTTTATAGGAAAGGTTGAGTATTATGGTTCTACAAGTAATGATGCCTTCCGTGGTAAACCAAAATATATTGGCAGTGCTGCTATCACTTATTATGCTTCTTATGAAAATGAAAATTTTACTGGTAAAGTAAAAAGTATTGGTTCTGTTGCATTAGATTATTATGCTCCTTTTGATAATGATGCATTTAAAGGAAAATTAAAAACTGCTGGAACTGTTGCGATCGGCTATTATGCATCTTACGAAAATGAAGCACTCAGGTCAAAACTGAAATCAATTGGCGGCACAGGTATTTCCTATTATTCATCTTATGATGATAAAGCCTTTAAAGGAAAATTAAAGGCGATTGGCAGTTTTAGTTATACTTATTTCTCTTCCTTTGAGCAAAAAGAATACCGTGGTGGCATGAAAACAGGCAACTATATGCAATTGGTTAATGGAATTAATTATATCCTTAAATATTAATTCAATATTCAGCTTTCATGATTACCTGATATTCACTTCATAAAAAGAACCGGATGATTCAATAGTATGCAGCTTAGCAGAGCCGCTTAATAATAAAACTGTATTTCCAAATTCAGGTTTGCCTATTTGTTTCCACAAAGCTGCAACAAGGTCTGTTTCATATAAGGCCCCGCTTTTTTCAATTGTACATAATTTATTATTAAGCGTAGTTAATTTAGCTGTAATCAAAAAACAGCTTTAATAAAAACAGGATCAGCTATACAAAGTAGAAATAATTTGGAATAAGTGGTAATATTTTTAATCCTGCTTTGAAACGTTGGACAAACCGGAGAATCAAAATTTACACCAGTACAATGCTATGATTCCCATATCAGTAACTAAATGGCAGTAACCAGTTTTATCCCGGCGAATATGATTTTATTTTTTTGTCTTCGTCAATTGCCTAACATTGCAAAAAATGTTGAATTTGATTGCCCCCTATTTTGGATACCTCGCTTCGCTTTTACTGATCATTGCTTTACTGGTAAGCAATGATCTTAAGTTTCGTTGGTTTAATACAATGGGTAATATTATTTTTATCGTATATGCCATAGTGATAGCTGCTATCCCCGTTTTATTGACCAACAGTATTTTACTTTGTATAAATCTAGTTTATCTTATAAAGATCTACAGGAAAGAGGAAAATTTTGATCTGATAGAATTTAAAGGAGATGAGAAGCTGGTACATAAATTCCTGGCATTTTATCAGAATGATATCATTGCTTATTTCCCTGAATTTGATGAGGCGAAACTAAGCGGTAATCTTAACTTTGTTGTGATCCGTGACCTGGTTATCGCTAATATCTTCAGTGCCGTAGTTTTAGACAATGGTGATGCTGACGTACTGATCAATTATACCATTCCCAAATACCGCGACTATAAAGTAGGTACTTATATTTTTGAAAAAGAAAAAGATTTTTTGATCACCAGGAGGGTAAAGAGAATTATTTACCGGGAAGTATTCAATAAACAACACCTGCAATTCCTAAAAGCTACAGGGTTTATCAACCAGGATAGTTTGATAACCAAAATTTTATAAGTTTCACTTGTATATAAATCGTTAAATAAAAAATGCTGAAAACGGGCTCCCCCGGAATTCAGCATTTCAATATCATAAAAAAAACTGATCTACTAATAATAAGTGTATTATCCCTTTTTATTTGGCAACGGCTATTAATTCGGTATCAATATTGTTATTTCGCAAGTATGTTATCAGGCTGTTTTGATCTGATGTAGCGATCCTCTTTAATTGTATTCGCCCCGAAAGTGCGCCAAATGCTTTTGTGCTATTGGTTACATATGGCCCTTTTAGTGTGGCCTCATTTTCATTGGTTGCAAGGTCCAGTATGTTTAATTGAATCAGGCTTTTGTTTGGCTCAGAAGGGTAATGATTTTCTATTATACCGGCATCCTGCACAATGATCTTACCATCGCTGGCCCTACGGACTTTAATTTTTTTAACGCCGTAGTATTTTTTGTCGTTGACCAAAAACCAGGTTTGAGCATAGCCAGTAAGTTTTCCATTGTCTTTACTTATAAATATCTCGTAAGAGAGGGATTGTTGGGTATCATCGTTAAATAATGTGCCTGACCATAGGCCGGTAACATCCTGGCAAAAAACTACTAAGGGAGAACATAGCGCTATAATAGCGATTATTAGATATTTCATAGGTTGGGTTTTAGATTAAGCATATAACGTTTATAGTTTAGATTTATTTGAAATAGGGTAATGTTTTTTAAAAATTGGCTGCTAATTGCTTGGGTTCCTGCCTTTTAAGTCCAAATATGGTATGTCTTTCAATGTAGATGAAAGGAAAAACTGATCAATCTCAGCGTATCATAAAGATTGTTTGTGAAAGTCTTAAACTTTGAAAAGAAAAACAGGTGTATTATTTACAAAATGAGTGAAGGGAAAAAAATCATCATTAACCCGTGCTACAATTTATTACACAAATTGCTGAAGTCGTGTAGTATAAAATTGGCATCACTTGTACTGAAATATTTCAGTACAAGTGATCATAATAAATTTAACTTTTACATTTAATGATTGAAAAAGTAAAGACATCCAACATTTAGGAAACAACAACTTATTACAATAACATAGGCAACTATTTATTTAACCGTAACAACCATTTCCAATGCCTGTGTCTTATCAGGCCCGTCCCAACGATAACGAATAATATATCCTTTGTGCAAGTCAGTTTTTAAGCGAAAAGGAAGCAGTAATTTGCAGTTTACATAGTTTTCCCCCATTGCTCCACCAACGTCTTTTAATATTTTTTCCTTCACCTTCATTTCGTTGTATAAAGTATCGTACACCCAAAAATTTTCCTTGCCTGCCAACATGTTTATCATATCAATCCCTGCCAGCCTTGATATCTCAAAATGTAAAAAAGCCATTTTTGGATTATAGCTGATTGAAGTATCAACTGTGAATTCTATATTTTTTACGGTCAGGCCATAAGCCATTACAATAGAACCCACCGGTGATTTCAATACCTGAAGGGGCAGATCTGTTACAGGAATTTTTTCACGTGGATACGAGATACTTACGGGATACTCAAGACGCAGTTGGTTCTTCCCTTTCTGGTCATACAGCCGGATACAGATAATGCATTTTGAATTGGGCTGTATTAAACCTTCTGCAATTCCGAACTTCAAACTCAGTCCCTTTGCAAGATCTTTAGGAGTGTATCCTTTTGACTGGTTCAACAGCAAAAGATTGGCCATTTGTTGCAGTGTATCTCCTTTTGCAGATACAAGGCTGTATTGTGCTGCAGGATAGATCTTCTTCAGTTTATCTGCTGTAAAGCCCGATACTTGTTGAAGGTTGATCTCTATTTCGGTGCTAAAAGGTATTCTGTTAACCATCAATTGCTGTCCATTCATTTTTGCGATGATGGATTTAGCCCATATCCCTTCTTTAAAATAATGTATGCCAGTTATAGGAAGCATACCACTGTTTTGTGCCATGCCTTTGCTGATCACTAAAAAACCAGTAACAAAAAAGATAAAATATTTTTTTACCATATACGATTATTAAATTATACTGAAATGCAAGTAAAACCTGTACCAAGATATGGATTAAATAACAATACGCTGAAATATGCCCTTGCTTTGTTGCTGATTATTACACTGTTACAAAACCGCTGGGCCAATACAAAAAAACAGAATTAACGTTATCTTTTTTTATAAGGGCCTACCCCTTCTTTATCAATGGATCGGGAAGAAATATAAAGCATTACAGACAATGATAAAATACATAAAATCAAAATTGGTCAGGCTTATGAAATTATTGTAGAATGTTGTAACATTATACCACCACAAGAGCCTAGCTGGATAAATGAAAAAATAATATCTATACTGTTTGTAACCGACGTACATATGCAGCCTGGGGTTTTTATGTTGCATATCTGTGCCAATGCTAACGGATTTTATCGATACAGATTGATTTGTGAAATACGAAACAAGCTGGAGACCAGTGGAATGATCATCAAGATAAAAATCATCTCAAAAAAATTACTTTTTGCGAAATGCTGCCGGTATTGCTGCTCAGCTGAACAAGGTAAACACCCGGAACAATGTTTATTGCATGTACCCGTACCTGCCCTGTTTGACTATTCAGATGTTCCTTGTGAACAAGATATCCGTTGCTGTTTATTATTTGCACTACACTATAGGGCTCTTTGATATTCATTGTAATGTTATTCCCTTTAACAGGAGAAGGGTAAACAAACAACCTGCCATCCCTATAAAACTTAATAGTTAGTATAGCTGAATACGAAAATTTGTTATCCTTGTCAACTGTTTTCAAACGATAATAAACTTTATCTGCATTTAAATTTGGCTGGTGTTCAAAAGAATAACGGGCTCCGTTAATATCATTTTTTGCCTGTATAATTCCTGCGGTACTAAATGTGATCGCATCATTGCTGAATTCAATTTCAAATTGTTTCAGATCCTGTTCAAAAGCAGTTTCCCAGTTCAGCCAGCAAATTCCATTCTTTTCAACTCCATTAAAACTTATGAGGCCGGCAGATAAGATCGATATTGATCTTAGCGAATATGCATTACCGTTTAATGATACAGCAAATAACTCACCGGTCTCTGATTCACCAAATCCAACTACCAGGGTTATTATTCCCGGCTGAATCGTTGTTGTAAAACCAAAATTGGTATTTGTTATATAAATTTTACCTGAATACACATCAGTTGCAATATAATAGCCTTGCATTAATGGATAAGTAGCACCCCTGTATACATAACCGCCTATGACCGATGCAGAAGAAGTTGGTGGATTTGGATAATCATAGATCGGAAAAACATAGTTTGCTATTGGCAAACATCCTGAAGTATTATAAGGAAGATTTCCTTCATAGCAACGCCAACCATAATTTATACCGGCAGTTGTACCTGAAGGCCTGTAATTAATTTCTTCTCTTGCAGATTGTCCAACATCGCCTATCCACATATCATTTGTATTTCTGTCAAAACTCCATCTAAAAGGATTTCGCAAACCCAAATCAAATATTTCATCAAGTATAGAAGCGTCAAGCAGGTAGGGATTATCAGGTGGTATTGTATAATATGGCGGCCCTGGAGTTGTAGTTACATTTATCCGAAGCATTTTTCCTAATAATACATTTCCGTTTTGTGCATTATTAGGAATGTCTCCGCTTCCACCGCCATCACCAGTACCAAAATAAAGATACCCATCGCTTCCAAAATTTAATTTACCTCCATTGTGATTTGTATTAACAGGATGAGGGATGGTCATCACTACCTGTTTGGAAGCAGGGTCAGCCTGGTCGGGATTAAGGCTTACCTGGTATCTTGCCAATTCAATGTCGCCGGATGTATTTGTATAATAGACCCAAAAAAAACCATTGGTCTCATAATCCGGATGAAATGCAATGCTAAGCAGGCCTCTTTCGGCGCCGGTTGAAATTCCGCTAACCGTTAAAAAATTACCCAAAAAAACATAAGAAGAATTATATACTTTGATGATACCGCCTTGCTGGGCAATAAATATCCGGTTGGTTGCATCACCCGCATTTACAATATCAACCGGTGAACTGAGGCCTGAGATAACAGAAGTAAATCTAACTATTGGCTGACTGTTACAAATATTGATCAAAACAACCTGTAAGAAAAAAATTACAAGCCATTTGTGTTTGAAAAAAAGTATGGTAATGCTTTTTGCCAAATTGTATAATTTTAGTAACCGGGAATTGATAGTAAAGATAAACAAGTTATCAAAATCAATGCCGAACAATTCTATAGTCACGGATGGTTGTATCGCCATTGGCAACAATCTAAATTTGATTACCTTTAAACCAAATAATATTATTTATGAGAACTGTCAGTTTGTTCATTTTCTGTTGTATTATTCTTTGTAATTTTTCGGTAAAGGCACAAACCGCTATTGATTATTATAATTCCGGAATAGAAAAATTTAACCGTGGTAACTATGATAGTGCTATTGATGATAATACCAGGGCGATTGCAATTGACCCAAAATATAAAAACGCATATTATAACCGGGGGAATGCCAAAAAAATACAGGAAGATAATGCCGGTGCTATTGCAGATTACAACAAAGCAATTGAACTTGACCCAAAATTTACTTATGCATATATCAACCGCGGAAGCGCCAAAGATAACCTTGAAGACTATACAGGTGCTATTAAAGATTACAATAAGGCCATTGCGTTAAATCCAAAGATCAAGGAAGCCTATTACAACCGGGGAAGTTCAAAATATTTTCTAAAAGACTACAAAATGGCCATTGAAGATTATAATAAGTCCATAGCTATTGATCCTAAAAATAAAGACGCCTATTTATTCCGTGGCATTTCAAAGATCTTAAATGGCGATAAAGCAGGCGGTTGCCTTGACATGAAAAAATCAATGAATTTAGGTTCAAAAGAAGCCAGGGAACAGATCCAGGTATATTGTAAATAATGCTTTACAACTACTACCGGCGTTGCACTAAAGGCTAAGCGATGTTTGCAACACAAACATATTTGTGAAAACCATTTAAGTTTTACAAACAATATTTCATTAATCTTTTTTAGGCGTTGTTATCGTTGTTTTTATTAACGTTTTTTTATCACCGGTAAATAATTTACTATCCGCTTTCGCAGGTTCTCCCTGGTAAGTCCAGGTAAAATTACCCATGTATTTCTTAAAAGCATTATTTACATTTTCAACAGATACTTTTTTCAGGTCTTCATTTATAGTTAAAGCCCTTTTCCAGTTATTATGCAATACTTCATTTGATGCAAAGGAGTTAGCTTGTGCATTATTGGTCTCTTGCCGGTAAAAGAATTGTGTGAGATAAGTGGTTTTTATATCCCTTAACTCATCAATTGTAAAACCATCCTTCTTTACTGTTTCAATCAGGTTTTTAGCAACCCCAATGTATTTATTTGGATCGGTGGTAGATACCGTGATATTGGCTGAGGGAGTTGTACCTCCGTCAAAGTATGCGCCGGGTGCATAGGACAAGCCGTTTTTTGTACGCACTTCAATAAAATGTTTCATTCCAAAGATCCGCATAGCCAGTATAAAGGCATTATAATCCGGTGTGCCCGGTGCAGGCCCTCCGGTAATTCCCTGAATGTAATTAGTAGCCAGTTCTTTCTTTTCGGCACTAAAAGAATTAACTGCCGGGTTGTACAACTCTTTTTTCAAAACAAAAGGTTTACCTGCCGGTATATTAGTCAGCATAGTTTTTATTTTCTGCGTTATTATCTCTTTATCCACTTCACCAACAACTACAATAACCATTCTTGACTTTGTAAGTATAGATTGATAATAAGTCATAGTTTCTGCAACAGTAAGTTTAGATACGGTTTGCTCTGTTCCATCCGGTGTTTTGGCATAATTCATTCCTTTAAATGCAGATTCCTTCGCCATTTTCCGGATAGCATAATCAGGGGTGGATTCCATGGATTTTAAATTATTTATGGCATCCTGCTTAATGCGGATAAATTCCTTTTCATTAAAAGAAGGTATTGTAATGGCATCTGCATATAAGGGCCATACCGCATCAAGATCGCTTTTAATGCAATTCATATTAATGCTGGCATAATCCATACTTGTATATGCATATACCTGGGCACTAACTTTTTCAAGTTTATTTTTAAAAGAATTCTTATCATCATTTTTGGTGCCGCATTCTGTTAGGGAAGTCATGGCCAGGCTTTCAATGCCTTGTTTACTAAATGGATAGTTTTGCACGCCGCCTTTTATAATTGTTTGTATCTCCACAATTTCATTGTTGCTTGGCTGCACAATCACTTTTATGCCTTCCACCATCATTTCATAGGCATCCTTCTTTTGAGCAATTGCGGAAAATGCAGAAAACATAAAAAACGCTGCCGTAAATATATACCTGGGTTTTAAAGAGATCATTTTCATATTTCTATAATTAACTGATTATAAATTTGGTTTAAAAAAATCCATTGCATGGGTAGTTCTATTCATTTCTGCATTGATGATCATTCCGGCTACATGGTTTTTGCCTATAATGTACCTCTTAACATATCGCTTTATATCTTCCCGTGTTATTTTCATGCAATTGTCGGTATAATCTGTGCCATATTCGTATGATGTACTACACCATTGATAGGTTAACTGGCTGGGCAATGAAGAGGGCTTTTCGGTTTGACGGATCAGGTTTCTGCGCAGGATCTGTTTGGCAGTATTCAGTTGCTCATCAGTATAATAATCATCTGCATCCCACATTTTAATCTGCTTTGCTATTTCTTCGTAACACTCTTTTAGTTTTTGCGGGTTAGGTAATACCCATATGCTTATGGGCCCAACATATTTTTCGGTTTGATAACTTAGACTTGCATAAGTGGCAAGGCCTTTATCAACCAGCGCCTGTTGCCATTTGGAAGAATTCAAACCGAGGATGGTACTGAAAACATCGGCGGCAATGGTAGCTGCAGAATCATTTCTGTAATCGGGCCCATGCCAGTAATACGCAAGGTTGGGCGTTTGTGCAATAGATGATTCCTTTACAAAATAATCTGTTGATGCAAGCGGTTTAAATTCGGGAATTGGATA
>JAYVUE010000101.1:0-4292 GCA_043788195.1 Chitinophagaceae bacterium
TTGGTATGATGCCACATCCCGAAAGAGCATGTAGTAAAGCACTGGGTAACCTTGATGGCATAAATGTATTCAATCATTTATTTGGTATAAATTAACATAATAAACAATAAACAGTTGCTTAACCTACACCATTAACAACGCATGTTTCTTAACTTTGTAAATGAAATAAATAAGTATGAAAAAAATATTTTTAGGTTTATTTTTATTTGCAGTAGCAGGCAGAACATTTGCCCAGGTACTTAATCCAATCCTTTGGACATTCTCATCAAAAAAAATTGCAGAAAAAGTTTTTGAGGTAAGGCTTACAGCAAATATTCAAAACAGCTGGCACCTTTATTCTCAAACACAACCCGCAGATGCTATCAATAATCCTACAGCAATAATTTTTAATAAAAATCCTTTGATCATCCTTGATGGTAAAACAAAGGAAATAGGTAAAATGGAACTGTATAAAGATACCAAGCTGGGCATCTCTGCCAACCAATATTCCGATAAAGTTGAATTTGTGCAAAAACTGAAATTAAAGTCAAAAACAAAAACCAATATCAGCGGATCTGTTGAATACCAGACCTGCGATGATAAAAAATGTCTCCCGCCAAAAATGCTAAATTTTAGTGTGGCTTTGAAATAACTGACTAAACAATGTTTTTATTACGGGTACTTCATTACAACGCCAGGTTTAATAAGTAAAAAGTATGACAAAGTTTTTTCATTTGATCTTTTTTAGTTCATGCTTATTGGCTTCTTCATTTTCCTACGCACAGGTTGATTCATCAACAATGGTGTTTAACTGGAAAGTAAACAGCAAAAAGATCGCCGAAAAAAAATACGAATTGGTGTTCACCGCACCCGCTGTTACCAATAGCAGGTTATATGCGCCCGGGCAGGATCTGGATGGGGTTCAATCAGCCGAATTGTTGTTTAGCGATACGTCTGCTTTAGTTGAAAAATTTTCAACTGCAATAAATCTTCAAACAGTTCCTTCTTTGATCTTCAGTAAAAAAAATGTGCAACTGATCAATGGTAATGCTGAATGGAAAGCCATTGTTAGTTTTAAAGATATTGTTCCGGCACAACTTTTGGGAAACCTCAGCATTTTTTATGATCATAACAATGAATTTTTATCAGACCTTCCTTTTGCATTCAGTGTGCCTCTGGAAGGTGGAACAGCATCAGGCGGAAAAATAAAGATCACATCCATTGACATTAAGAACCCGGTTAACAATTGCGGTGATGAAAACACCCACAACAAAACCCTTGCCGGCATCTTTTTATTAGGCTTTCTGGGCGGACTCATTGCCTTGATCACCCCCTGTGTGTTTCCGATGATACCGGTAACGGTTACCTTCTTTACTAAAAAATCACCAAGCAGAAGTAGAGGAATATTTAATGCTTTTTGGTATGGCCTCTTTATTTTTTTGATCTACGTTGCTATTACTATTCCATTTCATGTGGCCAGCAAAACCATCAGCCCCGAAATATTTAATAATATTTCTACCAATGTTTGGCTTAATCTTATATTTTTTGCGGTCTTTGTTTTGTTTGCATTATCTTTTTTTGGGCTCTATGAAATTATTTTACCGGCATCACTGGCCAATAAAGCCGATTCAAAATCGGGCCACACTAATATTTTCGGCATCTTTTTTATGGCAGCTACTTTAGCTATTGTTTCTTTTTCCTGTACGGGTCCAATTCTAGGTACCTTATTGGCGAATGTTGCCAATGAAGGCCCCTGGCCACTTACAGCTGGTGCAGCCGGTTTTGGTTTGGCCCTTGGATTACCGTTTGCATTATTTGCCATGTTTCCCCATTGGCTGCAGTCCATTCCCAAGTCAGGTGGCTGGATGACAGATGTAAAAGTGGTGTTAGGGTTTATAGAACTGGCCCTGGCAGTAAAATTTTTAGCTAATGCTGATAATGTAGAACAATGGGGAATAATAAAACGGGAAATTTTTATAGGTGCATGGATAATAATATCTGCAGCCACTGTTTTTTATTTGATGGGATGGCTAAAAATGTCGCATAGCTCACCAGTAAAAAGATTTTCATTTATTCGTATTGCCTTTATTATTTTATTTGCTGCTACAACTGTTTACTTAATACCGGGTGTTACTAATACCAAATGGGCAAATCTGCGCCTGATGAGTGGTTTTCCACCACCACTTTCTTATAGCATTTACAAGCACCATGTATTAATTACAAAAGGAATTGAACCCATTCATAATGATTATGAAAAAGCATTGGTAAAAGCAAAAGCAGAAAATAAGCCATTACTTATTGATTTTACCGGGTGGGCCTGTGTAAACTGCCGGCGTATGGAAGAAAAAGTCTGGACGAATAAAGAAGTAGACAGCCTGATGAGAAATGAATTTGTAGTAGTATCACTTTATGTGGATGAGAGAACAAAACTTCCTTCTACAGGGCAAACAATATTTATTTCCGGCACAGGTAATGCCAAACCAATTATCACCGTCGGAGATAAATGGTCAACCTTTCAAACTGAAAATTTTGGTGCTACTTCTCAACCACAATATGCAATTATCGGTCCGGAAGAAAATGCATTGACAAAAACCAAGTTTTATACTCCCAACCCGGTTGAATTTGCCGATTGGCTTAAATGCGGTTTGGAGGCGATGAAAAAGTAATACCTCACCCCCGCCCCTCTCCTGAAGAGAGAGAGGGGAGTTAGTTTACTTTCCAATTGAAAATATCTTGGTTTTCAAGCTTATTGTACAAAAAAACTAATAAAAAAACCCTCTTTTTTAGAGGGTTTTTTTATTTTGGGGGTACAAAATCTCATTATAATGCGATCTGCTTTTCAGTCATCATTTTACGCAAGTTGATCAAACCGTAACGCATACGGCCTAAAGCTGTATTGATACTGCAACTGGTTAAGTCGGCAATTTCTTTAAAGCTCAGATCAGCATAATGGCGTAAAATTATTACTTCGCGTTGGTCTTCCGGAAGCATATCTACCATTTTCCTCACCCTGTCATGGCTTTGGCCTGTCATCATTTTTTGATCAGCGCCGGGTTCAGAAAAATTTAATACTTCAAAAATGTCACGGTCGTCACTGGTTTTGATCGTAGGACTCCTTTCAACTTTTCTGAAATGATCTACACACATATTGTGAGCAATACGCATTGCCCAGGGTAAAAATTTCCCCTCATCGGTATATCTACCGCCTTTCAGCGTATCAATAACACGGATGAATACGTCCTGGAAAATGTCTTCTGCCAGGTACTTGTCTTTAACAAGCAGGTAAATTGAAGTGTAAATTTTGTCCTTGTAACGCATTACAATGGTTGCAAGGGCATTGGCATCTCCTTCCATGTATAACTGGATGAGTTGCTGGTCGGTTAGATTAATTAGGCATTTCATAAACTTCTACAGTTTTTGGTTTAGGACTTTAGATGCAACCAATAAAAGGGAAAATTTGACGTAGAAGTCTAGATGATAGGCAACGACGGTTTTTCTATTTATTGGATATTGGACTGTGAAAATAATGATAATTTCTAAACCACCAAACTTTTTTGAAGTTTTTTTTGAAATATGAAAATAAGTCAAGTATTTATACGTTGTGCGGAAATTACCCTGATTTAAGAAGATTTTCACATTTCAAGGCTGCTTACTTACAAGATTGTATTTTTACCTGAGTTAGGTAATGACAAAAAAATCAATCCCAAATAAACAACCAATGAAACCGGAAGTTGTGGGTAATGGCATATTAATTAAGGGTGCCAGGGTACATAATTTAAAGAATGTGACGGTTACGATACCCCGTAATAAACTTATCGTTGTTACCGGTGTTTCGGGTTCAGGCAAATCTTCTTTAACTATTGACACTTTATTTGCAGAAGGCCAGCGCCGCTATGCCGAAAGTCTTAGCGCTTATGCCCGGCAGTTTATGCAACGAATGAATAAACCCGATGTAGATTATATAAAAGGGTTATGCCCAGCCATTGCAATTGAACAAAAAGTAATTACCCGCACACCAAGAAGCACAGTAGGCAGCATGACGGAAATTTATGATTACTTGCGTTTGTTGTTTGCCCGTGCAGGTAAAACTATTTCACCTGTAAGTGGAAAGGAAGTTAAGAAAGATGATGTTGAAGATGTGGTAAATGCTATAAGCGAACTTGCAGCCGGCGACAAAGTATTATTACTGGTTCCTTTTAAAAAACAAAAGAACAGGGATATAAAAGAAGAGCTGAATATTCTTTTACAAAAAGGATTTAGCCGGCTTTACGATGGTAAAGAGATATTGAGAATTGAAGACCTGCTTGAACAGA
>JAYVUE010000102.1:0-6555 GCA_043788195.1 Chitinophagaceae bacterium
ATTTACTATTGAGCTATATTTAAAATCTCCGTTGTTATCCACGCTACGGATGCGATAAAAATTATCGCTTGTTGCAGGATCAATATCCAACCAGTTATAAGTGGCATCGCTGCCATTAGCGCCTAAAACAGCCTGAGTAGCTATAGTACTAAATGTAGTACCGTTAGTTGATCTTTCTATTTCATAATTTTTTAAATTTACCTGGTTACTCACTTTCCATTCAACTTCAATAGCTGCATTAACCTTGTAAGCTTTGATACTGGTAAAGATCATAGGCTTTGGAGCAGTTGACAAAAACACTATTTTAAAACGGTTAGCTAATGATGATGCAGGATCAGCAGTAACACTAAAATTAATATTATTTATGACCGCTAAATTAAGTGGAGTATTTACGTCAAGATAATTATCCTGCAGCTCTGCATATAAATTGTTTTGCGTAAAATCAATAGTACCTATCTGAAATCTATAGTTTTTAATTTTTACATTGGTCATTTTAAGGAATATCGTATCGTTTTTACTGATAGCAGGCCGGTTTTCAACGATGAGTGATTTCCCTTCCCTTAATGAAGAAAGGTTTTCACCGAAATTGCCCATCTTAAGAATATCGTCTGAAATATTAGCCAGGTTATTTTCATTATAACTGATCCTTAATCCGTCTGCCAAAGATGCAGTATTTGTTGCTGGGTCAATAACCATCAGGTTAGCAATTAGCTGCGGATCATTTGCACCACCCTGCACTATAGGATTTACAATCGAAACAGTAGAGGCTTTTGAGGATTCAGTAAACACAACATTGGCATTGGCTCCTGTTGCTTTAAGGAAGAAGGCCTGGCCTGAGTGTATATAACGTATAGTAGGATCCACAACAGGACCACCCAAAACTACCGGCGTTTGCTGGTAAGTAGTTGGTGCGGTTCTTTGTACTAACCGGTATCCACCTACCCCATTGTTACCTGTAAGTGTTGGATCCCATAGGTAATAGCTTTGGGTCAGATTGGCCGTGCCGGCAATTACTTCAAAATCAACAGGAGAAGGATATGGATTACCCACAAGTGTATAACCTATACCAGTAGACGATATTGTGATTGCCCCTTGTGTACCCTGCCTGATCGTTCCTGTGCTCCTTAAAACAGTTGCCGCATGTAAACTGTTTCCCGGAGTTGCATTCCTGTCTCCACGCACAAATAACATATAGCCCGGATAAGCTGTTAATAAAGTTGAATTAGTATTGGCCAGGGCATTATTCCATGATGGGCCGCCTACCCCGCCCTGGTTATGTGTTAATATGGAAGCGCTGCCGGATGCCATATCAAATCCATTTAAACCATTATAAAGATTGGAAGTAATATTGGTACCAAGGTTAGCGCTTAGTATCCCATTCTCCTGCCATGATTGCCTGATGGTTTGTGATCCAGTAACAGGTACACTTAATAAACGCCATGCACGGTGGCCAACATCTGAAATATAGCGTTCTACGGTAACGTTAGTAGCATTGTTTAACGTACTTCCGGTCAAATCGTCAATAAGTGCTGTAGCAGCAGCAGTGGACTTTAGGGTAAGATTTTTACCAGCCAGGTCCAGTGTAGCGCTGTTTAAACTAACGGCACCGTAAACATCCAATGCTGTTCCTAATGTGGCACTGCTACCAGCATTGAGTGTAATATTGTTTATAGACCTTGTTAAGGCAGAAGTTTGGTTAAAATTAAGTGTCCCCACATTTCTATTTGCAAAAAGATGAGTTCCGGCAATTCCATTTATTATTATATTGGATGTTGCAGATCCTGTAATAGTTGCTCCCGAAGCTGATACCGGCCCATTAATGATCAGCGTATTGCTTCCTATATTTAGTGTTGTTCCCGAATTCATGAACAAGCCTCCTATGGTTATAGAAGAAGGCAAAACCGGTGCACTTCCTGTTGTAGCAATAGTTACCTGTGCTTTATTTGGAGGAACTACTCCATTGGCCCAATTGGTTGTTGTATTCCAGTTAGAATTGGTTACACCTGTCCAACTATACCCTCTCATTGCCGAAACATTGGTCATTGAACCGGTTGTCATGGTTCTTGCACTATCATCATAAAACGCACTGGTTGGTGTAAATGACAGATCAAAATTTAATATATTCCCGGGTATTGAATCACTCAAGCCATTTCCGGCATAAGACAATTTCCCTCCTCCCCAGTCAAATATTGTAATCGTAGTATCTTTAACCCCATTGGAAAAACGCATAACCACCGGGCCACGGAAATAAGCTACATTATTGGTTGCGCTTTTTGTTTGAGTTCCCATCTGGATCACCAGCCTGTTTGACGTGCAATTCCAGTTAACAGGATTGATTGGATTACCAATACCTCCAATAGCTGAAGCTCCCGGTCCCGATCCTCCTACATAGTCCCTGAAGAAAGGATCAATATCCATTCCTAAAACTGTATTGAAATAATTTCTTAATGTATCTGTTGATGCTGCTGACCCATGAAGAGTAGTTTGATAGTTAGTTAATGCCTGGAAAAATTTGGTATCCCCGGCAATAGCCCTCAACATAGAAACTACCATACAGCCCCTGTCATAAACAGAACTACCATATGCAGAATTCCACATGGAAGAACTGCCGGCAGTAGCATCGGGCATCCATGTGCTCACCGTTTCTCCAAGTGCTGTTGATTTTTTACTAGTCATTAAAGTAAAAGCTGTTAACGGATGTTTGGCTACCAGTTCATAATATAATTGTAACTCTCCGTAAGCGGCAAATCCTTCTGCAAGCCAAAGGTCATTCCAGGTACCAAATGTTACATTATCTCCAAACCATTGGTGCATCAGTTCGTGTGCTAATACCGTGGCACTTGTTAAAGACCCGGAACCCATCCCAGAAAATGTTTGGTGTTCCATACCACCACCGAAACCAAATTCATAGAAACCATGTTTCTCATTTTTAAATGGATAATCACCTAGTTTATTACTGAATTCAGACAAGGTAAGATTCATGCTATCCATTTTTGAGAGTATGGTTGTATAGGATGCTTTTCCCCTGAAAATATTATATACTACAGGAACAGTGGTACCATTTATATTAACACTTCGGTAATACTTGTTAAATTTAGCCACACCAACACTTACCAGGTAGGAAGCCATTGGGTAACGCGATTTAAATGTGAAATACCGTGAAGTACCACTAATAGTAGAATCCACCATCCTTCCATTACAAGCTACCCAAAAGGTATCACCTACGGTTGGTGTTCCCCATGGCACACTAACTGTAATATCCATTGAATCGATCTTATCTTTCATATCAGCCTTACATGGCCACCAATCCCTGTCTTCATAAGATTCTGATAAAGTATAAATATAATTTCCTTCACCACTAGCTGAAGATTTTTGAAATCCAACTGCTCCGGGAGGATTGTCTATTGCAGGTGGCGTACCACCATAATAAACAGTAAAAGAATCAATAAAATTATTGGCAAGGGTTACTCCTAAAGTAATGGTCACAATATTACCAACATGAGAGATATTGCCGGCAGCCAATTTTGCACCACGGAAACGAACAGAATCAACACTCAATACCGCATTCATATCTAATGAAATTGCAGTAACACCGGCTGTAATTGTTTTAAAATTGGTCTGCACATACCCTTTGATATACTTGGTTGCAGAATCTGGATTGATACGCCAATATATCTTATGATAGATAACGTCAATATTAGAACCAGTACCACTTTGACCTGTTGAATTGGGAGAACCACCACCAGAATTGTTGCCGTTTGGATTTCCTCTTCCATTTATACGTCCGTGGATGGGGTTTCCATTCTGACCTACAGCAAATACAAATAAAAAAATAACAAATGCAGTTGCTAAGAATAAAGATTTTTTCATGCGGATATTTTATTTTTATATTGGATATAGGTATTTCTACAAAAATGTAGAAATTCTGCTATTTAATACGTAAAATATTAGTTTTTAGTATGCTAGGCGCTAATTAAATACAAAAAAATTAAAAACCAGTCCGTTATTTTTTTTTTTAGATCTTCGCTTGGTAGTATTACGATAACAAAAGCGTAAAACCCACATTTACATCCCCCCGGTAATGCCTGAATTTTTTTTCCAGGTAAATACAAAATTCAAGATCTTGTTTATTTATCCGATAATTTTCATAGGTTTTATTGTTAAAATATGATCATGCTTAGTTGGTTCCCCCTAAATAAATTATTTTTGGCGTAGATGTCAATAAAAGTCAGCCAACTCACAAAAAAATACGGAACACAAAAAGCAGTTGATGCAATTTCATTTAAAATTGATAAGGGTGAGATCGTTGGTTTCCTTGGCCCCAATGGTGCAGGTAAATCAACTACAATGAAAGTGATCACCGGGTACCTTCAGGCAGACAGTGGAAATACTGAAGTATGTGGTATTACTGTTGTTGAAAACAATAATGAAACAAAAAAAAAGATTGGTTACTTACCCGAGTCAAATTCTCTTTATTATGAAATGTATGTGAGAGAATACCTTGAATTTGTTGCCGGCATTTACAAAATTGATAATAAGCAACAGGCAATAGGCAACGTTATTGAAACGGTAGGATTGATCATTGAAGCCAATAAAAAGATAGGTCAGCTCAGTAAAGGATATAAACAACGGGTAGGCCTGGCCGCAGCATTGATACACAACCCTGAAGTGCTGATACTGGACGAACCCACCAGCGGCCTTGACCCTAACCAGATAGTGGAAATAAGGGAAGTGATAAAAAGACTGGGGCAAAATAAAACGGTGTTATTTTCTTCCCATATTTTACAGGAAGTGCAGGCCATGTGTGATAGGGTGATCATAATTAATAAAGGAAAGATTGTTGCAGATGATACTTTAAGTAATTTACAAAAAGGCCAGACTGCCAATCATTTTGTGACAGTAGCATTTAAAGAAGAAGTAAACATTGAAAAGCTCAAATCTTTAAAAGATGCTGATGCCGTGAGTCAGCTATCAACTATCAACTATCAACTATCAACTAAAAACCCCGAAGAACTGAGAAATCAATTAATGCAATTGAGTTTGCACAATAATTGGAACATTGTTTCTTTGCAAAGTGAAAATAATAGTTTGGAAGATATTTTCAGGACTTTAACAACAGCCGCCAATTAGATCATAAACAATAAAATTTTAACCGCTTATGAGTTATGTAGCCTCCATTCATGCCCGCCAGATATTAGATAGTCGTGGAAACCCCACAATTGAAGTAGATATTTTAACTGAAAACGAACACCTTGGCCGTGCTGCAGTACCTAGTGGTGCCAGCACAGGCATACATGAGGCAGTAGAGTTACGTGATGGCAATAAAAAATTATATGGTGGTAAGGGTGTACTAAAAGCAGTAAAAAATGTAAACACTATTCTGGCTGAAAATTTATTGGGTTGGGATGTTGCTGATCAAACGGGTATTGATGCCATGATGATCGCATTGGATGGCACAGCTAATAAAAGTAAATTAGGCGCAAATGCCATTCTTGCCGTTAGTATGGCTGTTGCCAAAGCTGCTGCACTCGAAGCAAACCTTCCTTTATACCGTTATATTGGAGGAACAAATGCAAAGATCCTTCCCATACCTATGATGAATATTTTAAACGGTGGAGCACATGCCGATAATAAAATTGATTTCCAGGAATTTATGGTAATGCCTGTCGGGGCTTCTTCATTCAGCGAAGGCTTACAATGGGGCGTTAATATTTTTCATGCATTAAAAACTGTACTTAAGAAAAAAGGGTTTAGCACCAATGTAGGTGATGAAGGTGGATTTGCACCTAATATCCAGAGTAATGAGGAAGCTATTGAAACAGTATTAATTGCAATACAATCGGCGGGGTATAAAACGGGCAGCCAAGTTATGATTGCCATGGATGCCGCGAATAGTGAATTATGGAATGCCAAAGAAAAAAAATACATCTTTCATAAAAGTGATGGAAAAAAAATGACCAGTGAACAATTGGTAAAGTATTGGGAAAGCTGGGTAAAAAAATACCCGATCTGTTCCATTGAAGATGGTATGGCCGAAGATGATTGGAACGGATGGAAAATGTTGACGGAAGCTGTTGGTAAAAAATGCCAGTTGGTGGGCGACGATTTGTTTGTTACAAATGTAACACGCCTTGAAAGAGGTATAAAAGAAGGTATTGGTAATGCCTTGTTGGTAAAAGTTAACCAGATTGGCACTATAACAGAAACTATTAACGCTGTTAGTATGGCTCAAAATAACGGATACAATACAATTATGAGTCATCGTAGTGGCGAAACAGAAGATACTACAATTGCCGACCTGGCTGTCGCTTTAAACTGTGGCCAGATCAAAACCGGGTCTGCTTCAAGAACCGATCGTATGGCAAAATACAACCAACTGATCCGTATTGAAGAAATATTGGCTGAAAGTGCCATATATCCAAAAGGAAAGATTAAATTTGGAAGCCCTTCCTAAAGAACTTCGTTCGTTCTCTTTCAGAGAACCCGAAGGGAAGGACTTAATCAGTTCAAGAATGGAAAAGATTTTCAATAATACAGCCTCACCCAAACCCTCTC
>JAYVUE010000103.1:0-4965 GCA_043788195.1 Chitinophagaceae bacterium
ACCCTTAATCCCCATACTACCCTGATCTTTTTGCCTAGCTGGTTGTCGAACTGAAGAAATCCGGCATTCAATATTGAATTGGCGATATAACGATAACCTGCACCACCCAGTTCATTAAAAGCTAATTTATTGTCGAACCCGGTACCAAAATTTTCTGCAGAAAATACTTTATCGGCGCTTAAATGCCTTAAAGAGGGATTATCAGAAGGAAGGTAAATGGCAAATGGCCTGGCATCAAATAACCTGTCTTTTACCTGGAAAAAATAACCGGCCTTAATTGTTTGTACCTGGTTTTTTATTGTAAAACTTTTTGCCAGGTCGCCACCTGCTGTATATACATAGTCATTTAAATATCCAAAGTAACGGCTGCCGCTTTTTTGAGATGATTTAGATGCGCCAATTAATAATGAATACGGTGAATTTGGATTGGTGGGATCATCCTGGTTATATTGTAAACGACGTTGATCCGGAATATATTGATCCAAAATATTGTAACTGCCAAACCAATGTAATTTAGCATTATATCTCTTTATATTATGTTCTCCCGAAAGTTGAGTATTAAAAAAAGTATTGGCTTTAAATGCCAGTTCTGTTGCTTTTATTTTATCACCTGTTATTGAATTGGATTCAAAATCTTTTCCCGTTCTTTCTGTTGTATAATTTGTTGTGTTAACATTGAGCATGTTTTTAAAACTGATCTTGTTGTTGTTGCCAAGTTGTAATGTAATATTGGCCAATGCACCTGCCAGTATATCCTGGCTGTATTTAGTATTGAAGTAATCAAAATTAAGACTGGCCACATTATTCTGGAAAAGATTGACCTGGTTCTCAAACACAATTCTTTTATTACTCCTGTTATAATTAACAGCCAATATAGCTGACAGTTTATTTTTTTTACCTAACTTTTTTGTGAATCCACCACTTATTAAAACACCCTGATTCAGAGAAGGCAAAAAATTACTGTTCTTTTTTTCTGCGGTCCAGATATTTTTAAATGATCTACCAAAAATTGTTTTTTGCCCGTTATCCAATTCGGAATAAGCGGCTTTATTGGGGATACCGGCAGGTAAACCCCTTGTGCCCTTATCAAAACCTAAAAAATCGGTACTGCTTCCTTTATAACTGTAAAAATCTTTTCCGATCGTTTGAGTATTAAAACCTGTACCTATTTGAACATTGAAAAATGGCTTAGAGGGAACGTCTTTTGTATTTACCTGTATCAACCCACCCGCCCATTCTCCGGGCAGTTCGGGAATAAAAGATTTGTTGACTATGATATTATCGATCATTGACGAAGGCAAAATATCAAAACTAAAAGTCTTACGATCAGGTTCGGTACTACTCATGAGAATGCCATTCAACATAGCCTGGTTGTAGCGGTCGGCCAAACCACGCACTACTAAATATTTACCTTCCTGAACAGAAGTGCCGGGTACTCTTTTCAAAACTTCACCTGTATTCTTATCGGGAGATCTTCTGATGGCTTCCGCACTGATAACCTGCGAAACAACCGCAGTATTTTTTTGATAAGAGATCAATGCGGCTGTACTTTCTTTACGCACAGAAGAACGAATGATAACGGCCTCTTCTTTTTTATCCGTCTTTTCAATTACAATATCCAGGTGTGTAAGCTGGCCGGTTGCCACTTCAATATCTGCGATCTCTTTTGGTTTATAACCAACTGAAGTTAATTTGAGAATATATTTTTTTCCGGCTTCAACGTTGATAATAAAATATCCCTCAACATTGGAGGATGCAATGGCTTTATCACCTTCAACTGAAACAGATACCCCAGATAAATTTACTCCTGACCTGGCATCGGTAATCTTTCCTTCGATCTTCCCTTTTTGGGCAGAAATTTCTGTTGAGAGAGTAAAAAATAAAATAAAAGTTAATAAAATTCTCATGCAGTAAATATTTACTGCAAAAAGACGACTTGCATATTATGCAATGATGAATGAAAAGTTAGGTAATTGTTATGAGTATGTTACGGCAATGTTATGTGATGACTGCTAAAACCTGTATTGTATCCTGAAAGTGAAAACATCATCTTTTACATCAGTAGTAAAACCTGTAAATTGGGTGGTTTCATTGGTTATTTTATCATAGTACAAAACAAATTTTAAACTTTCGTTCATATAATAAATGTACCCAATGCCAAATGTGTTATACTTTATATTGGTGGCATTGATATTTGTTCCGGATTTTCCAATATCATTTTTTGCAACCTTTGTATTGGGATCGTACCAATCATATTTTAAAACCAACTGATGTTTTTCATTAATTATGGTTTGTAATAAATAAAAATAGACGCCATTGAATTTTCTTATATAGTACGGCTCTGTTACTAACAAGGCAGGTGTTTCAGAAGTTGATGAAAGCCCGGTTTGAGTTCCTGTCCAGTATTCCGCTCTCAACTCAGTTGCACCCCATTTATGTTTATATTTTAATTGAATATCTGCACCATAATATTGACGGGGGGCTTTTTGATTAATATTGTTTGCAGAAGAATCCACTGCAAAAATTTTATCACCATTTATATTGACTCCGTTACTGTAAACATATTTTGTAGTTTGTATAAACCCGCCATTAAATATTGAAAGCCCGCCGGAAATAGAAAACTGTTTACTGATCTTATAGGGTTTGATCGTTAACCTGGCGATAAAATCTTTATAACTATCATATTCACTGTTTGAACCGGGTATGCCCTGCCCGTTAAAAAGCCCGGCATCCAGTTTAAAATGTTGCAATGGACTGTTTTTTTTACGTGGTTCAAAAGAGATCATAGCACCAAGGTCTCTTTCGCCTTTCATTAAGATCTGGCTCATTCTTCCCCGTTCCGGACTTTCCCTGTCACTGCTTCCCAGGTTCAGTTCATATCCAAATGGCCGGGCAAACATGCCGATCGTAAAAGAAAACAGTTGCCATTTATTTTCATGGATCCTTCCCCAGAAATCCCTGATGCCAAATCCTTTTTCTGTTCCATCCAGTTGCATTACTAACTGTATAAAAGGATGTTCATTTTTATCAGTTCTGATATAATCCACCCTTAATCTTCCGCGACGAATCATAAACCGGTTGTTTACATTTGTAGCAAAGTCGCCACCGGCAAAGCTTTTCTCACCCTTTGTTTGTGCTACCTGAAATTGAAATTGTGTATAACCACTGATCCTTATCTTATTAAATTTGTTGAATAATTGTAGCATACCTTTTCCCATATTTTTACTGGTATCTACCATATCCATTAAAAACTGGGCCTGTAAAAATTGACTTACTATTATTGCAGTAGCCAGTAAAAGCAACTTTTTCTTAAGCATTTAGCAAATTTTGTGGCAAAGGAATAACAATTTGATGTTACCTCTGTGTTAAGAAATCATTACCATTTTTAAAGTTCTTCCTTTTTTTAGGCTAATGCCTAACCTTTGCGCAAACTTAAAATTATGGCAGGTATCAATTCTATTTTAAAGATCTTTTTACCCAAAGACAGGGTGTTCTTTCAATTGTTTGAAAGTGTTGTTAATGTATTGGTTAAAATGGGTGAAAAATTGAAAGAAGTGGTAAGTGAACCCGACTTTGATGAAAGGGCAAAACTGATCAAGGAAATTGAAGATATGGAGCATACCAATGACGATTTTACTCACCAGATATTTACTGAATTGGGAAAGAACTTTATTACTCCATTTGACAGGGAGGATATTCATTACCTGGCTTCAGCCTTAGATGATATTGCAGATTATATTTACGCATCAGCAAAAAAAATAAATTTTTATCGTGTTAATCCCAATGATACAGGAATTCATAAAATGGCAGAAATTATTGCCAATGGTTGTGTAGCCGTACATGATGCCGTAACTGAATTGCGTAACATGAAAAATATGCGTAAAATAACAGACGCACTGGTTGCCATCAACAGTATAGAAAACCAGGGGGATGATATTTTTGATATGAGTATCGAAAAATTATTTGCTGAAGAACCTGATGCAAAAGAAGTGATCAAGAAAAGAGAGATCTACCAGGTGATGGAGATCGTTACCGATAAATGCGAGGACGCTGCCAATGTGATTGAAAGTATAATTGTTAAATACGCATAATCGATTTGGTAATTACCCGATTTGGTAATTTGAAGATTAGCCAATTTGATAATTTGATGATGAATGAATACAGATTCGTAATCACCAAATCATCACATCACCAAATCAACTAATTACCAAATCACCAAATCATCACATCACCAAATCAACTAATTACCAAATTGTAATTATGACCTTCCTAATAGTTATCATCGCCCTGGCACTCATCTTTGATTTTATTAATGGATTCCATGATGCGGCAAATTCTATTGCCACCGTGGTTTCCACAAAAGTGTTGACACCGGGCCAGGCAGTGTTGTGGGGCGGTATGTTCAATTTTGTCGCCTATTTTATTGTTAAAGATCATGGTGTGGCCAATACGATAGCTAAAACAGTAAAGACCGATATTGTGCATGGCTATGATATGATGGTGGTTATCCTTGCCGGCCTTTTGTCCGCCATTTTCTGGAATCTCTTTACCTGGTGGTTTGGTATCCCTTCCTCTTCTTCCCATGCACTGATAGGCGGTTTTTCAGGTGCTGCAATAGCCTTTGGCGGATTTGCCACTGTTAATTCCGACCCGGTTTTAAAAACGATCGCCTTTATCTTTTTAGCGCCAGTAATTGGAATGATCATCGCATTCATTATTTCTTTGTGGTTCATTCATTCCTTTAAAAAAGGATGGATGCCAAAGATCATTGCATTTACCATATTCATACTGGTTGGACTATTTCTTTATTATAGTCTTGAATTTGATCCTGCAAAACTTAAATCACATTTCGAATCCTATACTTTAAGGGTAATATTTACTGCTAAAAATTTTAAATGGATCCTTTTAGCATCAATATTGGTGATCATGGCAACATTTACCCTTTTCTTAAACGGGCTCAACGCT
>JAYVUE010000104.1:0-2540 GCA_043788195.1 Chitinophagaceae bacterium
AGTTTTTTGTAAATGGCACTATGATAAATAATGGTGGTGATTCTATTTTGAATTATCATCCTTCCATCCACGGCAGTTTTGCAGAGTATGTGGTGATAAAAGATGCTGTGGCCGGAACCTGCAGTGATACTTTACAATTAAGCGGCAATACAATTGTAAAAGGACCTGTTGTTGATTTTACATCGCCCCCAATACTTTGTGTTGATAAAGCATTTAGCTTCACCAACAACAGCTATCCATTTTATGCAGCAGATGCAATTGCTACATGGCGCTGGAACTTTGGAGACAATAAACAAGATTCTGTAAAAAATCCTTTACCACATTTATACAGGGCAGCTGCCAACTATTATGTTACTCTTACGGCAACCGATATAAATGGTTGTGCACAAAGCGTGAAAAAAATAATTACCGCTGCTCCGCTACCGAAAATAATTGCCTTTCCTGCGGAGGTTACTATCTGCGGATTGAGGGACACCGCAATGCTGACCGGCTATACAATTGATTCCTTATTGTGGTTACCTTCCACCAGTATCAGTTGCACTTCCTGCGATACTACCAGGGCATACCCTGCCGTTACCACCTCTTATATTGCACAAGCTACCAACAGCTTTGGCTGCCGAAATTATGATACCTGCCTGGTAAAAGTTTTTAGCCCGTTTCATATCAAAGTATTTCCTTCCGATACTGCATTGTGCACCGGACTGACAGTGCCGCTTACACTTAACACAACAGGTATCATTTCATGGACACCTGTTACTTACCTCAGCAATGGCAGCATTAGAAATCCTTTGGCTTCTCCATTGGCAGACATTAGTTATACCGTAACAGTAAAAGACTCAGCCGGTTGTTATTCCGATTCAGCTGTTTCCAAAATACATTTATATCCATTACCAGCTGTAAAGGCAGGTGATGATAAAGTATTGCCTTATAACACAGCTTTTACAATTAACCCTGTTTACAGCCCGGGGGTAACATCCTATTTATGGGAACCTGCTGCCACTTTATCCTGCAGCAATTGTCCTTCAGTGTCGGGCATTGCCACCAAATCAACCAAATACACTGTTAAAACCACTTCGGCAAATGGCTGTAAATCTTCGGATGATATCATCATATATGTAGCCTGCGAAAAAAGCAACCTGTTGTTACCAACAGCATTTACGCCAAACGGGAATGGCCTGAATGATAATTTTTATCCAATAACAAAGGGCTACCGTACCATCAAAACATTTTTAATTTTTAACAGGCGGGGCAACAAGGTTTTTGAAAGACAGAATTTTTCTCCGAACATACCTTCATTAGGCTGGGATGGGATAATAAAAAATGCTGAAACGGTATCTTCCAGCGAAGTGTTTGCCTGGTACTTAGAAGCAGAATGTGAGCAGGGGCAAACCATTGTCAGCAAAGGCACTGTGGTATTGGTGAGATAAAAATACTTTCATCAATTTTAGATTGCGGCATGTATTTTTTTCTTATAATAATGATTCAATGTGGTGATCCTACTGCTGATTTTTTGTATAAGAAGAAAAAAAATTGAACGCCTGTTCTCAATAAAAAATCATTTAAAGTATTTTTATTATTGAAAATGTTTAACTTCATTTCACCACTAATAATCCTCTTTAAACTGACCGAAATGAGAAAGGTACTTATGAAATTGTTTTATCTCCTTCTATTAATAATCCCAGGGTTAAAAACCATTGCTCAAACTCCTGATACGATTGCCTTTGATTACAAAAGAGACTTTAAAAATATCCTGGAAAAAACGCAGGATAAGGGCAGTGATCTCTCTTATCAAAAATTACTGATCCGTTTTCTTAACAGGGATACCACCCTCAGCAATGCAGAAACCCTGGCACTGATGATTGGCTTTACAGAAGACCCAAAGTACAAGCCTTTTGAAGACATGCAAGCCGAAAAGGAAATTTTTGAACTGAACGATGATGGTAATATTAATGAAGCGCTGGTAAAAGCTAAATCTTACCTGCAAACACATCCATTAAGTCTGAAGGTTTTGTGTGAAGCATCTTTCTGCTATCATTCATTTAAAAAAGAAGATAGTGCTGTTTATTACATGGACCTGGTGGATAAAATTATGGGTGCCATGATCTACAGCGGCACAGGAAAAAAAGGAGAGACTCCTATCTTTTCTCTGGGGCTTGCAGATGGTGAATCTTTTATCCCAAATATTGGAATGAAAGTATTGAACAAAGACACTGACTGGAATAAAAATAACCAGTTCATGGAAATTATTGATGCCTCAAAAAATGTGGATGACCATATTAATTATTTCTTTATAATTCAACATGCAAAAGAAAAAATAGATGATGACAGGGTAAATGAATCATCTGATAAAAAAGATAAAAAAGGATTTAAGAATAAGAAGGACAAAGACAAGGACAAAAAAAATAAAAAAACAAAACCGGCTGACAATACTGCTCCTGCTGCTACACAATAAATATTTATTACGTTTTAAAAAAAACTGAATATTATATGTTTATAAAAACGGCTGTCACGAAAATGACAGCCATTTTTTTTATTGGGAG
>JAYVUE010000105.1:0-4708 GCA_043788195.1 Chitinophagaceae bacterium
GCTGTTAGGAAGGAAGAAAGTAGTTGCGTATTGGTCATTAAAAGTAGAAAAGTATATAAATGGCAGCAATCAACTTTATGTGGCAATTACAAAGCTGATTTTTTTATTGGAAGTAAAATTGGATGCCATTTGTGGATTTATTAAAGATTAGCATCTCATATCAAACGGCGCCGGTTTTGATTTCCCCGATTGAAAATAATGTTTTGACCACCTACTTTTCAATTGGCATATTGAATTTTAAATCCTGATTTTTATCGGGAATACACACCAGGATTTTTGCTTGGCCCAGGGTATATTTTATAAATCGGGATGGAATTAATTTTTTCACTTCAAAACCAACCTGTATGAATTGCGAGTTAATTATGAAAAGTGATGTATTGGACATTATTTTCGAAAAAAGGAATAAGGATTATGGCGCCTATAGGCTGCGTAAATGCTATAATACCCGGTTAATTAAATCCATTGGGATAATGATATCTGGTGTAATTGTTTTTTCTGCCTTTACTTTCCTGCCAGAACCGGCAACCGGCGATACATTCCTTATTGAAGATCCGGTTTTCGGGCAGGTCTTACCATCTTCAAAAGTTGAGGAAATTAAGCCCCCATTAATTAAGCCGGCAAGGTCAAAATCGTTAGCCACAGTGAAATTGACAAGTGAAATTGTTATAGTGAATAATAAGGATTCAGTTGATATACTGCATAATTTGGATAATAGGGCGATTGGCAGTACCAATAGGTTGGATGAAGCAGGAACACAACTGGCAGGGGCTTCGGGAGTTGGAACGACGGATTATATAGAACCTCCTAAGCAGGAACCACTAATGGTTGACATAACAACACCCATGGATATTGCAGAAATTATGCCTCAATTTCCAGGTGGAATGCAGGCGTTAAGAAAATTCCTGGTTCGAAACCTGAACAATCCAAGGGACCTGGAGAAGGGGGAGTTAATCAGTGTAAAAGTGAAATTTGTGGTGGGATACGATGGTAAACTGCAACGATTTGAATTATTGGAAGGTGGAGGCAAAGCGTTTAACAATGAAGTAATAAGGGTTTTGAAAAAAATGCCTGCATGGACGCCCGGTAAATCAAAGGGGCAAAATGTGTCGGTTTTTTATATTATTCCGGTAAAGTTTATCGCAGAAGATTAAAATTCCGTAATTAATTTAGTAAATTGCCTCTCCACAAAAACAGTGCTGATCAATTCTGGTTTTTCATAAATAAAAATTTTATATGGCATTGGAAGAATTTGAAAAGGAGCAACTGAGCGAAAGAGAGAAAGGTATTGTACGCATGCGTAGCATAACCAACTATGGTATGGGCGTATTTCTCATCATTGCGGGTTGCTTTTTTATGTTTCCCATTCAATTAACCCGGGGTTTTTTAAATCAATACGAACCTCTATTAATCAAGTTTTTTGCTGTTATATGCTGGTTGTACGGGGGTTTTAGAATATTTAGGGGCTACCAGAAAAATTATTTTAGATACTGATGAAGACATTTCAAAGGACCAATATAGCTCTTGGATTTTTATTTTTCATATATGTTGGGTTTGTCAATTGTAAATCAAAAAAACAAGTTGCGGCAACAGATTCGCTTACCAGTGGTATTATTCATATAAGTGTGGATGAGTCTTTCAAGCCTGTAATGGATGCCCAGATAAAAGTTTTTGAAGGATCTTACCCCGGGGCAAAAATCATGGCTCATTACAAACCGGAGGCAGATTGTTTACGGGATATTTTAAAAGATTCGCTTACAAGAATGGTAATTGTAACGAGGGGACTTACCAGGAAAGAAGAAAAATATTTTAAAGATTCATTGAATTTCGTTCCCCGGTGGGAGGAGATTGCAACAGATGCCATTGCCATCATTGTAAACTCAAAAAGCAACGACACTTTATTTACTTTAGAAAGATTGCAACAGCAATTGGCTGGAAAGATGGGAAAAAAGAACCAGGTAATTTTTGATGGTTTAAATGCAACGAGTACTGTTAGGTTTGCCATTGATAGTATTTTAAAAGGAAATAAATTTGATACAGGGGTAGTGAGGGCAGTAAATAACAGCCAGGCCGTTTTGGATTATGTAGCAGCCAATGATAATGCAATTGGATTGGTGGGAATCAGCTGGATTGGAAATTCTGAAGAAAGTGCACAGGTTGAAATGTTAAAGAAGGTTAAAATTGTATATTTAAAATGTGACAATTGTACGGATTCATCCTATGTTATGCCTAACCAATACAATATTATGACGAGAAGTTATCCTTTGGTACGTGGTTTGTTTTATATACTGAAGGAAAACTATTCTGGCCTGGGTTCTGGCTTTTTGAACTTTTTGCAATATGAACGGGGGCAATTAATATTTAAAAGGGCGTATTTGGGATCAAGTAAAATTGGATTTGGTATAAGAAGCGTAAAGATTAATGAAAAATTAGAAAAAGATTAATAGCTATTTGTAGCAGTTTCCATTTTAAATTAATAACATTGTAAAGTCTTAAACGGTAAAATAAAATGAACAAGATCAAATTTGGGGTGCTGGTTTTAACTACCTTGTTTTTTTCAAATGTAATAAAAGCACAAACAATTGAAGAAGGCCGGAAATTTATCGCGTTTGAAAAATTCAAAAGCGCTAAAAATGTCTTTGAAAAGTTACTTGCAGCAGATCCTAATAATGCTTTGGCAACTTATTGGCTGGGTATTGCCAATATATCACAGGCTGATTTTGGAGCCAAAGAATTAGCCGAAACAAAGGAACTTTACCGGAAGGCTCTCGAAAAAAGCCCCAACAATCCCTTATTGATAGCAGGTATGGGACATATAGAATCTCATGAGGGTAAACCCCAGGATGCAAGGAACCGTTATGAAACAGCACTTTCATTAAGTCAAAATAAAGACCTTGATGTATTGACTGCCGTTGGAATGGCGAATACCGACTATGACAATAAGAACGGGGATGCTACCTATGGAATTGAAAAATTAAAATTAGCAACCGCCATAAAAAAATTCAAAGATCCTGCGGTGTATGTCTATATGGGAGATGGTTACAGGATGTTGATGGATGGAGGAAATGCGCAAATATCCTACCAGGCTGCGCTTACTTTAGATCCAACTTATGTAAGAGCACTTTACAGAATTGGTAAAATTTATCAAACGCAGGGTGTTGGACAAGAAGAAATTTATATGAAATATTATAATGAGGCCATTGCAAAGGATCCAACTTTTCCGCCTGTTTATAAAAACTTATCCGATTTAAATTATGCTACGGATGTAACCAAGTCTGCCACGTACCTCGATAAATATCTATCTTATAGCGATGATGACCCTAAAAATTGTTTTTATAAAGCCTCTATGAAATATGCCCAGGGGCTATTTAAAGAGGCGATCGTTTTAGCCGATCAGTGCATTGCTGCCGTACCCAATCCCTATCCCAACCTATATGGGTTAGAGGGTTTTGCATTTTTTAAATTAGGAGATTCGGTAAAGGCCAGGGATGCCTTTGAAAAATATTTGCGTATTCAGTCTCCAGAAAAAATAGGCCCCACAGATTATTCCATTTATTCAGAAACTTTGTTGAAGTTTCCTGGTAATGAAGTACTGGCAGGAACTTATATTGAAAAGGCCGTAGCTGCAGACAGCACCGAATTAGGCAAAGTTGGACTGCTAAAAACTATTGCAGTCAGGTATGAAAGCATGAAGGATTTTAAAACAGCCGCCGACTGGTATAAAAAAATATTGGATTTAAGAAAAGAAACAAAAAAAATTGACCTGTATAATGTAGGCTATAACTATTTCCGCGCTGGTGATTATCAGTCTTCGATTAATATTTTTAATACCTACAGCCAGAAATTCCCGGATGATATATTTAGTTATTATATGATTGGAAAAGCTAATTGGGCCATTGATTCAACCATGGAACAAGGTTTGGCAAATCCTGCCTTTCAAAAGGCAATTGAAGTTGGCCAGGTTGATAAGGTGAAAAATAAAAATCAGTTGATTGGTAGTTATAAATATTTTGTTGCTTATTATGCCAATATTAAGAAAGATAAAGCTACCGCAATTGCTTATTGCGACAGCGTATTGGTAATTGACCCGGCAGACCCAGATGCCCTTAATAATAAAGTTGCCATCGGATCAATGAACATGAATGCGCCTCCGCCTTCCAAGCAAACCAAGCCTGTAGGTAATAAACCCGCTGCTCAAAAGCAAGCAGCCGCTGCTTTAAAAAAGTGATGAAATTTGTTCATAATTTGATAATCTCAATTCCTGCCAGGAATTGAGATTATCTTTTTGGAAAAAGTTAGATTGTTATTTGCTCACCCTACCCTATTTTTGCAATATGCAATTCTTTATTCTTCAGGCCAATAATATCAACAACGCTGTTAATTATTTACCTATAGGTATCCAATTGTTCTTCGCAATTGGATTTATCGCCACTATGATGCTGCTTACGCATTATTTTGGGCCAAAAAGAAAGACCTCTGACAAACTTCAAAATTTTGAAAGTGGTATAGAAATCAAGGGTAATGCACGGCAGCCCATGGCAATCAAGTATTTTTTGGTGGCAATTCTATTTGTTTTATTTGATGTGGAAGTAATATTTTTCTATCCCTATGCAGTTAATTTTAGAGAATTAGGCTGGCAGGGATTTTCAGCAGTTGCAATGTTTGTAGGATTATTTATTACAGGGTTTATTTATATTATCAAAAAAGGAGC
>JAYVUE010000106.1:0-2667 GCA_043788195.1 Chitinophagaceae bacterium
GATAATTTACTTACTGCAGTTTACCTGTCAGCCATCTGCCCTGTAGTTGTAGCCCCTGCAATGGATGAAGACATGTGGTATCATCCATCAACAAAAAATAATCTTGCTAAAATCACTTCATTTGGTAACCAGATTATCCCAGTTGAAAAAGGAGAGTTAGCAAGTGGCCTGTTTGGTGAAGGACGAATGGCCGAACCGGAATCAATAGTGCAATGGGTAAGTGATTTTTTTTCAGGCAACAATGAATTAAAAGGTAAAAAAGTGTTGGTCACAGCCGGCCCTACCTATGAAGCCATTGACCCTGTTCGTTTCATTGGCAATCATTCTTCCGGTAAAATGGGTATTGCTGTAGCAACAGAGATGAGTAACAGGGGCGCTGAAGTGACATTGGTATTAGGTCCTTCAAATATCCAGGTACCGGCGAAGATTAAAATTATCCAGGTAAAATCGGCCCATGAAATGTATAATGCATGCATTCAAAATTTTGAATTGGCAGATATTGCTGTTATGAGTGCTGCAGTGGCAGATTATACTCCCAAAGAAGTGGCTAAAGAGAAAATAAAAAAACTTGAAAATGCTTTTACTATTGAACTGACCAAAACAAAAGATATTTTAAAGTCACTTGGAGAGAAGAAAAAGAACAACCAGTTTTTAGTGGGTTTTGCTTTAGAAACCAATAATGAAAAAGAATACGCCCTGAAAAAACTTCAAACAAAAAATGCCGACCTTATTGTTTTAAATTCTTTAAATGATACCGGGGCAGGTTTTGGCCACGACACTAACAAAATCACTATTTTTGATAAACAGGGGAACGAGTACCATTTTGATAACAAGCCAAAAACAGCAGTGGCGAAAGATATTGTAAATACCATCATCAAATTATTTCATGCGTAAACTTACATTTTTAATTATACTGTTATTACTTGTCCGGTTTGCCGGGGCACAGGAATTGAAAGCTACTATTACTGTGGTTAGCAGCCAGGTAGGAAATTCTGTAAACCCCGGGGTTTTCAGAACATTACAGACTGCATTGAACAATTTTATCAATAACAGAAAATGGACCAGTGACAATTTTTTACCAAACGAAAAGATTGAATGTAATTTTTTATTGAATCTTGAGCCCACTTCGGATGTTAATGTATACAATGCAAACTTAACCATACAGGCAGCAAGGCCGATATTCAATACTTCTTACCGGTCGCCAATAATTAATTTCAGGGATGAAAGTGTGGCATTTAAGTATGTTGAATTTCAACAGCTGGAATTTAATGAAAACAGGATATCCGGTTCAGATGCTTTAGTATCTAATCTTACTGCCGTATTGGCTTATTATGTAAATATGATACTTGCATTTGACTACGATTCGTTTTCCCTTCATGGTGGTGATATCTATTTTCAAAAAGCACAAAATATTGTAAATAATGCACCGGATGGCAGGGCAATTTCCGGGTGGAAAGCATTTGATGGTGTACGTAACCGCTATTGGCTGGTGGAAAATATGCTGAATAGCAGGTACACCATCATGCATGATGTGTACTACAATTATTACCGGTTGGGTATGGATAAATTATATGAAGATGAAAATCAGGCAAGGGGTGAAGTAATGAATGTACTGAACCTGCTGAATAGTTTCAACACAGATAATCCAAATAAAATGATCAACCAGTTTTTCTTTCAGGGTAAATCAACAGAATTAATAAAACTGTTTTCAAAAGCACCACAACAAGATAAAATAAGGGCATCAGAATTATTACAAAAAATGGATGTAACCAATGCTAATAAATATAAAGATGAGTTGAAATGACCGTTAAAAAAATAGTATTCGTTGCTGTAGTGCTGTTGTTTTCCTGCAGAAGTAAACAAGATATTCCTGAAGGAATATTAAAACCGGCCAAAATGCAGGTGGTTTTATTTGATGTAATACGGGCAGATAATTTTGTATTTGATTATGTGAAAAAAGATTCTTCAAAAATTCCAGCATTGGAACTGGCTAAACTGCAACGGCAAATATTTGCTGAACATAAAATTTCGAAAGAAGAATTTTATAAGAGTTATGAGTTTTATAAAACTCACCCCGATATTATGCAACCTATGTTAGACAGTATGATAAATATAACCAGCCGTAACAAATACAAGAATACTATGGGAAAATCAAAACCTGCAAAAGACTCTTTAAAAGTAAATTGATATGAATAAGCTTTATAATAATGCTTCAGAAGCAATTACTGATATTACAGATGGTGCAGTTATTATGCTGGGAGGTTTTGGATTATGTGGAATTCCTGAAAATACGATATCAGCACTTGTTAATAAGCAGGTAAAAAATTTAACCTGTATTTCCAACAATGCAGGCGTAGATGATTTTGGAATTGGGTTGATGTTGAAACAAAAGCAGGTAAAGAAAATGATCTCTTCTTATGTTGGGGAGAATGCTGAATTTGAACGCCAGTTGTTGAGTGGAGAGTTAGAAGTGGAATTAATACCCCAGGGTACATTGGCTACAAGGTGAATGGCTGCGGGTTATGGGATGCCTGCAATTTTTACCCCGGCAGGGGTTGGTACTGAAGTAGCATTAGGAAAAGAATCCCGCATTTTTAATAACAAAGAATATTTACTGGAATATGCTTTTGATGCAGACTTTGCAATTGTAAAAGCATGGAAAGGCGA
>JAYVUE010000107.1:0-21487 GCA_043788195.1 Chitinophagaceae bacterium
CTTGTATTGTATCTGAACTCAAATTCCCTGCAATAAGCATCTAAATGCTTTGGGATTGCCCTGTGATAGATACCATATATCCCACGTTTCATAATAGACCAAAGCCCTTCTACTGTATTGATATGGCATTTACCTTTTGCCCATTCTCCTAATGAGTGGCAAACAGTTTCCCTGTCATAGTATCTAAGGGTATATTTATATATGTTGCTTTCATCTGTATAGAGGATAGTATTTTCTGTACTAACGTGCTTAGTTACTATTTCTTTTACGTTTTGTTTATTGATACTATCTATTGCCCTTATAATGGCTTTGCCGTCTCTTTGTACAATACCTATGACCGCTCCTTTATTTTGGAACTTGTTTTGCTCCCTTAATCTTTCTACTTCGTCAGGTGGCAATCCCTTGTATTTTGATCTAAACCTCTTAGATAGGTATGTTTCATCTATTTCAACTTCACCGTCCAGTACAACATCTGTTTTGTCTATTATTACCTGCCTTATCCTGTGAAGCATAAACCAACTATTCTTTTGTGCTATTCCTAACTGCCTTCCCAAAGTGTAGCTACTAATCCCTTTCTTAGATGAAGTAACCAGGTAAATACCACTAAGCCACTTAACCAATGGTATTTTACTGTCTTCCATAAATGTTCCAACGGTTACGCTAAACTTCTTCATACAACCTTTAGAGGCACATTTATATCTCTTTCCTCCCTCAATGTTATAGGCTCTTTGTCCTTCACAATAAGGGCAAACAACCTTCCCTGCTCCCCATCTTTGTTCAGCCACATATTTACGGCAAGTTGTTTCATTTGGCATTGACAGGATAAGTTCTACTAAATTGGTAAACATGGTTAATTAGTTTAAATTTACAATCGTTTCAAAACAACTATAACAAACAAAAAAATAGATATGGAACAAGACATAAACCATCCCGACAATGAAGATGTTATTACGGCATGGGTAACAGCGTATTATTTGGGATATGAAAAATTTATGCAAAAACATCATTTGCAACTTTACAGTAAGTTTTATATGAATATTAATCCTCCTCAAAAAATTGGTGGTTGTATTGGTATCATGCAAGGTGCAATACATAGTGATGAAGATTATAAAGAAATAATGAGTATTACGCATGACTTTTGTGTGAAGTATGAGAACCCTCAAGATTTCCCAAAGGAATTTTAAAATAACCACTGATAATATTTAACCCAGATAGCAAGTGATGAGGAGTTGTCATAAAGGAATCTTTGCGTCCGTTTATCTCAAAAAAAATCCCAATTACCCTACCTGCATTGACGATTTTGATAATTTTCACTCCCGAAAATGATTGAATTATATTCTCAATATCTATGGCAAATTCGTCTGAAACTCTTTCTCCTTGTAGTTCAGAACCTTGTCCCAAATTAGTAGTTAACGGCATCTTTTTTTTTTGCCGTTCATCAATTTTCCGGGATTTTATTGACAGCCTAATTCTTGTTGCCCATTTACCTGCAATATTGGTTGCTGTTAACTTAACATTATCCAAACCGCCCTCCAATCAATTATCTTTGTTCACTAAATTGATCGATCATGAAAAAGCCTTTTTATTTTAAAAAGCTATTACAATATTTTCTGCAAGGGTTATTAATACTGGCCCCTGTTGCTATTACAGCTTACTCCATTTACTTTGTAGTATCGGGTATTGATAGCTGGATTCCCATTTTTACGCATAAGGATGCCCAGGGTACAGTGCATGTGCGTAATTACGGGATCGGTTTTGTACTGATTATTGGGGTAATAGTCATACTTGGCTATTTCAGTTCATTTTTTATCACCGGCCGTATTCTTAGTTTTATGGATAAGATTTTGGAAAAAACACCGGGTATTAAATATATTTATTCTACCACAAGGGATTTTTTTGAGGCCTTTGCAGGTAATAATAAAAAATTTACCCGCAATGTATTAGCCAACGTTGATGGTAATAATGTTTGGCGCCTTGGCTTTATTACCCGTGATGATATGCATGATTTTGGGTTAACCGATTATGTTGCCGTGTATATTCCCATGGCCTATTCTGTTTCGGGCAATGTATATATCATTCCCAAAGAAAACGTAAAGCTTATTGAAAATATCAGTGCGGCTCAAACAATGAAGTTTGCCGTCAGTGGCGGTGTTACTGACCTGCATGAACCGGAAGGCAAATAGAAAAAAAACGTTTTTATAAGAGAAAATAACCTTGGTTGATCTTACCACTTATGGTACATTAGTTCATTAATAGGTACTAATGAAAAAAAGGTTACAATGCTTTTTCCTTACCGGGCTGTTGGTAATTTTAAACCACTCCTCTTATTGCTGGGGATTTTATGCACACCAAAAAATTAATTACTACGCCGTTTTTTTATTGCCTCCCGAAATGCTGGTATTATACAAACCCAATATCAGTTTTATCAGCGAACACTCCACCGATCCCGATAAAAGGAGGTATGCTGTACCGGGAGAAGGACCAAAACATTATATAGATATCGATCACTATGGTAAATATCCTTACGATTTATTACCCCGCAAATGGACAGATGCCGTTGCAAGGTTCGGAGAAGATTCATTAATAGCCCATGGCACAGTACCCTGGCATATACAATCCATGTTGCGGCGCCTTACTGACGCTTTTAAAGAAAAAAATTTCAGCAAAATATTAACTCTCAGTGCCGATATCGGTCATTATATTGCTGATGCCCATGTGCCTTTACACAGCAACAGTAATCACAACGGACAGTTCACCAATCAAAAAGGAATACATGCTTTTTGGGAAAGCCGTGTACCCGAATTGCTGGCAGAAAAAGATTTTGATTTCTTTATCGGCAAGGCACAATACATACAAAACCCCGGTGATTTTATATGGAAAAGGATTTTGGAAAGTGCCAGGGCTGCCGATTCGGTTTTGTCTATCGACAAGGAACTGACCCACCTTTTTCCCGATGATAAAAAATATTCTTTTGAAGAAAGAAATGGCAAGATCATACGGCAATACTCTTATGCCTATACAATTTTATACAATAAAAAAATGAATGGCATGATCGAACGTCGCATGCGGCAATCCATTTTTGCCATTGCCTCTTTATGGTACACTGCATGGGTTAATGCAGGTCAGCCTGATCTGAAAATATTGGCGAAACAACAATTCAATGAGGCCAGTTTAAAAGAATTTGATGAATTAAATAATGCCTGGAAGATCAACGGAAAAATGATTGGCAGAAATGAAGAATAAATGAACTTAATTTGAAGTATGAAAGAGAACAAAATAAATTTTTTATACTTTGCTTTAACTGCCATTGCTGTTTTTTTATCATTTGAGTTACATGAATTATGTCATTTCTTTACCGGAGAATTTTTAGGTAATAAAATGGCAATGACACTTAATTCAGGTTATCCTGTAAATGGTTTTTATTTAAAAGACTGGCATTATACAGTTGTAAGCGCCGCTGGTCCTTTGTTCACAATAATACAGGCAATGCTGTTTTATTTTATTTTAAGAAAAAACGACAACTATTATTTATACCCTTTTTTGTTTACTGCCTTTTTTATGCGTTTTACTGCCATGATCCTCAGTATAAGAAGGCCCAATGATGAAGCAAGGATCAGTGAAACCTTGGGTATCGGAACTTTTACTTTACCTGTCATTACAAGTTTATTTTTATTTTTTTTAGTTTATTTGATAAGCAAACAATATAATTACAACAAACGTTTTCAACTCTTCACCTTTTTATTTGTATTGCTGTTCTATTCAGCTATAATTCTCACGGATAAATATTTTCACATCCGCCTTTTATAAGCTTTCGCCAAAGGAATTTTTATTTTGTATTTTTGTCTTTCATATTTAACTTAATCAATTCAATCAGTGGTTCATAATTTTAATGCAGGTCCTTCCATATTACCTAAAGAAGTATTTGAAAAAGCTGCAGCAGCCATTCTTAATTATAATAACACCGGCTTATCTATTGTAGAGATAGGCCACCGCACTCCTGTTTTTCAGGCAATAATGGATGAAGCAAGGGCCCTGGTAAAAGAATTGATGCAACTGGATAACGAACATGAAGTTTTATTCCTGCACGGTGGCGCTTCTACCCAATTTATGCAAGTACCCATGAATTTGCTGGATGAAAAAGAAACAGCAGCATTTACAGATACTGGTGTATGGAGTTCTAAAGCCATAAAGGAAGCAAGGCTGTTTGGCAAAGTAGAAATTGTTTGTACCAGTGAAGCAGCCGGGTACAATTTTATCCCAAAAGATTTTGCAGTTCCCAATGATGCAAAATATTTACACATCACCACCAATAATACCATTTATGGAACACAATGGCAGCATATTCCAAAAACCAGCAATTCACTGGTTGCAGACATGAGCTCCGATATTTTCAGCCGGGTAATTGATTTTAATTCCGTTGATCTTATTTATGCAGGTGCACAAAAAAATATGGGCCCCGCAGGTGTTAATCTTGTTGTGGTTAATAAAAATATTTTAGGAAAAATAAAACGCACTATTCCTACAATTATGGATTATCGTAACCACATTAAAGAAGGAAGTATGCTGAATACGCCTCCGGTATTTGCTATCTATGTTTGCATGCTTACCCTGCAATGGCTTAAATCACAGGGAGGCATAGCCGCTATTGAAAAATTAAATGATCAAAAAGCAGCTATGCTCTATGCAGAAATTGATGAGAATCCTTTGTTTACAGGTACGGCTGCTGTGCCAGACAGAAGTAAGATGAATGTATGCTTTGTAATGAACAACCCTACTCTCGATGAATCCTTTTTACAATTCACAAAAGAACAGGGTATCGTAGGTATCAAGGGCCATCGTTTGGTAGGCGGCTTCAGGGCTTCTCTTTATAATGCTTTGCCAATTAAAAGTGTTGAATTTTTAACCGGATTGATGAAAGCGTTTGCATTAAAAAATGCATAAAATATTGATAATACACATCCTTAAAATTAATACCCCTCAGCATGATCTCAATACAATCCTTTAAAGCCCTGCGACCCGAAGCGCAGCTGGCAAAGCAGGTAGCAGCAAGGCCTTACGATGTTCTTAACAGCAAAGAAGCTAAAACAGAAGCACAGGGCAACCCGAACAGTTTTTTACATATCACAAAAAGTGAGATCGATCTACCGGAAGAAATTGATGTGCATGCACAAGCCGTTTATGATAAAGCCAAAGAAAACCTGGATGCCTTTATCAACCGTAAAATTTTATTTCGCGAAAACAAAGCTTGTTATTATATCTACCAATTGATTATGATGGGCAGGAGCCAGACAGGTTTGGTATGCGCCAGCTCAATTGATGACTATGAAAATGGCCTGATAAAAAAACATGAATTTACACGTCCCGAAAAAGAGCAGGACCGTATCAATCATATTAAAACCACCAGGGCACAAACAGGTAATGTTTTTATTGCTTATAAAAATGTGAATGTTATTGATGCTGTGATCAATAACTGGAAAAAAGAGCACAGTCCGGTTTATGATTTTATTGCCGATGATGAGATACAACACACCGTTTGGATAGTGAATGATGATGAAACGATCAACACAATTACGGGTTTGTTTAAAGAACAGGTTCCCTGCACTTATATAGCCGATGGCCATCACCGTGCCGCTTCGGCCGCTAAAGTACGTTTAGCCTTAGGCGATACTGCTACCCATGAAGCCAATTATTTTTTAACCACTTTATTTCCATCGGATCAGCTGCAAATAATGGATTATAACCGGGTAATTAAAGATATGAATGGATTAAGTGAAGACGGTTTATTAAAGGCAGTAAAAAAGAATTTTTATATTAATAAAGTTGACAAGGCCTTTTCACCATCAAAATTACATGAGTTTGGAATATATATGAATAAACAATGGTATCAATTATCTGCAATGGAAAACAGTTATACCACCGACCCAATTGGAGTATTGGATATAACCATATTGCAAAACAATATACTGGGCCCCATATTAAATATAAAGGACCAGCGTACAGATAAAAGAATAGATTTTGTTGGCGGAATACGTGGTTTGGGCGAACTGGAGAAAAAAGTAAATAGCGGGGAAATGGCACTGGCCTTCAGTCTGTACCCGGTAAGCATTGAGCAACTATTTGAGATCGCCGACTCCGGTAATGTGATGCCACCGAAAAGCACCTGGTTTGAACCTAAGTTAAGGGATGGTCTTTTAACACATGTTATTGATACTGATCAGTAATAAATCATTTCATTAATTTTATTGTATTGATTTTCATTGTAATTTTATGGGGATGGGAAAAATTAAAATAATTCTTTTACCTTTTTGTTTTATGCTGTTGGCCGGGCTTGCCATTGCACAGGATGTAAAACAATTACAAGAAACCGCCAATACATTTATGCGGCAGGGCGATTTTGCCAATGCCATCCTGGTATTGAACAGGGCTATAAAATTAGAGCCCAAAAATATTGAAGTTGCAAAGAACCTTGGCCTCAATTATTATTTTGCAAAAGAGTATTCAAAAGCCCTTGAGATCTACAAACCTTTACTTGATCTGGAAGAAGCAGATGATCAGTGCTTTCAGGTGGCCGGCGATATTTACATAGCACTTGACGAAGTAAAAGAATGTGAAAAAATTTATAAAAAGGGGTTAAAAAAGTTTCCTGCCAGCGGTCCTTTATATAATGAGTTGGGTGAATTACAGTGGGCACAAAAAGATTTCGGTGCTATAAAACAATGGGAAAAGGGGATAGAAATGGATCCCGGCTTTTCTAAAAATTATTTTAATGCCTGTAAGTATTATTATTTCAGTACAGATAAAGTATGGAGCCTTTTATATGGCGAAATATTTTTGAACATTGAACCGCAGAGTTCATTTTCGGCAGAAATAAAAAATATTTTACTTGAAGGTTACAAAAAATTATTTGCTGATGAAAACCTCGAAAAAAACAATAAAGATAAAAGTGGTTTTGTAGCAGCATATTTACAAACAATGAATAAACTAAGCAATATTGCTGCTGTTGGTATCAATACAGAATCACTTACAATGATACGGGCCCGGTTTATCCTGGAATGGTATTCATCTTACGCCACTCAATACCCTTTTAAACTTTTTGAATTACAACAACAATTATTACAACAGGGTATGTTTGATGCCTATGATCAGTGGTTATTTACTGCTGCACAAAATTTACCAGCTTATCAAAATTGGACCTCTGCCCATCCATCTGAATATACAGAATTGATGCGATTTCAAACCGGGCGGATCTTTAAAATTCCTTCGGGCCAATATTATCATTAATCTTTCTTATTTATCCCTCATTCCTTGCTGAAAGATAAAAGGAAAATTCTAATACTTTAGTTTGTATTGATATATAATATTCACTACATTACTGTTTATTAAAATGAATTAATAACACTTAAAACAAATGCAATGAAAAAGATCTTAATGTTATTCTTCCTGGCCTTATCATTAAACGGTTTTTCGCAAGACACTTCAAAAGTTGAACAATATTGCTTAGCCGTAGCAACAGGTAAAATTTTTAGTACCAAGGTTTCATTAACGCTCGACTTTGGAGAGGATAGAAACTATTGGAAAGATCAACGCCTTAAAGATGAAGAAGGTAAAGCCAAAAATTTTAATTCGTCTGTAGACGGCCTTAATTATTTAGGCAAAATGGGCTGGAAAATAGTAAATGCTTTTTCCGTCACATTATCAAATGGCGGTTCTTTATTTTATTATATTTTTAAAAAAGAATTTACAAAAAAAGAAACAGAATAAGAAAATTTTTTTACAGGGCATGTAACTGAATAATTGATTAGCAATACTAATGAAGATCATAATTGTTTTTAAAACAGGCTTAAGCCAGCTAAAAAACTAAGTGATTTTTTTTTATTAACTTGTTATTTAAAATTAAATGTTATGGAAGAACAACGCGATGAAAACCTTTGGCGTATGGCCAAAAAGAGAGCTGACTTTCAACGCAGCCTTGTTTCTTATTTTATAGTAAATGCATTTTTGTGGTTTATCTGGTGGTTCACCTCCGGCAGACATAGTGGAAATATGGGTATGCCATGGCCATGTTGGGTTATGATAGGCTGGGGAATTGGACTGGTATATCAATACCTTAATGCTTATGGGGGAAGTAAAAAAGACCTGGTAGACAAAGAGTATGAAAAATTGAAAAATAAAAACAAGTGATCTCTTTGAAACTTACAACAATTGCATATGAATGAAAAATCAAGGTTATTTGATTGCATTGACTTTCAGCTAAATAAATTTCCTAAAGCTGATATGCTTTGCGGAAAAGAAAATGGTCAGTGGAAACCATACAGTACTGCTGAAGTACAGGCATTAGTAAACAAGCTAAGCGCTGGGCTATTGCATATAGGCGTTAGCGGCAATGATATGACTGTTGAAAATCAGGATAAGATAGCACTCATTTCCAAGAACCGGCCCGAATGGATATTACTAGACCTGGCTTGTCAGCAAATTGGCGCTTTACTTTGCCCTATTTACCCAACTACTAATATTAATGAACTGGAATTTATTTTTAATGATGCAACTGTAAAATTTGTTTTTGTAAGTGGTCAGGATATTTTAGACAAAGTAAATAATATCCGGGATCGTGTACCCAGCCTGCTAAATGTTTATTGCTTTGATGAATTGCCCAATGTAGATCATTGGAAAAAATTATTATCCCTTACCAGTAAGGAGGATATGCTTAAAATGGAAAATATTAAAAGGGCCATTTTACCCGAACATTGTGCAACTATTATTTACACTTCGGGTACAACTGGTACACCCAAGGGAGTAATGCTGCGTCATCGCAATATTGTAAGCAATATAATTAATGCTAAAAGTAGTTTCCCGTTTGTAGATAATGTTGTTGCCAAAGCATTGAGTTTTCTTCCGCTCAATCACATTTTTGAACGAATGATCTCTTATATCTATATTACCAGTGGCATTTCTATTTATTATGCAGAAAGCCTTGACACTATTGCTGCAAATTTAAAAGAAGTAAAGCCAAATCTTTTCTGTACAGTACCCAGGTTACTAGAAAAAACTTATGAAAAAATTATGGAGAAGGGTGCTGAATTAAAGGGCTTTAAAAGAAAATTATTTAACTGGTCAGTAAAACTGGCTAACCAGTATGATAATATAAAAAACCAGGGTTTATGGTACAAATTACAACTTGCTATCGCTAACAAATTAATTTTTAGCAAGTGGCGTGAAGGTTTGGGCAACAATGTAAATTTTATTGTTACCGGCGGAGCAGCCTGCCAGGTAAGATTGATAAGGATCTTCACTGCTGCCAAAATACCAATTTATGAAGGTTATGGCCCTACTGAAAATAGCCCCGCCATCAGTGTAAATTGTCGCAAAAAAGGAGGAACTAAATTTGGGACAGTTGGATTAGTATTAGAAGGACAGGAAGTAAAACTGGAAGCCGATGGCGAGATCTGTGTAAAGGGCCCCAGTGTAATGATGGGATATTATAAACGTCCCGATCTTACTGCCGAAACCATTATTGATGGGTGGTTACATACCGGCGATATCGGCATATTTGAAGATGGGAAATATTTAAAAATTACAGACCGTAAGAAAGAATTATTTAAAACCAGCGGCGGAAAATATGTGGCACCACAACCCATCGAAAACAAAATGAAAGAATCGCCATTTGTAGAACAGATGATGATCATCGGTGCCGAACAAAAATTTGTAGGGGCATTGATCGTACCCTCTGTACCTAATTTAAAAGAATGGATGCAACATAAAGGAATTGGCTTTACTACTATCGAAGATGCTGTTAATAATCCCAAGGTGCTGGATCTGTATAAAGAACTGATCGATTCATTTAATACATTCTTCAACCATGTAGAGCAGGTAAAGAAATTTGAATTGATCCCACATGAATGGACTATTGAAACCGGGGAACTTACCCCCACACTTAAATTAAAACGTAAAGTGATCATGGAAAAATTCAGAAATGTTATTGAGAGGATCTATGCATAGATCATAACTGCTTTATATTTTTATTTTTTAAATAGCTAAAGAATGAAAACAGCATTGATAAAGATTATTATTATGCTGTTTTTATTTCATCATATCCCTACCCTTTGTTGTTCGCAAAATTACCTGCCTATTGCTGATCAAAAGCGTTATGTACAGGAAAGGAAAAAACTGGACTCACTACTGCTGCATCTACCTGCAAAGTCCGAAGCTATTGACAAGGTTATCCATTTGATCGATATTGGTTATTCCTATTGTTTCTTTTCATTTGACAGTGCTCTGTATTATGCAGAAAAAACACTGCAGCTTGCTCAAAAATTAAATGATCCTGACCTGGTTGCAAGAAGCTATCTTCTTTATGGTATAATTTATAATCATGCCAAAAACAATCCCAGGGAAGAGTATTACACGCAAAAAGGATTGCAGCATGCTATAAATAATAAATTATATAATCATGAACTCAATGATTTTAGAAAAATTCTTAACAATTTATACTTCTATAAAGGAGATTATTATAATGCTGCCCGTAATTCATCAGACGGATTGGCAAAGGCTGAACTGGTAAACGATAGCAGCAATATAGTACACTACAATGGTGTACTTGGTTATATTTATATGAAACAGGAAAACTTCGGTCTTTCCGAAAATTTTTATCGTGAAGAACTGAATCTTTCTAAAAAAATAAAGGATAGTTTTCTCATCGGGCATGCCATGGTAGGTTTGGCCGAACTTGCCTTTACCCAAAAAAAATATGCTGATGCAAAAAAAATGCTGGATGAAGCACTTTTGATTTACAACTATATAGATACCAGTCATAATTTTCATCCCTTTAATCCAATAGAAAGGCAGGCATATATTTTAAATAAACAGGCCCTTATTTTGCAGGCAATGGGTAATTTTGAGGAAGCCATTGAAAACAGTAACCAGGCTGTTAATTTGAGTAACGCTGTACGCTGCAATGCCTATGATATCGCCGAATACCTGATCACTGCAGGGTCTATTCTTAATGACCTGCGCCGGCCCCACGAAGCGATTACAAAAATTAAAAAAGGATTGACCATTGCGATCAGTATTTCTCATAGGGAAAACAAACAAAACGCTTACGCATACCTGGCTAACTCTTATAAGCAACTTAAAAAGTTTGATAGCGCATTATTATACCAACAGCTGTATTATACCCTGCATGATTCTATTTTTAACGGCAGGCAGCAAATGCTGATCAATGATATCACCCGCAATAAAGAGATATTGTTGCTGAATCAGGATAAAAAAATAAAAGAAGAAGCATTAAAAAAACAACGGCTGATTCGGAATATTATCATTGGTATTGCCCTGTTTACCCTAATCATTCTTGCACTATTATATAACTGGTACAGAATAAAACAAAAAATTATTTTTCAAAAAGAACTGAACAACCAACAAAACGAAAGTTTCAATGCCATTGTGGCTTTACAGGATAAGGAACGAAAACGAATCGCCCAGGATCTGCACGACGGGTTGGGGCCGGTTCTTTCAGCAGCTAAAATAAAATTAACTGAAGCAGACAGCTCTTCACTGTCTGAAAAAGAGCATTCAATTTATGCAGCTGCAACGCGTCTTTTAGATGAAGCGTCTGCCGAACTCCGCAATATATCTCACAACATCATGCCAGCTTCTCTTTCAAAACTGGGATTAGAGTCAGCACTAAAAAATCTATTTGACTCAATTTCTTACTCCGGTCTTGCTATTCATTTTAATGTGCATGGATTTGAAAAAAGACTTTTTGAAGAAACGGAGATCGCTCTTTATCACATCATACTTGAACTGGTGAACAATGTGGTAAAACATGCCGCGGCAAAAAATCTTTCGGTACAGTTGATAAAATATCCTCAATACATTAACTTAACAGTGGAAGATGATGGAGTTGGGTTTGATATTACAAAAATACAATCTTCAAAAGACGGAATTGGATTGAACAGCCTGCGCTCAAGGGTGGAATTATTAAAAGGAAAATTAGAAATAGATTCCGTGCCGGGTTCAGGAACTACCATTATTGCTGACATCCCTTATGAAAAATAAAACAAATTATAAAACGTTCATTTGATAATGCAAAAAATTAAGATCTTACTGGCCGATGATCATCAGTTGATGTTAGATGGTATTAGTTCTGTTTTAAAAGCAGAAAAAGATCTCGTTATTATGGCCACTGCTGCAAATGGTATTGAAGTGATGGAAAAATTGCAATCAGTACCTGTTGATATATGCCTGCTGGATATACAAATGCCAGACATGGATGGTATAGAAACCATTGAACAGATCAAGAACAAATTTCCGGGTGTAAAAATAATTGTTGTATCCACTCATGATGAAAAAGAAATTGTTTTTAAAGTGATGCGGATGGGTATTGGCGGGTATGTGCTGAAAAATTCTTCAAAAACAGAATTGGTAACCGCCATAAAAAAAATAATGAGTGGTGGAATGTATTTAAGTCCGGCTGTTGAAAAAATAATCATTGAAGGCGAAACCCCGGAAACAATTGCAGCAAACGCCATTGTACTTACACCCAGGGAAAAAGATATCTTAAGTTTACTGGCTAAAGAATATACCAATGAAAGGATAGCCACTCAGTTATTCATTAGTTACCGTACCGTAGAAACGCATCGCAAAAATATAATGCAAAAAACAGGGACCAAAAACCTGGCAGGTCTGATTAAATTCGCTATCAGCACTGGTTTACTGAAATAAACCTGCTCTCTTATTCAAACTTCCTTGTAAATAAAATACTGGTTTTTGTGGCCTCGCCAGGAATCGAACCTGGATCTGGAGCTTCGGAAACTCTTATACTATCCATTGTACGACGAGGCCAATATTTTTATCTCCCAAACTTTACAATATTACTACCAAATATTTTTACCGCAATGGCAATTAATATTACTCCAAAAAATTTCCGCACTACTGACAATCCATTCGGACCCAGTGCCCTCTCTATCCATTTCAGTGATTTTAATACCAGGTAAATAACAATACAATTGATCAGTATACCAATTAAAATATTTACATCGCCATAATTTGCTTTCAAACTCATAATAGTAGTTAAGGTTCCGCTACCTGCAATGATCGGAAAAGCGATCGGTACCACACTCCCGCTTTTTGCATTTTTATCCGGCTTAAAAAATTCGATACCCAACACCATTTCCAATCCTAAAATAAAGATCACTATACTACCGGCTACGGCAAATGATTTAACATCCAATCCTAACAGGTTCAAAAATTCTTTACCCAAAAATAAAAATAAGATCATCAAAGCAGCTGAAACAACTGTTGCCTGCATCGATTTAATAGGTCCACCAAATTTCTCTTTTAAAGAAACCAGTATCGGTATTGAACCCAGCATATCAATTACTGCAAACAAAGTAAAAGACACTGTTAAAATTTCTTTAAGCGCTATTTCTCCAAAATTAAACATTGCTTATTTTTTTGTAAAGGTAATGTTGCCTGTTTGCAAAGCAAATTCATTTTTTAAATCAAGCAGGCAATTATTACACAGACAATCATTATATATTTTTTCAATTATTTGATTCTCTTCCTCACCCAGGTTGATCCCATAGCAATGGCATTGTGTAATATTGCCCACCTTGCATTCAAATATTTGTTTGCAACGTGGGCAAATTTTATTTTCGTACTTACTCATGTAATTCAATGCTTTAAAAATTAAATCTTACACCCGCTGATACAGTAAAACCCATTGTATTAAAGCCTACTACTTCTGTGTACTTAGCATTGGTTATATTATGAAGATCAGTAAAAAATTTTAATTTATTTTTTAGTACCGCATACGATGCATACAAATTCCAAAGAATATAACTTTTAAGATCCACAGCCACGGGATTAAAAGAAGCATCGTAAGTAATATCTGTTCTTTTACCCACAGCATTTAATTGCGTACTTACATATAAATGTTTCGTAAGATCACTGCCAAGGCTTAAACCAAAAGTACTTTTTGGCCGACGGATAAGATTAAAATAAGTAGTGTCTTTCCCTGCTTTCTTTGTAGTGATCTTTCCGTCTACATAGGTGTAAAATAATTTCAGTGTTATTTTTTTACCCAACTGCAATGTTGATTCCAGTTCAATACCGTTATCATTCTGTTTGTCCTGGTTAATATAATAGGATTTATAAGTTACAGGTTCAGTAAAAAAAGCAATGGCATCTTTTACTTGCCGGTTAAAGTAAGTAAAACGGCCACTGTACTTATTATTTTTTGTAAAATATTGTAAGCCGGCTTCATAAGTTATAGCTGTTTCCGGTTTTAGTTTATTATTACCATACTCAGAGAATAACTGGTACAAGGAAGGCGTTTTATAGGCAGAAGAAATATTGACAAAGAATTTAAATTGTTCCTTTAATAAATAAGACGGGTTAAAATTAAAAACAAAATTATTACCATAAGCAGAATGATGATTGAGGCGACCACCCAGTTCTATATTAAACCCTTTCTTTGTGTTAACAACAATTGCTGCATAAACTCCAAACTGGTTTTGCTTCAGGCTGTCTTTTCCTAATTCGCTTTTATAAGGTCCGTATAAACCGATGGAATTATATTGCTGATCACTGTTTGAACTTCTGAAATCAACACCAGCCGTAAGCTTTGCTATTTTTACAAATGGATAAATAAAACAGGCCTCGGCAAAATGTTCGTTTGCAGTATAAACTCCTTTGCTGTATTTATCATACCCGTTAATGCTCTTTACAGAATCATCTATATAAACTCTTTTAATGTCATTGTAATTATAGATCAAGGTCAGCTGTGTTTTTCCAAAATGAAATTCATTTTTTATTCCCGCCTGTAGATTTGTAGAGCTGGTCGTCAGATCGAGTTCATCAGTGAATGCCCCCTGGTCGTAATTTCCTTTATATTTTGTATACCCAACAAAGGGTTGGATATGTATAGTACTAATTGGCTTAAACCCCACTGCCGCATAAACGCTGTTTTGCTCATAGCCATCTTTATCTGTTACATGCGGGGATGTTATGGTATCTGTTGCTTCATTTATACCCGAAGTTTTGTGGTAAGAATAATTAATATTGTAATCCAATTTCTCTATTGTACCGCTGATGGCCGCATTACCATGAAATGTATTGTAAGTTCCATAACTCAGCATGCCTGAAATACCAACCGGTTTTGTATTTCCTTTTCTTGTAATTATATTGATCACTCCTGCAATTGCATCGCTTCCATATAAAGTAGATTGGCTCCCTTTTAGTATTTCAATGCGTTCAATATTATCGATCGATAACAACCTTATATCAAAATTACTTCCAATGCCCGAAGGATCATACATTGGAACACCATCAACAGTGATCAAAGTATGATCAACTTTTGCGCCTCGCAGGTAAACGCTTTTATCTTTCCCCGGATTACTGTTGGCGCCGTTGATAAAAAGGCCGGCCTGTTCCGTTAATACCTGCGACAGGTCTTTGCCACCACTTTTCTCCAATTGCTCACGTGTAATAACAGTAAGCACTTTTCCGGTAAGGGATGTTTTGTTAGGAAATTTGTTGGCAGTGATAATTACTTCGTTCAGATTTTTTGAACTGTCTTGTGCATGTGTCGTGCTACTGATAATTACAGCAGCCGCAATAAAAATTTTCTTTTTCATTGTTGAAAAATTTTTTTGTGATGGCGCCCAGAAAAAGATGTAGAGATATAAAAGCCGTTAAGCAATTACATTTCCTGCCTTTCACCCGAAAGCTTAAATGATTATTAAGTGAACCCGGCAGGTCTTCTGGCTTAACGTTTACTTTACCTTCCCGTCTCACTTAAAGAGAGACAGTGGTGTGAGAAAAGTGCCTTTGTAACCCCTCCTCTGGAGGGGCTTGGGAGGCCGTCTTACAGCTACGGGGATAGCGTCAGATTTTGACTGACTTCCCTTTTAATTCCAATTTGAAATCGGAAACCAAATTCGTTGCAAATGTAGGGAGTTTGGATTTTAATTTCTAAATTATTAATAGCACCGGCAGTAAATGTTTACCTGCCTTCGTTTTTCAGCATTACAAAATATTTGTATCTTCAAAGCATGACAGCACTATCAAAAAAATTAAGCCTTTTCGATTTCACCATGATCGTAGTGAGCCTGGTGATTGGCATGGGTATTTTTCGTACCCCGTTAAATGTTGCCAAAGCATCACCAGATACCTTTTTATTTTTTTCGGCATGGATCGCAGGTGGCCTGGTAGCCTTATGCGGTGCCCTTACATATGCGGAGATCGGAAGCCGGTTACCCGTAACCGGTGGTTATTATAAAGTTTTTTCTTATGCTTACCATCCTTCTATTGCCTTTGCCATTAATTGTGTAATTCTTGTTTCCAATGCAGCCTCACTGGCAGCCGTTGCATTGGTGGGCGGTGAATATATTACGGGGCTCTTTATCCCTTCTTCCCAAAATGCTGAATGGATAAAGGTTGCCGCCAATCAATCGTATGTTCAAACCATACAAATTGTTATTGCCATCACGGCTATTGTACTTTTTTACGGGGTTAATTTACTGGGATTGAAAATGAGTGCCAAAACACAAAATGTTTTAACCCTTATTAAGATCATCCTTATTTTATTACTGATATCCCCGATATTTTTTGCAAGTCCACCTCAACATGCAGTTACCATTACACATTCAGTAAGCCCTACCCTGATGGCATATATCAAAGCCTTTGGCATTGGCCTGGTTGCTGTAAGTTTTACCTATGGCGGTTATCAGCAAACCATCAACTTTGGAGCTGAAGTAAATAAGCCTGCCAGGAATGTACCCCGTGGTATTTTCTTTGGCATTTTCATCATCATAGCCTTATACCTTATCATCAATTATGCCTATATAAAAGTGATCGGCTTTGAAGAAATAAAGAACAGTAAAAATATTGCGGCCATTATGGCGGGCAAGATCTTTGGAGTGAATGCTGAAAGAATTTTATCCGGCTTTCTATTTTTAAGCGTGCTGGCTTATGTAAATGTTTTACTCATGAGTAACCCAAGGGTGATGTATGCCATGAGTGAAGACAAAATACTGCCACCGGTATTTATGAAACGCAATTCCAAAACCGATGTGCTCACTGTTTCATTAAGTGTATTTGCAGCTATGTGTGCATTAATTGTTTTTTGGGCCAAAGAATTTGATACCATACTTAGCTTTACCATTTTCCTCGATTGTTTTGGTATGGTATTGTCTGCTGCAACAATTTTTATTTTAAGAAAAAAAACAAAGCACCTCGACGATACAGGTATTTATAAAATGAAACTGTTTCCTTTATTGCCTGTAATTTTTATTATTGCTTATATTTTTGTTGCCATTAGCATAACACTGGATTATGAGAAAAATAATTATGCTGCTTTAACAGGGCTTATCGTAATGGCCGTTTTTACAGGTTTGTATTTTTTACTCACACAATTGAAAAAGAAAGCTAAAGCAGAATAAATATATTTATGGACATCTCCTATATTTTGAATGAATTTGCTGAAGAAAGGGAAAACTATTTCAATGCTGTGTCCCCGCCGATCATGCAAACCAGTAATTTTATTTTTAATACAGTAGAGGATATGCGCAAAGCATTTGCTGATGAATACTCGGCTTATCTATACAGCCGTGGAAGAAATCCTACTGTTGATATTTTAAGAAAAAAATTAGCGGCCCTTGATGGTGCCGAAGACTGCCTTGTTTTTGGAAGTGGTGCTGCTGCCATCTTTGCTTCGGTACTGGCCAATGTAAAAAGCGGTGATCATATAGTTAGTGTTGACAAACCATATACCTGGGCACAAAAAATGTTCAATGATATATTACCAAAATTTGGCGTTACTACAACATATATCGATGGAAGGTTGATTGAAAATTTTGAACGGGCTATCCTGCCCAACACCACTTTAATTTATTTGGAAAGTCCTAATAGTTGGGATTATGCAATACAGGATCTTAAAGCCGTCGCCGACCTTGCAAAGGCAGAGAATATTGTTACCATCATTGATAACAGTTATTGTACACCCATTTACCAACGGCCAATTGAATATGGTATTGACCTGGTAATGCAAACGGCCACAAAATATATCAGCGGACATAGTGATACGTTAGGCGGTGTATTAAGCGGCAACGCTGCAATGATCAAAAAGATATTTAACAGTGAGTACATGAATATTGGAAGCGGCATTGCACCATTTAATGCATGGTTATTGATCAGGGGATTAAGAACATTGCCCGCAAGGCTTGACAGGATCACAGCCTCTACAAAAAAACTGGTTGATTATTTAAAACAACATCCCAAAGTAGAATTAGTTCTTTTTCCTTTTGATGAAGACTTCCCTCAATACGAATTGGCAAAAAAACAAATGAGCGGCGCTTGTGGCTTATTGACTTTCATAATTAAAGCTGACAATATTATACAAATAGAAAAATTCTGCGAAAGCCTGCAACATATTTTTATGGCGGTTAGCTGGGGCGGGCACGAAAGCCTTATCATTCCAAAATGTTCGGGTATTCAACCCGATGAATTTGATGCTGTAAATAAGGAGCACCGAATGTTGCGGTTGTATGTGGGTTTGGAAGAGCCGGAATATTTGATAAAAGATCTTGAACAGGCTTTTGCTGCTGTATAAAACTTCAGAAGATCAGGTATAATTTTTTAGCCGAAAAGGCACTCAGTAATATTTTATTTTCTACTTTGTGACTTCGTGTCTTTGTGGTCAAAACACTTTTTGTAAGTGATCAACTACTCAATTATCTTTTCTACATGAATAAGTTTACCCTCATCATTTATCCCTTCCAGAACTATTTTCACCCTTTTTGAAAAATCGTTATTGTAAAAACTAACAGGAACAGTTGTACTATTTTTACCGGTAAAAATATAAGGTTCCCAAAGCAATGTGGTGCGAAAATCGTTGCCAATGACATCATTGGTCTTTGAATAATCCGGCACATAAAATTCTTTGACCGGCGAATAACCCGGGACCATTACCATGCCCAGGTCGGTTAGCTGCGGGGTACGATCGATCAAATCGTTTCCCTTTTTTAAATAAATCGATATAGCAGGATTGAGTGCACTTTTACCCGGCTCTACGCCCTTGCCCGTAAAATTGGGAATAAACTTTATGTACGCAATTTGCGAAAGCGATATGGTTTCCAGTTCACTTGTTTCAATTTCTCTTTCATCAACATATATCAAAACGTTTGTAGAGGACGGAGTACCACTGTTAAAATCAAGTTTGGGGCCATATACAAAATACCGGTCGGTACCCATTTTAGCGCCCCCACTGCTCATTCCTTTTGGAAAGGCCAATATCAATCCCGGTACTTTTCCGCTCAGGTAATTATAAATATCAAATTTATCACGGGCTTTTTCATCATGCAGCAGATCAAATGAAAACGCATTAGCGCCTGAGAGAAACATTCCTGTTGCATATTTTTCATCCATTTTCAGCATCGGGTCATTTTTCCAGTTATGCCATCCGCCGCTTTTTATTATCACCCGTTCGAGGGTTTTTACTTTATCTAAAACAATGGTTGCCTTTTTTTCAATGTAATATTTATACAGCGTAGCTGTTGTATTAAACACAGTACCCGCTGAGTCTTTTATTAAAAGATCATGGTAGTTACTGATGAATCGTGGTTGCTGCAAAGTATAGTTTGCCGTACTGAAAGCCATTTGCTTATTGTACTGTTTATCTGTATTGAAACTGTAATAAATTTTTGCCGTATCAAAAAAAACAAGCCCACTTGCTTTTAATAACCCTGTTATATCCGGCTGCACTAAATAAAAATTACTGGTACTGTCCTTTGATTTTACCAGCAAGTTCACTGATTCATTCTTTTTTATTTTCTTCATCGCTTCCTCGCCTACCTGCCCATATATACCCAGGTAATTATCAGGTGGAAAATTGATGACGGGCGTTTTAGTGTTAAGCATATAATTCCAGTTGTACTTTCGCCAGCCATGGGTAAGCATTACAAGATCTAGTTCCGCCTTCAACCCTGCGTCAGTTGGATTGGAAAAATAATAGGCAGGGTTATGTATGTATCCTTTTAAATCGCCATTTAGCAATAAGTTGGTTATAATATTGTTGGTTGGTTCTTCATTATTAAAATCAGCATCGGTAACGGATAATGAGAGATTAGCCGGTATGGTATCAGGCATTATTATCTCAATACTGTTCTTTGTTCTTTTTTGCACGCTTATTTGTCTGTAAATAACATGGGCTTTGGCCATATAATTATTGCTTACGAAACATATCCTCTCTGCCACCGGCTGCCAGTGATCATCAAACACTGTTAACTGCATTGTTCCCGAAGGAAAGTTTTCCATTGGTATTGATCCTGTGTATCTTTCATCGTATGACATTGCCAGGTTGGCTTTGTAAATCACTTTCTGGTACATATAACCCAGTACATGTAAAGTATCAGTGGTCATTTTATTCACTACATTATAAACCAGCTTACCTTTTTGCTGAACCAGTTTGAGTAATACTCCGTTTGCTTTTTTAAGCGGTAGGTTGGTTTGGTTTAGTTTGCCATAATTATCTATCCACTCAGCATAATAATGTTCGCCCGGCCCTTGCACAATATCAAACCTGCCCATACCATCATGTATGCTTTTAAAACTGAAAATTACTTCTCCGGTTTCCTGCTTCTTTATAATACCATTTACATTAAAAGGCATGCCGTTATTGTAATTTGCTTTAAAGGCAATACTGTTTCGTTCGCCTTCAATGATATCACCCCCTTCGGGAAAAAAGCTAAGGCTGACTGTTTTTTTTACAGTATCTGAATAAACTTTGTTATTAAAAAGTTTTATTGCTTTTGTAAACAGCAGATCATCACCAAAATTCAGCATCCAGTTGGTATAGGCCCGGCAAATGAGTTCTGCAGACTCAATGCTGTCTGATATTTCAAAATGTCCTTCGCATGTGGCATTGATGATGGGGTATATGTTTTGTTGTAAGGCCTTCCCGTATTTATCATACAACGAAATATACAAATTAGTGCTTCTCGTAGTGGGCAGATTTTCTTCAAAAATATAAGCTTTAAACCAAATGGTTTCACCGGGCAGGTAAATTTCCTTATCAAAATGAATATGTATCTTTTCGGCAGGAAGTTTATCGCCAAAAAGATTGATGCTGTTTTCAATTGTTTGGGCATGCCCGGTAATAAATACAAGTAAAAACAGAACAGCGGCAATATGGAATTTTTTCATAACGGCAGATAGGCTGGTGAAAGGTAGTTTTTTTACATTTCAAAACAGCCAAATAGTCCTGGTTTTTAACTTTTTAATAATTTCTTACCGCTTATAAAAATGGCTAACAGGCTTTTAGCAAGGATGTTATATTTTTGTTGTATGCGGCTTAAATTTTGTCTGTTTATAGTGATCATTATTTTCGGCAATACTGCCCATGCCCAAAAAAAATGGAACCTTTTGCAATGCGTGGAATATGCCATGGCCAATAATATTTCCATTAAACAAACCGACCTTCAAACAAAGATCT
>JAYVUE010000108.1:0-5775 GCA_043788195.1 Chitinophagaceae bacterium
GCCTGCATTGATATTGATAGGCGCTTATATGAACATAATATCGGTCATTCAAAATTTACAAAAACCGGGATTCCCTGGATCTTGAAATATAAAGAGGAATTTAATGATCTATTGTTGGCCAAAAAAAGAGAAAAGGCAATAAAAAAGCTGAAGTCAAGGGTTTACATTATAAAATTAATTGGTAGCTAAGTTGATAGAGCATCCCGATTTTTAATCGGGAGGGCCCTGGGTTCGAGTCCCAGCCAGATCACAGACCGATGAAAGCCGCTTTAATTCAATTTTGTACTACCCATATATTCAAGCCATAAGGGCGTTTTACTCAGACTATTCTCACGCCTTTCGTTCATTTTTTGTAAATTGAGTAAAAAATTATGGACTGGAAAGATTACATAAACAGCGATCCGGCTATTTTATTTGGTAAAATGGTTGTGAAAAATACAAGAATTCCCGTTGACTTAATTCTCGAAAAATTAGGGCATGGCTATTCTATGGAAACTCTTTTAGAAGCATATCCCAATATATCAATCGAGGCAGTTCACGCATGCTTACTTTTTGCAGCTGAAAATGTAAAACACGAAAAAATTCTTGCAGTTGCCTGATCCAATTAAAATAGTGGCAGATGAAAGTGTTGATTTTAGGATCATTATTCAACTACGATTAAACGGATTTGAAGTTTATGCAATTTGCGAAACGCAGCCTTCAATTACTGACAATGAAGTTTTAAATATTGCCAATTCCTTAAATGCCCTTTTAATTACAGAAGATAAAGATTTTGGCGAATTAGTGTTTAGACTCAATTTTCCTCATAAAGGAATATTGCTAATTAGAATTGAAAGTGCAATAATCAAGATTGCAACAGTAGTAGAAGTTATTAAAACTAACTATCAGGCACTCAAAAATAATTTCTCAGTGTTAAATGAAAAAATACTCCGAATAAAAGAGTAGGCCCTAAGTTATTTCAGCCAAACCCGATAATTCTCCGATAAACCGGTTCGAGCTTTGTACCATAAGGTTCACTTTAAAGCCGCTGATTTTTCAGTGGCTTTTTTAGTAAAAATAATTACTCATTATTTCGGTGATTTTTAAATTATTTAGCTACCTGGTCTTTATTTTTTAAAATTTTTATTAGTAATTTTTTCCCGATAAAAAAAAATATGATCAACAGGAAACTGATAAGAAAATATAACAAAATACCCGACCGGTTTTTTTCTTTAATGATCCTGTACACATAAGGTTGTTGTAATGGGTTATTCCATTTTTTGTAGTAGCGGTAAAATGTAGAGTCTTTTGTTATTTCCCAAACCTGTTTCATTTGGTCGGCAAGGATCATGTGATACTTTTTATCTGCAATATTATGCTCAATATCGTATCCAACTTTTTCATTGCCCAAATCATAATCAGGCAAATGCTGTTTCAGTGCTGCAAGCCCCTGATCAATTAAATAAGTTGCAGAATCATCTTTAGTTAACAAATAATATTCACGGATACCGGTTATGCAATAAATGTGGCCATCAAGTATTCGGGGAGTTTTCATGTTGGTATCAGCAAACTCCTCAAACCACCATCCATTCTTTTCTTTATAAGTGAAACCCCCATTTTCTATGGGTAAATAAAAACCACGCAATAGTTTTTTTGCATATTGCAAATGATCTTCTGAAGGAAAAATTTTTTGTGCATCAGTGAATGCTTCTATTGCACGGCCCGAACTAAGTGCTGAAGTAAAAGGCATTTTTACAGAAAGATACCAGGGTTGTTGCCAGTTAAATTGATACAAAGAGTAGCCGTTGATGCCAGTCATATGGCCGGAAAGCCAATTAATGCAGTTCCTGAATTGATTTGTCTTCAGTGTGTCATCAACTGATTGAATTGCATGGTACAAGTCAATAGCCTGGTTGGCTACCAGGGTAGGGTTATATTGTTTGCCCGGTGTAATTCCATTTTGTTTGGAATAGATAACATAAGGTACTCCTGTTTCGTCAATAAAAACTTTATTGTAATTAGGAATACTGTCATTGGTAAAAAAATAAAAAGCGGTTCTCACTTTTTCTTCCTGCTGGTCTCCAATATATTCGCAAATAAAAGCAGCTATCAGCAAGGCTGATAAAACAATTGACCATTTATAAAACAAATTTTTCATTATTATTCCTTCAATAAAATTATAAGATCATTTATACTACCAGTAAGCTACAACCCCTGATATCACTGTTATCCAATCGTCCCAACACTTCAAAGCTTTCATTGTCATATAAACGTCCGAGGTCGTCGGTGGCAATAAAACTGCAACTGTAAATATTGGCAAGATCAATACAATTGATCGCTCCCGTGATCGGTTTTTCTATTGCTACAGAAGCTGTATGAATTTGCAAAGGATCATCTTCATCCCTTATTAATATTTTCATCCAGGCAGGACAATGAAAAATGCCATCTCCTTTTGAATAGGCCTGTGATAATAATTCTGTCATGCCATATTCAGCATGAATAAGAATATCACCAAATTGTTTTTGTAATTGCCGGTGCACCTGTTGCCTTGTCATTTCTTCTCTTCTGCCTTTCATGCCCCCGGTTTCAATGATGATGGTATTGCGTAACTGCATAGGAAAATTTTCTGCAAAATCAAGCAAGGCATATGTAACACCGATCAACAAGGTAGGCTGGTTTAAAATTTCGTTATGCAAAACTGTCCGGTGCAATTTATCATGATCATATAAATAAAAACCACTTAACGGATCACCACTGGCTTTGATTAGTTCATCCACCATCATTATTAAAGAAGAATTTTGTTGTTCGAGATAAGAAGGAAGTAAACCCAAAATGCATTTATTTTCAACCTCTCCATAAAAATGCTGAAAGCTTTTAGTAAAACTTTTTCGGTACAAAGAAATATCTTTAATAAAATGTTTACTATTGATTGTATTTGTTGTTCCACTACTTTCAAAAATGATTTCAGGTTCAAATTCAGTGGTTTTTATATTATGTGTTTTAAACAAGGATATTGGCAAAAAGGGGATTCTTTGCAAACTTTTTATTGAATCCGGGTTGGTTTGTAATGTGTCGCAGAATTGCCTGTAAATGACATTGTGCAGGTATTGAAACTGAAATACTTCAAGTGCCAGGTTCTTAAAATTTTCGGACGAAGCAGCAAATATTCTTTTTTCGAGGTCAATATTTTTAACGGGTTCTTTCAATTTCTATCAGTAAATTTGAATTCTAATACTTAATGATGCGATATACTTTATTAATAGCAGTTGTTTTTTTACTTTTTGTTGGTTGTAATAAGGATAAGTTTACAACAGCTCCGCAAATTACTTATAAATCGCTTAAGCCAAATGTATTAAGCCTTAATTTACCGTTAACGGGCCAGGAAATTCCTGTGCTTACATTACAGGTTACTGATGCCCAGGGTGACATAGGATTTCGTGATGGCAAGGATACTGCCAAATTGTTTATAAAAAATTTGTTGACCAATAAAACAGATTCAACATTAAGGCTACCGGATCTTTCTACCGTTGCCGGAAAAAATTTTCAGGCCAATATTGAAATTACACTCAGAACATCTATTCTCCTGGAAGGGAGCTCAAGGCCAGGTCCAAAAACAGATACCATTTATTACGAAGTGTATATGAAGGATTTCGCAAAAAATAAAAGTAATGTGATAAGGACCAACGACCCGGTTTTTCTAATTTCAAAATAATGAAGTGGCTTCACTTTATTTTATCACATTCTATCTTTATTGCTTTTTGTGCTGTTGCACTTTGTTTTCAAACGGCATTATTACTTCATTTTAACCTCCCGGTCTTTTTTTATGCGTTCATTTTCTTTTCAACGGTTTGTAGTTATAATTTTTATTGGTTGTTAAGTGGCTATGCTTTTGCCAACCGGTCTTTGCCATCATTGTATAAAAAGCAAGGCAGCAATATTATTATGTTCTTTATTGCAGGAATTGGAATGCTGCTATCTTTATTTAGCATCCCCGGATTATTGCCTCTGGCTATAATTGCCCTATTGCTCAACCTGGTTTATGCTATTCCATTAATTCCATTAAAAATTTTAAAAAAAACAAGGGAAGTAGGATTGTTAAAAACCATTTTGCTTGCCTTTACCTGGACCTTTGTAACAGTATATATTCCGTATAAACAGGTATCAACCGGCAATACTTCAACGTTAATAATGTTATTCAACAACAGGTTTCTTTTTATGCTGATGTTGTGTATCATTTTTGATGCAAGAGACACTAAAGTGGATAAAATAAGGGGGCTGCAAAGCCTGGCAACTCTTGTAAAGCCAACTACAATAAAGTATATAATGATCGTCATATTTATGGCTTATATCATCACTGGGATATGGCTCAGGATCTATTATCATGAGCCCCGGCAGATCATTGCTTTGTTATTTACTGGTTTGATGACTGCTGTTGTTTATTTTTTCTCATTAAAAAAACAAGGCTATTTCTTTTATTATTTCGGGGTTGATGGGTTAATGTTATTTTCAACACTGGTCACTTACATAGCAAGTATTTAGTTAATTTTGATTTTTAAATTTTAATTATGGCTAAAGCAAAGAGATCAAGATCTATACTTACCGGACAATCCTACAGTTTTTTAAAAAATTATATTAATAATCCTTCTCCAACCGGTTTTGAAACCAGTGGACAAAAAATATGGATCGAATACCTAAAACCTTTTGTAGACAGTTATTTTACCGATCCCTATGGTTCAGCAGTTGGTGTTATTAACCCAACCGCAGCTTTTAAAGTAGTTATTGAAGCACATGCTGATGAGATCAGTTGGTTTGTTAACTATATTTCTCCCGAAGGGTTTATTTATTTAAAAAGAAACGGGGGAGTAGATCACCAGATCGCTCCATCAATGCGGGTTTTTATTCATGGAAAAAAAGGGCCGGTAAAAGCGGTGTTTGGCTGGCCCGCAATCCATACCAGGATGGGTAATGCTGATGGCAAAGAAACACAGCCAAAAGTTGATAATTTATTTTTAGATTGTGGCGCCAGGAATAAAAAAGAAGTTGAGGCTTTAGGAATTCATATTGGAGCAGTGGCTACTTACGAAGATGGTTATGAAGAAATGGCCTACGGACATTTGATCGGACGTGCATTTGATAACCGGATTGGTGGTTTTATGATTGCCGAAGTAGCAAGATTGCTTAAAGAAAACAAAAAGAAACTTCCCTTTGGTTTATATATTGTAAATGCTGTACAGGAAGAAATTGGTTTACGTGGCGCTGAAATGATAGCACGCAGGATAAAACCTGATATTGCTATCATTACCGACGTTACACATGATACTTCTACGCCAATGATTAGTAAGATTAAAGAGGGCGAAACCACTTGTGGCAAAGGACCGGCACTTACATTTGGACCTGCGGTGCATAATAAATTACTTGACCTTGTTCAACATGTTGCATCAAAAAATAAAATTCCTGTTCAGCTACATGCCGTTAGCCGCAGCACCGGTACTGATACTGATTCATTTGCTTATGCTAACGACGGTTGCCCATCTGTATTGATCTCCATTCCGCTTCGCTATATGCACACTACTGTGGAAATGCTGCACAAAGACGATATTGAAAATACAATTAAGCTGATGTACCAGGCATTGCTGAACATTACGCCAAAGACTAACTTGAGTTATTTTTAACCCCCTAAATCCTCCGGAAGGGGGACTTGAGAGAGAATACGAATTTGATATTCTTTTCTTTGTTGAAGAGAATAATTTTATAAATTGTTGAAACAATATAATAAACTTTAAATTTAAGATCCCC
>JAYVUE010000109.1:0-13453 GCA_043788195.1 Chitinophagaceae bacterium
GAGGTATACTGTTAAGAAAATCATTTACTAAAGTGACAGTAACCATATTTCCAAAAACCCCCAGGCAAGCAGCGAAAGGAGGTTGGTATAAATAATAAATACCGTATTTTTTATTCCAGGTCAGTGGCATTACTGCTTCATAATCATTGAGCACTAATGCATCCCAGTTTTTGGCCATGCTGTTTAAATAATAAGAAAAAGCATACACCATTCCATTGGGTGCATTTTCAATACAGGCATCCCATTTAGTTATATTGAGCTGTTGATATGTGAGGTATTGAATGGCCAATATCAAAAAGGTAGTTGCGGAATAAACTTTTTAAGGTTTATATTTTGCAGATCAATACTGAAAGATATTTTTTTAAAGAAATTATTTTTTGGAAGAACTGATCTATAATAATTAGTATATTCTTTGCTATACAGTATCGGCACATAAATGTTCAATACATTTTTGAATAAGGATAACTGAACCCCGGCATCATACACAAACCTGGCAGTAACTGCATTTTTTTTCCATGCTTCAGCATAGGTGCCTATGTCTAAAAATAACCTTACCGGAAATTTAAAAGGGAGTATGGAAAAGGGGTTTATCTTTTTGGGTATATCAGTTGTGATATTGAGCGCCAGTAACCAATCATCTGTTCTGCCAACCTTACTGCTGAGCAGGTCGGTACCTACTTTAAAACCACCATCCCTTATCATTATCTGTTGTGAGGGTAAGTTCTCATATTCATTTCTGCCGATAAAATAATTACTGTAGGTATAATCTTCATATCCTTTGGGGCCTGTCATGTTCAAATGATAGGCATCAGTTTGAAATTGTTTAATAAAGGTCTTATCTCCCAGGTAGAAAAATTTACCTGCAAAAAATCTTAGGTCCAGTCCCCCTCCTTTTGCAAAATTGAAATAATAATTTCCGGTCAAATTTAATCTTACAAATCCATAACCCTGGTCAACCTGAAAAGCTCCTCTATAAGGATATAAGACCCGGTTATTGGCTAAAACAAACTGTGCCTGGTTTACATAGCGGGTGGCAACAGGATAGGTAATAATATCAAGTTGTTGAACAGTATCTCTCGTAAACAATAATCCCTGTTCCCTGATGAAAAAAGTTTTTATTTGAATAAACTTCGTGATCGTGCTTCTTGGATTATTATTAGGGAAAGTATATTTTACTGAAGGAACAATTTTAGAATAACGCAGGTAATGTACAGTATTGTTTGAATCTTTATAAGTGTCGCCGGTAAATGTTGCACCGGCAACAGACAGTTCTACTTTTTGCCCCATGGTACCGGGGTACAGGGTATAGCTTATTCTGCCAATACCGTTGATAGACTTACTTTTAATCCCATATAATGGCGAAATAAAAAACTGGAATTTATTAAATGGCAGGGTATAATTATGCAGTATTACACCGATCATAAACTGGTCGTAAAAATTATAGCCAATAGCAGGGGATGCAAAAACATAGTTATGCTTATCAGTTTCTTTGAGGCTGAAAAAAGCAGCAAAGCGGAGGTTTTTTTTGACCGGATGAATTGCGAGTCCTCCTTTTTTATTTAATAAAGAAAAAGTATTATCTAAATTTCTGCCACTGACTTCTTCCATAACTCTTTTAAAATCTTCGGGGTAGGGGTGTTTAAACTGCCATTGCTGATAATAGGACTGCATGCAACTGTCGAAAAGAGGTTTGCCCAATTCGGTCTCCAGCAGTTTCATCCATTCACCTGTTTTCGTATAGGCTACAAGGGTATAATTTAAAATATTAAATTTTTCTGAAGGGGTTTCAACCGGCTGATCTTTTTTAAGATCTGTTAGTGTTTGCAACAGGGTATGCTGAAAATCATCCGGCATCTTTTTTTTAAGGAATGTTAGTTGTGACGGTAGTATATCCAGCGTGGTATTACCATATTGCTGCACAGAGTAGCGGTTATCATAATAAGTATTCATTCCTTCATCCATCCATGGGTGTGTACGTTCATTGGTACCCAATATGCCCTGGAACCAATTATGGCCTACTTCGTGGTTGATCACAAAATCAAGCATTTTTTCTGAATTTTTTGCAGATAATAAAGTAATGGTTGGATACTCCATACCTCCACCTCCGCCAACGGCATCATCTACTACGCTAACAATATTAAAGGGATATTCACCCATCCATTTGCTTTTAGTAAGGATGGCCCTTTTTATAGATGCAATACTGTTTTTCCATATGGTTGCATTTTGCGAATAGTGAAAAGTATTTATATTAATTATTTTTCCGGAGGGCAATTGCAAAGTATCATTTTTTATTAAAAAATTTTTATCGGCAAACCAGGCAAAATCATGGACATTATTTTGTTTATAATGAATCGTTTTTGTACCCACAGGTGAAGTTGAAGTCAGCGGGTTTTTATTGGTCTTGCTAATTGCTTTTTTTTCTTTCTTTTGATTTGTGATCGTATTTATATTTTTTAAATTATTCAGCCATTGTTTTTCATCATCATCCTGCAAATCACCGGTGGCAGCTACAATATAATTTTTTGGTAAAGTGATCTGTACTTCATAGTTACCAAATTCACTATAAAATTCACCCTTGTTTAAATAGGGGATTGGATGCCATCCCTTTCTGTCGTATACTGCCGGTTTGGGAAACCATTGAGTAATATGGTAAGCCTGGTTAATATGTCCTCCTCTTGAAAAACAGTAAGGTAATTTTACATGAAAAGGTGTTTCAATTTTGGTAATGGTTCCTGGTGCAATAGCTTTTGGTAAGATCAATTTAATAATATCCATGTACAGTGGATGATCTTCTGTTTTTGCCGTACTTCCATTCACTTTAAAATCCAGGCGGTTGATATAACCGCGATTATCATTATTGCTGAAATAAAATTTAGTGCTACCGTTTTCTAATTCCTGATCAGTAAAAGCAGTCCGGTCATTTTTATATGCATTTGGCCATAGGTGTATCCAGATGAAATGTAAAGTATCAGGCGAATTATTGTAATAAGTCATATTTACAAATCCGTCTAATGTATTATCAATGTCATTTAAAGTAACATCGATCTTATAGTTAACCTGTTGTTGCCAGTAGTTGGAGGATTGACAATAAGCAATTGGCAATTGGCAACTTAACAAAATTAGTAAAAGGGCAAATCTTTTCAAAACGGGTTGTTTTATCAAAAATAGTAAAATTGGTAGTAAGGTTGGTAAAGTTGACAGAGTTGATAATGTTGACAAAGTTGATAAGGCGGACTCTTATTATCCGTATCGACAGCTTAAAAGCAGACGTGGCTGAGAATCGTATTTTCTATCAACTTAGTTAACCCACTATACCTATTTACCTTTTCCAGACATAATGATCCTTAAAGAATGCAACATAATTTTAAAATCCAGCGCCAGTGAAACGTTTTCAATATACATCAGATCGTAGGGCATTCGTTCAAGCATTTCTTCAATTGTTGAAGCGTAACCAAATTTTACCATACCCCAACTCGTTAGTCCTGGTTTTACTTTAAACAGGTAATTATATTCAGGGTGTAATTGTACGATCTGGTTGATATAAAATTTACGTTCAGGTCTTGGCCCCACCAGGCTCATTTCTCCTTTTAAAATATTCCAAAGTTGTGGTAATTCATCAAGCCGCCACTTGCGCATTACTTTGCCCCAGGGCGTGATCCTGGGGTCATTTTCACTGCTTAATTCAGGCCCGTTTTTTTCCGCATCAGGAAACATACTTCTGAATTTGATCATTATAAATGGCTGGCCCTTATAACCGATCCTTTCCTGTAAAAAAAGTAGTCCTCCCTTTGATGAAAATTTTATCCGTAAGGCAGTATAAATAAAAAGCGGCAAAAGAAGGGTGATGCCAAAAACGGATGCAGAAACATCAATTAGCCGTTTAATGTTTTGTTGCCAACCTGGCAATAATCCGGAATGGAGATCAATAAGCGGTACGCCTAAAATATTATTTGTTTGCACAGCACCGCTGATAATATCAACAGTATCAGGGGTTATTTTTATGTTTACATCTTTATCACTGAGTTGCTGTAATATTATTTCAAGTTGATCTCTTTCTTTTTTTTCAACTGCAATAATTACTTCTTCAATTTTATTTTGTGAAATAATAGAAGCAACATTTGTAATGTTGCCAAAATTTTTTAACGCTGCAGGGAATGAAGAACTTTCTTTTCCATTTGTATTTGTAAAACCGGTTATACGGAAACCCATTTTCTCTTTATTGTTTATGATCGAATGATAAAGGTTTGCAGCATTATTACTGGATCCTATGATAAGTGTATTAAAAAAAACTTTTCCGTTTTTCAATTGTGCTTTTGCTTTTCCTAAAAAAAGTAGCCTGGTGAAGTAAGTAAAGAGGGTTTGCACTACTAATAATGAAAAAAACTCTTTGTAATATATATTGTAGTCGCCAACGGCATCATATACAAGGAACAAAAAGAGCACAAACAGGCTTCCAATGAAAGTAGGTACCAGTGTATTCACCAATTCCAGTACCCTTGATTTATGGTAAATATTACTGTAACTGCCTGTGAGATGGTACAATGATAACCAGGCTAACGGAAAAATAAAAAGCCCAACATAAAATTTAATTCCAACAACATAATGCTGCCCTAAAATATGTTCCCGTAAAAAATAAAATGTAATCCATGCAAATACAGCGGCGATAAGATCTCCGAAAGCATACCATCTTATATTAATTCTTTGTTGGTTCACTGAAATAATAAATGCTAATTTTAAATTGTGAGTAACTAACCGAGGTTAGCTTTACTGATCTTATCAAGTATCTGGTGGGCCACTTCCATTGCCCTGAAACCATCAACTGCTGATACCGGCGTATTGGTATTATTTACAATTGCATTTCTGAATTCTTCCAGTTCCATTTTAATTGCATTCACTTCTTTTATAACAGGGTTGGCAATAGCAATTGTTTTTTTTCCATGATTGGTTTCAATGTCGAAAGTAAATACATTGATATCCCCTGGTGTATTTAATTTAATGATCTCAGTTTTCTTTTCAAGAAAATCAATACCGATGTAGGCATCTTTTTGAAAGACCCGCATTTTCCTCATTTTTTTCATAGAGATCCTGCTGCTCGTAAGGTTAGCTACACAGCCATTGTCGAATTCAATTCTAACGTTGGCAATGTCAGGGGTATCGCTCATTACAGCAACACCATTGGCGCTGATATAATTTACATTACTTTTTACCAGGCTTAAAATAATATCAATATCATGTATCATCAGGTCAAGAATAACACTTACATCAGTACCTCGTGGATTAAATTGGGCCAGGCGGTGTACTTCTATGAACATAGGTTGCAGGTCATAATCTTTCAAAGTCAGGAATGCAGGATTAAAGCGCTCAACATGACCTACCTGAAATTTAATATTGGCTTCTTTAGCTAATTTTACCAGTTCTCTTGCTTCATCCATGGTATTGGCCAGTGGCTTTTCAACAAATACGTGTTTGCCTTTTTTTATAGCTGCTTCGCATAATTGAAAATGAAAAGTGGTGGGGGCAACAATATCAATTGCATCACAGGCATCTATTAATTTTTCTACATCCTCAAAGCGCTTTAATTTATATTTTTCGCTAACCTTAGCTGCATTATCATCATCCGTATCACAAAAACCGATCAATTGCACTCCTTCAATTACTGCCCAGTTATTTAAATGAAATTTTCCTAAATGGCCTGCACCGATAACACCTACTTTAAGCATAATAGTGTTCTTTTATCAAAGATAATTTTCAGTTTGTAGTTTATTGCTTTTTGTTACCAACATATGTTCATTGGGTAGCATCGTCCCCGCCATAGTTGAGCTCCCTTGTACTGTATACCTTTATTAGCATTTTATCTTTTCACGCAAAGCTGCAATGGAAACACAAAGTAGCTTTGCAACTTTTGTATTTTATTGTCTATTGCCCATTGCTTATTACTATTCTTCCCAAAATCCCATTTTTCCGAATTTCTCAATACGTTGATTTACCCTTTCTTCTGCCGGAATGGCTTTTAAATTTTTTATAACGGGTAATAAATAATTCTTCAGTATTTCTGCAGCTTCTTTATATTCCCAGTGTGCACCACCGAGGGGTTCTGGTATCACGCCATCAACGAGGCCAAATTTCAGCATATCGTCACCGGTTAGCCGAAGTTGTACTGCGGCAGTTTCTTTTTTATCCCAGTTGCGCCATAAAATACTGCTGCAACTTTCAGGTGATATAACAGAGTACCAGGTATTTTCCATCATAAAAACTTTGTCGCCAACACCAATGCCCAATGCGCCACCACTGGCTCCTTCGCCGATAATTACACAGATCACCGGTATTTTTAACCTGATCATTTCATAAATATTACGGGCAATGGCTTCACCCTGTCCACGCTCTTCGGCTTCAAGACCGGGAAAGGCGCCAGGGGTATCAATTAATGTGATAACAGGTTTATTGAATTTTTCGGCCAGTTTCATCAGTCGCAATGCTTTACGATAGCCTTCCGGATTAGCCATTCCAAAATTGCGTAATTGCCGGGTTTTTGTATTTGATCCTTTTTGCTGACCAATCATCATTACTGTTTCTCCGCCAAGTTTAGCAAAACCACCCACCATTGCTTTATCATCTTTAATATTTCTGTCACCGTGTAATTCTATAAAATCGGTGCACATGTTTTCAATATACTTAAGTGTATAGGGCCTGTCGGGGTGTCGGCTCAATTGAACTTTTTGCCAGGGAGATACATTACTTGTGATATGCTTTTTAGTTTCAACGATCCTTTCTTCCAGCATTGTAATAGCACCACTCATATTGGTTTTCGACTTCTCAGAAGTTATTTTCAGTTGTTCTATCTGGTCGTATAACTCTTTGATGGGTTTTTCAAAGTCGAGGAACTGTCTTTTTTTAAGTTCTATCATGTAATTACTTTACAATTTAGAATAACAATTTAATGTTATTTTTTTGTTGAAAAGTGTAAGATAGTTTGTAAAATTTGGGCTTACAATTTTTTTATAAAAATTTTGGCAAGGAAAGTTAAGAAAGCTATCTTTGCCGTCCCTTAAAAAAGGGGAAAATGGCCTTGGATCGGTAGTTCAGTTGGTTAGAATGCTGCCCTGTCACGGCAGAGGTCGCGGGTTCGAGTCCCGTCCGGTCCGCTGAAATGAAAGGATTACGCAAGTAATCCTTTCTTAGTTTTACATTGCTTTACAGTTAAGGGGTTGATTTTTAGTATTATATAACAGCAACTAAAGTTCATCTTGCAGTACCTTTACAAAGGTTGACAGTTTTAAAATCGACTAAAAAATCGACTACTATGCTGTTACCAATTAAAGCGATCTGCGACCGCAAAAAGATGCGCAGAGATGGCACGAGCCTCATCTTTATTCAGTATTGCTATTGTTCATCCAATAGGATCTTGCTTAATACTGAAATTGCAATTCCACCTCAATTCTGGAACAAAAAACGCAAGTGTATTAATGCAGATTTACCTCCGGAATATGGTAGTCCAGGGCTATACAATCAGGAATTAACCCGGCAATTTCGCCTGATCGAAGACCTTGTAAGTTTGGCAACAAACAAAGGCATAGAGGATAAAGGTCGTTTTGTAAAGGAAACATTTGATCCCAAAGCTGATATTTCGCAAATAGCCCAAAACGAAGGAAAGATACAGTTTCATCGTAGCGCAGCCAGAATAACGTCTGCAAATAATCTATATGGTCAAATAGATGACTACATACTATCAAAAGAAAAGAAAGTCAGTAAGGCTACAGTTACCGTATTCAGAAACATGAAAAAGCACCTCATGGCCTATGAAGCATTTACCCAAAACACCCTTTCATTTCAATCATTTAATTACAATTTTTACGAATCATTCGTAGATTTTCTGACATTTGATTATATACAGCAAAGAAGGAAGGAAACGATTGTTGGTTTGAAGGTTAATTCAATTGGTAAAACCATAAAGCAATTCAGGATATTTATCAAAGACAGGATGCGCAGGAAAATAATCGAACCAATTGACCTGACCGATTTTAAGATTCCAGAAGAGGAGTCTGATGCAATTTACCTGACTTATGACGAAATTGGTAAAATCTACCACACGGATGTGACTGCATTTCCTCACCTAAAACAATACAGGGATATGTTTGTTTTGGCTTGTTTAACGGGCTTACGATTTTCAGATTTTTCAACTTTAAATCCAGAAGATTTAAGACGAGACATGCTATATAAAAAGCAAGGTAAATCAGATCACTGGGTTGTTATTCCAATGCGGAAAGAAGCCAAGAAAATCTTCACTGAGCAGTTCAAGGATAACATACCATCCTTAACTAATCCTGAATTTAATAGGCATATCAAAACCATCGGTAAATTAGCTGGGATTAAACAACTAATGCGTTTTTCACATAAGCAGGGTAATAAAGATGTTGAAGTTATAAAACCAAAATACGAATGGATAACTTCCCACTCGGCCCGCCGTTCCTTTTGTACAAATGAATTTTTAGCAGGTACTCCTGTTAAGTTGATTATGAAAATAAGTGGCCATAAAAACGAGAAGGACTTTTACCGTTACATTAGAGTTAGCCCCGAAGAAGCGGCGCAAAAAATTAAGGCTTTATGGGAAGAAAGAGATTGTAATTTAGAAGTATTTGCATAACTCTTTTATTATTAAGTTTTCATTAGGTATTCGATATCCGAATATAAAAAGAATAGTCTTGATTTTATCTTAAATGGCTTTAACTTACCATCTTTAATCCACTCATAGATGGTAGGGCGAGTAACTTGGAACATTGCACAGACTTCGTGCATTTTGAACAGTGGCTTTTGTGTTAACCCAGTCGTTTCATAGGAAACGGATTGTTTATTGTTTCTCTCCTGATTTTTCGCCAATTCCTCCTTAATAACCCTATGAACAATAGTTCCAATCTGTTTCCAGAATTCGCTTTGTTCATAAGGTATTAAGATGGGTATTTCATGTTTATTCATTGTTGCTCTTTTAAATTATATCCATAGTTTAATATCAACTAACTGCATCAATGTCACTCTCATTAAGTTGCTCATACATTTGTTCAAGCCGCTGGTTGCTTTGTTGTAACTGGTCTTCAATTTTATGGCGTTCCATTGCACTATCAAGAGATTTTAATTTAATGATTTCGTATTGTGCTAATTCCTTTAATATCTCAATTTTCTGCAGTTTTAGGTCATGCATATTGGCGGCAGCATTTTTGCTTTTCAATACTTTTAAAAATTCTAAGTGATACATCCACTTCATTTGCAGTTCATAAGCCTGCATATTCATGTGAGCGTTCCTTTCAATAAGATCCGCTTTAAGATGTTGTAGTTCGATACGCCTTTTCTTTCTTTCGATCATTTTATGAAACCAACCGTCATATTTTTTGTATACAATAATGATGACGATTGAAAGCAATATGATTAGTGTTTCTACCATAAAATTGTTTTAACGATTAGAAGACTTACGACAAACCATACCCTGAAGTATTTTTGTAATACAGTCTTGCACTATGGATGTTTTCGGTCTCTTCCTTTTCTTCTAATAGATTATACGGGTTGTTGAAATTGAAATCCTGCAAATATCCTATGTAGTAATCCCAGTTCTGGTCACACCTCTTTGCTGAAAAATTCATTTTGAAACGTTGCCATGCAAACAGTAATTTCAAACGAAAACTAAAGAGATATTCTATAGCGGTATGTAAGAATAGGTATCCGAGCAATAGTTCTGCAACAGCAATAAATACAACAAACAAAGACTGGGAACTGACCATTTGTTTGGCGTTATCATCTGTTCCAATACCAGCCATGTTAGCAAGGTGGTATTGCGCATATACATAAGCAAAAGACAGCACAAAACAAACCCACCATTTTGTAGTTCTTTTTTTGCGACCTGTAACATGATCTGTTTCAGCATTAAGGCTATGCCCTAACAGAAGGCCAATGCTTGCAAATGTGAATCCTAAAAAATACAACAGGGATGGAGATATTTGTTCGGTTTCCCCGCTATTGAAGATTCCAGATAGGGAAGTTTGGATATTATATGCTTCAAAAAAACCTAATCCCACTGCAATAGTAATTGCAACGAATGAGGCCACCCGCCAAAAATTACTTTTTGTATCATGTTGGGTTTCGATTTGTTCTCTTTCTGTTACTAATTTGCTTTCCTTATGCTCGGCTTTAATAAAGGTGAAAGCATACTCGGCAGCTTTTGCGTAATAAGCATTTGCTTCATATACGACTGGTTTTGCTGTGGCTGATTTAGCCGATTGATTTGTGATCATAATATTTACGTTTTATTGTGATGATATGGTTGTAATTGGGTCATTAAGTGATGTGTAAATTTCAAAAGGAGTATTACCAAAGACCTGCTCTAAAATCTTTTCAGAAATTGATGGTCGGACAAGTAAAACTTTTGCATTTTCCGGAAATTGATACGTTTGTTTGTAGCTGCCTTTTTTATTGCCTGGCACATCTAAGAGCATGTCGCTATTGATAATTACAAAAATTCTATACTCCTTGTAGTTAAATTGTTCGGCTGTCTGCTTACACAATTGCAAACAGCCTTCAATATCCGAGTACTGTTCATTTCTTTGTAAAACGGCTTGAGTTACCAGCGAAGCAATGGATCTGGTGGCGGCAATTTCAAAATCTTCTTTCCGCTTTGCGTTTGAAGTTTTAGCCTTAGCTGTTTGATATAGATTGCCTTTGTAGGTAATGGTATCAAAAGAGGGTACAGTAATGCTTACACCTCTTTGTTGCATGCTGGCAGACTTCACAAAAAAAACTTTGATTACGCCACCACCGGCATTTGAAACACTATAATAAAGATTAGTAAGTGCAATTGAGTCCCAACCTTCATAGTATTTGGTACTCTTGCTTAAATCTGAAACACAGATAACCAGTGTTTTTTGTTTTGCCGCTGTTATAGGTGGCTTTTTGGAAGCGCAGCCTATCAACATAAATAACAAGCTGAAGAAAAAAATGGGATGAAGTTTCATAATGATTTGTTTTATGTTTATTGGAATTGCGTTAGCTGAAAATGCCCGGAAGTAGTTATCCCGACAATGATGCTCTTGGAAGCCCTTTTTTAACAAGTAATGCCATCATTGATATATAGGCATTTCTGAAATTGAGTAAGTGGATTTTATAAGTGTTACAGATACCTGGCTGGGCAGCGGTAGTTGTTAGCGAGGAAATTATGATTTGTAGTTCTATTGCAAGTGGCGCAACATTAATACCAGTGAGGTAGGCGTTGCAGACTTTAACCCTGTAGCTTCCTGCATTGGATAAGGCGTGGTGAAGTGGGGAAGTTGGCATGGCTGAAAAATTTAAAATGGTTAAACTTTTCGGCACGCAACTACATGAAATTTATTTGCAATACTTTTGCAAATCAGTAGAGTTTCTATTGCCCCTGTTCGTATTACTAGTACTTGCAGGTGGAAATACATGGTAGTTATGTACCGTGTGTGAGACCGCCTGCATTTTGCTGGCGGTTTTCCTTTTTTGGGAATTCTCACAAATGCATAGATAATACTTAAATTTGAGGATTACATTGGTAAGTATATTGGTCAGGATAGCTTATAACTTATTGGATTACAACGAAATAATTACATGAACACATATAATATATTTAGATATTCTCTTTACGTTGATTTGTTAAAGTTTGAACTATTAAAACAGTATCAAAATAATAGTGGGAGTAAGACTACATTGGCTTATTTGGTAAATAAGGATTATGAAATATTAGCACAAATAATCCAAAATAAATTGGAAATGACATTAAAAGGTAAGCAACATCAAAAAATAGGAGCCCATATTTCTGGGAGTACTTTGGAGCGTTTGATGAGATATAACCAAATTAGTTTCCATTCAAGCACGCTCAATAAACTATCTATATTTCTTGGTTATAATAGCTGGATAGATTTTATGAATGTTAAGCAAATTAATTCAAAGCCGGCACCATTATTTAATAAAAAATTGATTTTAGAAACGGTAAAAAATGCTATTCAATATGAAATAGATGCGTATTATGCTTTGCCAAAAATAGATTTCCAAAATCTCGGGAATATATATGCTGAGTTTACTACAAGAGATAATTTATATCGTTTGTTAGTTGAATATCAAAAAAAGAAATGGATTCTTAAAGATTTAGAGTTTTCTCAAAGTCCAGGAAAGATATTTAAAAATGGTAGGTATAGTGATTTTTATGTTATGGTAGGTGAATCTTGGAATTTCACTTGGCATGACACAGTTACTAATGAACTTCATTATGAAGATAGTACCGATACTTATTTTTATTCACTATATTATGAAGGTGAGACTAATGCTTTTGGAGAAATTAGCCCAGTAGTAGGCTGGCGTATAATGTACAAAAGGGTGCTTACAGATGCATTTTGGGGCGCAGAAAATATTATTAAAAGTGCGATGAATTGGGACGATGATGTGAACTCTCTCCTGAAAAGAAGTAGGTTTATGGAGTAAATTAATATATCACCAATCAACTTGTCACATCCTGCAATTGTTTATCAGTAATATGCAGATATATGGCAGTCGTTTCAATACTGACATGACAAAGCTTTTGCTGAACGGTTCTGATATCTACACCATTATTCAATAACGCAGTTGCACAGGAATGGCGGAATACATGAGCGTGTAGTTTCTTTGCTAATCCTGCACTTTCTCAAAGGTTTCTTAAAGCAATATTTAATCCAGTGGCAGTAACAGGAGTCCCGAAATTTGCGGAAGTAAAAAGGTAAGTCATATGTTTTGGGCTATCCTTATAATGCCTTTTTTTAAAAGTCAGGAAGTCTTGTAACGCTTCTTTTGCCTGTTCATTAAAAGTGAAATTATTCTGTTTATCCCCTTTGCCAATAACGATACCTCTCATACTTCTTATATCTACATCATCTGGCTTTAGCCTTCTTAATTCAGCGTTTCTAAGTCAAGTAGCATAAAGCAGGTGCGCCATTGCACGGATCATGTAAGCAGCATACCTATAATCACGCTTTTCCACTTTAAAGGGTTGAAGCTCGATACTTCTATCTAATTCTTTAAAAACCAATTTTAGTTCATCCTTTGTTAAATATGTGGGATTCGTATGTTTCATCTTATTTATCGGCACATCAGAAGGTTTTACATTTTCAAGAAACCCTCTTTCATACATTCGTTTTAAGTAGGCTTTTAGCCTCCCCATACAAACGTAAATAGTGCTTTGACTAAAGCCATTTTGTTCTTTTCTTTTACATGGCCTTGAGGAAATATGTTTTTTGAATTTTATTATATGGGTTCAATTAAGTTCTTTGGTCTGTTTTAAACCGTATAAACTACAAAAATCCTGTAGTGTAAGTTTGTATGTTTGAATAGTTCAGGGTGTTACCATTTTCTGATGTTCTAGGTAGAAAAAGAACTCAGGAATGGTTTCAATTACAGTTGTCATTGCAAAGATTGGGTTAGGATA
>JAYVUE010000110.1:0-6639 GCA_043788195.1 Chitinophagaceae bacterium
GAAATATATTCTTCCATGCGAACAAATTCCACATAGCGGTTTTTGATCTTCCTGGCCCGGTACCAGGTGTACATGATCACAAATAATGTGCCGCCAACAATCAGGGCTATATAACCACCATGCATGAATTTATTTAAGTTGGCAATTAAAAATGCCACTTCAATTAATAAGTAGGTAATGAGGAATATATAGATAAACGTTGAATTGGTCCTTCTGGTGATCAGGTAATTTGCAAATAAGATTGTTGTAGCCAACATACATAATGTAATAGCCAGGCCATATGCCGCACCCATTGCATCAGAAGATCGGAAATAGATGACAATGGTGCAACAGCCAACGAATAAAAGAGTATTAATCCCCGGTATAAATAACTGACCTTTCGCTTCACTGGGGTAATTGATCTTCATCTTAGGCCAAAGATTCAATCGTATTGCTTCACTGATCAGTGTAAATGAACCACTGATCAATGCCTGACTGGCAATGATCGCAGCTGCGGTGGCAATAATTATACCTGGGAGCTGAAACCAATCGGGCATAACCCCATAAAAAGTCTTTGAAGTGAACACTGTGCCACTGTGGTATTTCAATAACCAGGCACCCTGTCCGATATAAGTTAAGATCAAACAAATTTTTACAAAAATCCATGATACACGGATATTACCGCGTCCGCAATGTCCAAGATCACTATAGAGAGCCTCTGCGCCTGTGGTACATAAGAATACAGCTCCCAATATCCAGAATCCTTTTGGATAAGTGCTTAATAGTTTAAACGCATAATAAGGATTGAAAGCTTTAAAGATGTCTGTATTATCCATCAGGTGTAATAAGCCCATAACAGCCAGCATACTAAACCATATTAACATGATGGGTCCAAATAATTTACCGATACTGGCGGTTCCAAACTGCTGCATAAAAAACAACACGGCTAAAATAGCTAGGACAATATATATAATTTCATTTTGGGTGATAGCGCTAAAAGCAGGTCGAAGTTTTAAACCTTCAATAGCTGAAGCAACCGAGATGGGAGGAGTTATCATACCATCCGCCAATAATGCAGCACCACCGATCATGGCGGGAATAACAAGCCATTTTTTTTGCCGCCTTACTAAAGTATATAAAGAAAAAATTCCACCTTCGCCTTTATTATCTGCTTTTAAAGTAAGTAATACATATTTAATGGTGGTTTGTAAAGTGAGCGTCCAGATGATACAGCTGAGTGAGCCTACGACCAATAATTCAGTAATGACCTTACCCTTGGTAATCTCATCAAAAACGTAAAGTGGTGAAGTTCCGATGTCGCCGTAAATAATTCCAAGGGCAATGATCAATCCAGCAGCCGTTACTTTATTAATATGTTTCGACACTACAATTTATTTTCTGTAAGATGTTTATTTTTCAGCAAGGAATTGGTTTAAAGCCTTTTTGAAAAATAATGCACAAAGGTAGAGTGAAAATGACTATGCCCGCTGAAATTTTTTAAATCATTCTTTCCCGGGTAAACCCTTTATTGCTCTTACTATTTTGTAGGTTTGACCAATAACCGCAAAACTGAAATAAATAACCTCAACTGAATAATGAATCAACAAATAGCACATATTGCACTTGTAGTAAAAGATTACGATGATGCCATTGAGTATTATACAAAAAAATTAAATTTTATTTTGGTAGAAGACACCCCCTTAAGTGCAATCAAAAGATGGGTGCTGGTAAAGCCTGTTGGATCTTCTACAAGTTTATTATTAGCAAAAGCTGCTAACGAAGAACAGCTAACCCGTGTTGGGAATCAGTCCGGAGGACGTGTATTTTTATTTTTAAACACCGATGAACTGTTGCGGGATCATAAAAATATGAAGGATAACGGTATCCATTTTGTAAGAGAACCTGTTAAAGAAGAGTGGGGAACTGTTGCGGTATTTGAAGATTTGTATTGTAATCTTTGGGATCTGATAGAGCCTGAAAATAAGTGATTATTAACCCTATTTTAAACCGCTGTCGGGGTTTGCAACCGCCGACAGGGTATTAAGAAATTAAAAAAAGCCCCGCTATTGCTAGCGAGGCCGCTTAAATCACCAAACACAAACATCCTTCTACTCCGCCCAGGATCATCCTAATGGGAGTTATAATATTAATCAGGTTTTTTGCCTTCTAAAAAACTGTTGATGGTGCTAATTTCAGTCTGGTTGTTTTCGTCTGTTTTTACAGTGTAATTGCTGTAAAAACTTTCTACATCTGCAATGGAGTTGTGCAGTTCCATATTGCGGCGAAGGTAAGCTGGCACCGTTTCAAACTCATTGTTAGGATCGGCTGCGTTGATGTTGAATGACAAATTTCGCAGCTTCGCAATGCGTTCCGTAGCCCGGCGCCTAAGCTCCTCTGTTTCGTCCTGCAGTGCAGGATCCTCAACATTGGACATCATGATGGGCTGAGTCTGTTGTACAAGTTGCTCCTCCTCCGCCGCTTTCTGGGATTTTACCACCAGCTGCATTTCAATAACAGGTTCGTCTTCCTGCATCATTATCTGCAACTGCGGTAGTTCCTCGGTCGAATTGGATTTTGGTTCAGGCTGTTCCTCCACATAAATCTGTGAAGGCTTCGCCAAATATCCCCCAGACGATGGGGAATTGCTAGCCTCTTTATTTATTATAATATGCTCATTAATAATTTCGGTTTCAGAAACTGTTTTTTCTGCAGGAAGTGGATTATGTGGAATATCAAATTCAAAAACCGGAATCTGATCTGTGGCCGAAGATATTTCAAAAAACACCTGCTCATCTTTCAACTTTTCCACAGTAGTTTTACTTAGTATTTTTACTTCAGTTTCTTCCAATGTTATTTCAATCAGCCTTGGCATCAGTTCATCTTCAATAGAAACTACAATTGGCGTTTCTGTAATTTCAGCTATCGCTTTTTCTTCTTCCTTTTCATCAAATTGTAAAACAGGTTGCTGCAAAATTGTTTCTGTTTTTGCAACGGGCAGGTTCTGTTCCTTCACCGGCATTTCCAATGTCATTACAATTTTTTCATCATTCTTTTCTTCACTGATTGATGGCTTCTTTTCAAATGGGTCTTTGTGTTCAAAACCCGTAGCAATTAAAGTAATGCCGATCTGGTTACCTAAATTATTATCATAACCCAATCCTAATATTACATCAGTGTCTTCACCAGCCTGGCTCAATAAATAATTCTGTATCACTTCCACTTCATCCATTGTAAACTCGTGTTCGCCTTCGGCAGAATTAATATTGATCAGTATCCATTTTGCTCCGCGGATATCATTATCATTTAGCAGTGGTGAGTTTATTGCATTTTCAATTGCTGTTTGAGCCCTGTTTTCTCCATCGGCAACAGCGCTTCCCAAAATAGCTACTCCGCCATTACTCATTACTGTGCAAACATCTGCAAAATCCACATTGATCTGGCCGGTGCTGTTTATTACATCGGTAATACATTTTGCCGCAGTTGCCAAAACGTTATCTGCCTTGGCAAATGCTTCCTTCATTTTTAAATTACCAAACTGGTGACGCAATTTATCATTGCTTATCACCAGTAAAGTATCAACATGATTTTTTAATAACAGCACGCCTTCTTCGGCTTGTGCAATTCTTTTTTTACCCTCATAGGCAAATGGTGTAGTAACTATGCCAACGGTTAGTATCCCCAGGTCTTTGCAGATCTTTGCCAATATTGGAGCTCCGCCCGTACCAGTACCCCCACCCATACCCGCAGTTATGAATGCCATTTTGGTATTCACTTCCAGTATCCGTTTTATTTCTTCAAGGCTTTCTTCTGTTGCCTGGCGGCCAATAGCAGGATTGGCACCTGCACCCAGACCCTGTGTTAAATGCGGGCCCAGTTGAATTTTGTTAGGCACCTTACTCTGTGCAATGGCCTGTGCATCTGTATTGCAGATGATGAAGTTCACTCCTTCAATATTTTGCGAAAACATGTGGTTTACCGCATTGCTTCCACCGCCGCCAACACCAATTACTTTGATGATGGAGGATTGATCTTTTGGCAAATCAAAATGTATCATAGTTTGTTAGTTTAGCCCCCAAAATCCCCCGAAGGGGGACTTTGAAGAGTTTTTAGAATTTATACAGTATTTATTTTTCGATTAGTAAGAAAGAAAAACTTACTGCACTTGTTAATGGGTTAATTTATTATTAAGAACTATTTTTTTGTTACCAGCATTAAATCTTCACTCTGCTTCGGTTGCGTCGCACTCTTGTACTTTTATTTCACTATTCATCTACTTAACCGCTAAGGCACCAGGGCGCTAAGTTTCGCAATGAAATCCTTGCGTTCCTTTGCGACTTCCTGTCTTTGCGGTTAAAGCTTCGCATCCTCCTCTTCCTTAAACAGATCGATCAAGCCATTTTTAAATCCATCCATAAAACCTTTCAGCGTTTTACGGTTTTTGATCTTAACCGTTTTATTTTCATTCTCCACATCCAGTGTTTCATCAACAGGTTGTTGTTGAAGGCTGCCCGGTACTTCTATCTTCTTAAAGCTCTCTTCAAACTGCTTGTTATTATTTTCATAATCATTATAGCCTTTCAATATTAATCCTATACATGTACTGTACATAGGCTTGGCCAGTTCATCAATATGGCCCGCCGCCAAATGCTCATTGGGATAACCAATTCGTGCATTCAATCCCGTTACATATTCTGTAAGCTGAATTAAATGTTTTAACTGAGACCCCCCGCCTGTTAATATGATACCACCGTTCAACATTCTTGTTTCCAATCCCACTTGTTTTAAATGGTAAGTAACAAAATCCATAATTTCGCTCATACGTGCCTGTATGATAGCAGCTAGGTTTTTTACTGAAATTTCTTTTGGTGCCATACCCCTTAAACCAGGAATAGTAATAAATGCGTTTGATTTTGCTTCATCACTCAATGCACTGCCAAATTGTACTTTCATTTGTTCGGCCTGTGTTTTTAAAACGCCTAAGCCTGTTTTAATATCATTGGTAATATTCTCACCACCGAATGGAATTACTGCAGTATGTTTTAAAATGCCTTCATAAAAAACGGCCAGGTCTGTTGTTCCACCACCAATATCAACAATGGCTACACCGGCCTCAAGGTCCTGATCGCACATAACTGCAGCAGCAGAGGCCAATGGTTGCAACACCAGGTCTTTTGTTTGCAGACCTGCTTTTTCCACGCTGCGGTTTATATTTCGTATCGCATTTTTATCACCAGTAATGATATGAAAATTGGCACCAACCTTTACTCCGCTATAACCGATCGGGTTAGGAATATTCTGAAAATTATCTACTGTAAATTCCTGTGGTATCACATCAATGATCTGGTCACCTGCAGGTATATATGTCCGGTACTGGTCGGCCACCAGGCGGTCAATTTCTTCCTGTTTTATTTCTTCTTCAATAGACTGGCGAACAATGTCACCTCGGGTTTGTAAACTTTTAATATGATGCCCTGCAATGCCCACATACACTTCCCCAATATCAAGGTTGGGATTAGAATCATAGCAGTTTTTTAACGCCAGTTCAATGGCTTTAATGGTTTGATCGATGTTTAACACCATGCCGTGTTGCACACCGTTACTGTTGGCACGGCCAAAGCCTAGTATCTCTAGCTTGCCGTATTCGTTTTTGCGTCCGGCGATGGCAGCTATTTTGGTAGTGCCGATATCCAGACCTACGATAATGGGTTGTTCGTGATTCATAATTGTATGTTTTGTGTTTGTGTTTATTGGTTAATAGTTGATGGTAAATTGTTCATGGCATATGGTTCATGGCCGGCTCTTTGTTCACTCAGGCTCTGCTATGAACTATGAACCATGAACCATAACTGTTATTAATAGTCATTCTTCTTTGTTTTTACTTTTTTTAGTTGATTTACTGTTTTTATTGGCGTAATTTTTTTTGGGTTTTGAAAGGATATTGGATTTTGTTTTACTGCTTTTTTTTCTGCTGATTGATTGGAATTTAAAACGGGTTGAGTTATTGTTTGTTTTGTTGGTTTTGGCATTTCAATGGTATTGGATATATCTGAATATTCGTCTCTTTGAATTGATTGTTGTATCATACTGCTATCAACCACATTGTTATCGTTATCCGGCATATTATTTTGCAACGAATCTCCGGATCTCTTCTCTGCATTATAAACTATCAGTTGCATTAACTGTAATGTTCTTAATGAATCTGCTACAACATCCTCTGCGCCTCTTATTTTGGCCACTACCTGGTTTTTGTACTGCAGGTTAATAATGCTGTAATTACTCCACCCTGCTTTTACCATTACTTTTTTATAAAACAACTCCAGCTTATTGAATTTTTCTTCTACAGCTGATGCATCCCCAAACACAATTACCTGGTTACCAATTTTGGGTATCATTTCAAATATCCTTTGTTGTGTTATATCTACCTGCTCTATCATCGCCATCCGGAACGAATCTTTTTGTATCGCAAGACTGATTGTTTTTATACCTGCTAATAAATTACTGTCGGCCTTTGAAAGCGGTGGTTCGCCCGCAGGAAAATTGGTGAACACCGGCAGCCGTGCCGAAAATTTTTCACTTAATGGAAGAATATTTATATCCTCATCAATATAAAAAGTAGATCCTGCGGAAGTAAATACCCTTGCAACAGGTTCTCCTTCGTGT
>JAYVUE010000111.1:0-7804 GCA_043788195.1 Chitinophagaceae bacterium
CCTGACGGGAGTATAGTTTGGTACATCGAATCTCTCATGTGCTCAACTCGTTGCAACCCAGCTCTTACCAATTCGGGATTTGCTGTTCGCTGCCTTACAATCATTTTTCTATTGTGCAAGTACATATTAATGGCAAATATCTGATTGCGCTTTTGGTTGGTGAGGTTTAGTGTATCCTTCATTTTGTCTGCAATATGATTTGCAAGTTGGGTAGCGGGATTTTGTCCCTGTACAAATTGCAAGGAATTTATAAAGACAATCAGAAATATCAGCAAGATTTTTTTTCTGTTCATAAGTTTCATGTTGATCATTACTTTAATTTGAATAACATGGATCAGGATTAGACTCATACAAGTCAATTGACCATGAACCATCGCTAAACTCATAGTGGAATACGCATATCCAGAATGGATAATTTCCTTGATCAGGGTAACTATTGGTATTTACTCTGAAACCCTGTTCGCAATTATCGTTGATGCATTTAAATTGCGGTGTATTCTCGCAATATGGCGGGCAACCTCCAGCGGGAGTGCAGGTACCATGGACATTTGCATACGCCTGCCCGTTAGCATTAACGTCATTTATTGCCAATTGGTCAGCATTAGCCTGGCTTATCGTTGAACTGTAAGTCCCCGCAGGAACTGTATAGGTAACCGTGCTTCCTGTATATCCCGTGAGGCAATTGTTTCGGGTAAAATTTGCACTTTGTGCGACATTCCAATAAGTTCCAGCAGCACATAGATCACTGGGGCCGGTATCCGACCATCTTGTCGATAGATAACTATTACTATTAGGATTAATATCTGTTTCGAATACAAACAAATGAGATGAACCATTTACAACCATACAATACCAAGACGCCCCCTCCAGCCATATCCAAACTGGATTAACGTCCGGCAGGCAAACCGCATTAGGAGCAGTATTTGCATAATTATCTCCATTAGCATCTATTTCATCTAACGCCATTTGATTGGCATCAGCCTGACTCACTGTTGACCAATAGCGGCCTGCAGGAACTGTATATGTTACAGTGCCACCAACATAACCCAGGCCGCAGCTTTCAGTAATGAAATTCTGAGATTGCTGAGTATTATAAAAGAGCAGAGTGCAGGTTCCATTTGCATTTGCAAAGGTTTGACCATTGGCAAGTAAAAATGCATCAGCCTGCGCATCAGCGTCAGCCTGACTCAACAAGGAGCTATACGTATTTGCAGCAACAGTATAAGTTACTTCTCCTCCTAGGTAGCCTGTTCCGCAATTGTCCTTTTTAAATTTTTCTGATATCAATTTATTATAGTAAATGCCAGGACATCCATTTTGTTTGGCCGCTGAGACATTATTATATTCATACATCTTAACGATGTTCTTCTTCTCATCTTTAATAAAACGCAGTCTACCAAGATTGTCATATTCAAAGTAAGTGATCCGGTTGTTTTCATCGCATTCAGAAGTCTTGCCCACAATAGGATCATAGGTGACTGTTCTCATCCTGGCTGATTTCGGATAACAACGCAGTTCATCAATTGTACCAGTTGAACCGCTGACATCCACGATGGATGTACCTTGCGGCACATCATATTCATAATAAGTAAACCCATTGATTGTGGGAGCAGATTTGGTTAAGGTTGCCCCGCCTGATACAGTGAGGATGGTGCTGGACCAAAATGAAACTATATAGGGTTTTCCTATATTCAGCGTTGCTCTAAATTTTGTCGGATTGGAGCCAAATTTTCCGGCCGTAAGATTATACGACAAAACTCCAGTCATCGCCGTGGTGGTATTTAATACACCTGAATTAATTAAAGACCATCCTCCAAAACTTGCTGTTTCAAAACTTGTATATACGGGGTAATCAGCAACAGGATCTGCATTGATGACAGATGCTGTTATATATTTATCATTATAATCGTAAATATTCGCAATATTTCGATTACCCTCGTCTTTGACGCCAATCAGGATTCCTGCACCATCGTAGGTAAAGGTTTGCGTTTCTTTATATGGAGGATTCGAAGAACTTCCGGGACCGGCATATCCAGAAAAAGCTGGACCTCCTGGGTTATAATATGGAAGGGGCTTATCAAACCGTTGCTCTAATGATCGGTAAGGTTTTATATCTCCACTACCCATCACCGCATACTCCGTAACTTCTTCATTCAAATAAAAACGTTGCCACCCATATGGAGCAAATTTATTTGTAAATATGTATGTTGAAGTTGCTACAGGAGCTGCGATAATATTATTTTGATTTAACGTTAACAGTATTCCAGAATTGACGCTGTAGTCGCAACTATAGGTTATCCATTTGTACTTTGTTTCCCCTGTAAAATCTGTTGTATTTATAGTTTCAGGTTCGTAATTTATTGGATTATACGTATAGTTGGTTGAGCTTTCCAGATATTCGGTGTTACTACCAGGCTTAAAAGTTCGTTCATTACTGCTTGTTAATAGTGTCCTTCCGGTAAACATTCCATAGAAATCAACCTTCAAATCATTATTTGAATTAAGCTGGTAGGAATTATTATATTGATTAGGATCGGACCAGTTTGTATTACGTTGAGAGTAAGATTTGTCAACTTCACATTTACAGGATACCAAATTAGTAGTCAGACCACTTGTATTACAAGGTAAACCATGGCCGGGACTGCAAAAATTCAGCATATCCATGGCATACGAAAAGTCATAAATATTTTCCGTCTGCTTGATTATGTTACTAGAGGCATCAAGGACGGTAGTTTTTTTAGGAAGCCCATAAGCCCACGGAGCAAATCGTTGCTTTGACGCATAATTTGGATTAGATACTACCCATATAGGATAATCATCATCGCTGGTAAATTCCTGGACAGTTTTCCCAATTCCACCAGAACTCTCCGTAACCTCCACACGTTTGAACTGTGTCGGTAAGGGTGCCGCATCGTTTAGGTTAGAGCTAAAAGTTAGTGTTGCAGTATTATCCCTTGCCTGATTACCTATACATGTTATTGCTACTTGTACTATTCCAAGAATCACATCAATAATTAACGCACCGGGTGTGCCTCCAAACGCTGTTATTATGTCCTGAATTGTCGATATCAGAGAAATTATCCCCAGAACTGGGGAAAGAGTAGCCATGGCTTTTTGAAAACCTGATAAATCTGTAGCCTGTTGCATAGATTCAATACCCGGATATTGAAAATGATAATAGCAACAACCGAAAGGGATGCAATTCAATGACCACTTATAGCTTTTCCATTCAGGCTGATAATGGTTATAAGATATTCTGGAGTTCACGGGCATTTCAAGACCCCACAATGAAGAGTTACTTCCAGGCCCATTCATCACATAATTATACTGAGTTATTAAAGGATTGCCGCATCCATTCGAATAGCCCCCGTCTGTGGAGCTTGTTTGCGAAACATGGACACCACCAACGTCTCTTGTTGTTCCACCTAATACTCCTGTATTCTGAAGATAATTGTAGGTCAGGGTCCCGCCGGTTGGGTAAATAATTTGTTTGAGTAATCCGTTCCTTGAGTAGCCTGATTTAGGATTTAACAAGCTTCCAGTTGTTCCGTTTCGTAGATATACCAATCCTTTCAACTTATTATTTGACAAATCAGAGATGTTCTCAGTTGGGTAAATTGTTTCGTTCCAATATCCCATACTTTGGTCACCATTATAAAACCCCCAAATATCTTTTGAATGAGTAAATGGGGGAGGGACAATATCATCGGGAGTGCTGGAACCTGTATAATAATCAAACTTATAAGGTGGACTATCCTCAAGCATGTCGTGTCCAATCTTTTTCACTGATAACAAACACAACCGCGCCATTTTTTTCTGGTACTCAGAAATAGGGGTGCCGTACCTATTCAAAATAAAATAGCTTGTTGAAAGCTCATGCCTGGATAGATATCTACTTAGGTAAGATATATCTATTGACGATAGAACATAATCGCCAGATAAATCTAACCGATTAGCGCCATAGTTTAATGTCGCTAAGTGGCCATCGGGAAAGTTGATTGAGGTGACTTCGGGCGTTTGGGTAATTGATTTTTTGTGAAAAATAATTGAATAATCCTTTTCAGAATTATAGATGATATCATCCCCAGCACTGTTATTAATGTTTCGTATGGTATAATTGAAAATTACCTTCCGATGCGTGAGCGCATCCTCAATCTCTGTTAGATACCATGAACCTATCACCCATGGATTTACAATTTGGCCATTGTCAAAGCCCGCCTGATGGTAAACTTTGTCATTGGTAAATTTAGGTTGCTTTTGTAATTGAATCTGATTCTTATCACAATACTCCGATTTTAATAATTTCGTAAGCCCATGTTGCGCAAACTTATAAATGAGTCCATCTACATCCTGAATGGAAAAAGAGGTTATTCTAGTACGAATACCCTGATTGATCAGATTTGCATCTTGCTGAAATGTAATCTTAATTTTTGTATCTCCTAATGACTGACACGTGCCAATATTGGTAGGATCTACCACAAACATGCCTGCTTTTCCATTGAATTGAAACGAGAAGTAATCAAGTTGTTTATCCTCAGCCAATACATTATGTTGCTTATAAACCTGGTTTTTCCAGCCGTAGATTGGATATTTCGTTAAGGCAGTGGGGCAGCCATTATAAGCAGGCACTGTACCATACAAAATTCCTGCAGGGTATTTAGTAATATCCCATTCGTTACCGTCCTTAGGCCATTGATCGTCTGGCTCGCCAGTTTGCATTCTGACTATTTGGCCTCCCGCAATAAGGTTCCATCCCTGTCCAACATTAGATGGAAGATCGCTAACTCTCAATCCATTACCAGAATTATAAGAAAGGGCTATAAATGAGTTCAATCGGCTTTTATCATCCTGCCAATTAAAAATTGGAAGCGAAAAGGTAGTACTTCCTGTTTGCAGATTGACTTGGCTAATTGCTCTTCCGGCTAACAGCAGGCACAAAATCCCCAAAAGAAGTCTTCGCTGAAACATAAACATTGTTTTGTATGTGTTCACCTTAATTGAAACTATAACCAACCCTAATTACAATTGGCTGCGTTCTCGGTCTTTGACTTCCCGAAAGAAAATCCCACAGGAATTGCACTTTAGTGCTCTTCAGTATTTTGCTTTTTAGAGATACAGTTTTACTCATTCCAAGTAAGCCGCTTTTTTGCCAGGAATTAAAACCCTTTAGTTGGCCGATTCTGTTAAATCCCGCTTGATAATTTTGTTCATAGCCCCCACTAATCCACCAGCTTTTTTTAATCTTCATATCAACAAAGCTCCTTAACCCAATACCCTCACTAGTAAGATTTATATTATTCCATCCGTGACCCCAACCTAACTTATAACTACTACCTATTCCTATTACGCTCTTATCATTAAACTTATATCCAATGGATAAACCAAGATCAGTTGTTGTGGGAAATAGATTATTTGCGGATTTGGTCTGGAAATTAGTACCCAATTCAAGGCGTTTAAAAAAGCTTTTACTTCTCTGGGAATTGGGCTTAAAATTTGGCATTTCTAATTCTTCAGAATTTCCCCCCAATTGAGCAATACGATTACGTAAGGAAGTTAACTCGGCCTCAGCCCCCTGAATTTTTTGTTGAAGGTTTTGAAGCGAGTTAATAGTATTAGAAAAGTTTGCCTGGAGCATGTATTGAGACAATTGTGTCCTTGTCTGCAAACCTGCAAAACCAGATGTAGAATTTATTGAACCACTATTTGATGGCATAGGAAAAAGAGATGCCAGCATACTATTCTTACTGAAAAAGTCCTGGAATAACTTAGTTTCTTTCAAAAGAGCCAAGGCCTTTTTCATAGCCTTATCTGGGTCATTGAGGATTGCCTTATACTCCTTTATCTGCTGGCTGTAATAATAGACCTTCTTGTTTAGATTCTTAAGCGCCCTAACGGGCATAGAATGACCAACAAGGTCGGTAAGTTGCCTCTTTCGCTGCTTAATAAATTCCTTAACTTTTTCTGATTTGTCAAAAGTTTGCTGGAGGGCCTTGGTTTTTTCTAAAATATTTTTCAACGGGCCCGTTGGATTTTTGGAATCCAGAAAGGAAAGTACACCCTGGATGCTATCTAAGGCGGGTAAATATTGTTGAATCTTTTTAGTCTTATCAGTGAGGGTATTTTTTAAACAGCTATATTGATTGTTTAATTGAGCCAGGCGGGTTCTGGCAATAACTGAGTTTTTGGTATTTATTAGTTTAGAATATAATTTTCTCTCCTGCCTTTCGAAAGCCTTCAGCACTTTTTCTGCTTTCTTTTCTAGTTTATCATTTATTTTGCTGGCCTGTCTATCAATAACTATTGTCAATCGTTGAGGATCGATTTTTTGAAGCACGGAATCAATAGTTAATTGGGAATAAGAAAGTGTAGGGAAGGAAATAAAGCAAAATATAAAGAATAATTTCGTTGGCCAACAGTAGAAACCAGGCCAGGGAAATGTGTTAGTTTTGGTTACAATATTATTATACACTGGGAGTGCAGGAATAAGGTTAAACTAAAGTAGGTTTAATTATTAGAAGACCAATACCACTTTAGTGGTATTTTTTGAAAAAGACCAGCGAGCGCCCCCCAAATTAAACTTCGAAAACTATTGGACAATGAGGAAAAAAACTGGCCCAGCCCGGGACTACAACCCCTAACAGGGCCAGTCAAACAAATAAGCTGCACATCCTTGGGAAATATTTACAATAAAAAACCCTGATAATAATTATCAGGGTCTTGTGCCCGAGATCGGAATCGAACCGATACATCCTTGCGAACGGCAGATTTTGAGTCTGCTGCGTCTACCAATTCCGCCACCCGGGCGGGTTGCAAATGTAAGACCCAAGCATTAATTATTGAAATAAAACTGCTAGTACCCAATCACCGTTTTCAGTTTGCCCCAGAGTTCATTGTCGAAACTGGAGAGAGCCAGACTAGGTAGACCAGCACTTTCGCCCATTCGAATCACCACCAGTTTCTGAGATGGCACCACATAGATCTTCTGATCATTTTTTCCCAGTGCGCAATACATATCCGCAGGAGCATTGGGAACCAGCATTCCATTGAAAAGGAACTGCGTAGTGGGCAGCATATAATTTGATTTTCCATTCAACCAGGTCAGATAACCATAGGATGGATTTATATTCTGTGATGTATTTGTCTGTGCAGTAAAATAACTGGCATCATTCAATACGCTGGTCTGATCCCATTTTCCATTATTCATCAGCAACAAACCAAACCTGGCCATACTTCTTGCCGTACTATACAATACATTGTTATAACCGCTCCTTATCCAGACCCCATTCATGCCGATAACATTTCTGACCTTTAACTGAAAATAATTATTAAATGTTGTACCGGTAGCGTTCTCTATTACTTTATCAAGTATGGTATAAGGTGCATTATGATAGGCCCATCTTGTTCCTGCATCCGCTTTATATTGAAGGCATGCTGGATCCGTGCAATCATTATCCGGCTGCACATCATCATCAAGTCCGGTGGTCATGGTCAATTGATTTCTGACGGTGATCAGATCTTCCTTTGCTGTTGGAAGTGATGTCCATCCCCTTCCCAGATAAATGGAACTTCGACTATTAATATTTATCAATCCTTCTTTTTGGGCGATACCAACCAGAAAAGCCGTCATGGTCTTTCCTGCCGAGGCCCAATACCAATTGCTATCCACCGTAAAACTGCCGAAATATATTTCCGAAATAATTAGGCCATTTTTTAGAATGATAAAGGCCTTTGTATTCTTTGATTGCAGATAAGTATAGAGATCATTCAGATTGACCTCATTCCATCCCTGTGAGAATGGAGATAA
>JAYVUE010000112.1:0-3286 GCA_043788195.1 Chitinophagaceae bacterium
GCTTCCGGCACTTCCCAGGCATTTAATTTTTTAAGAAAGCTGGGGCACAAAACCATTGGCATGATCAATGGGCCTATGAATTTACTGGCAAGCAAAGAAAGACTGGAGGGATACAGGAACGCCTTAACAAAAGCCAGGCTTAAATATGATCCTTCATTGGTAATCGCCAGTGATCTTACCACGGACAATGTTTACAAAGTGACTGAAAAACTATTATCCCTTAAAAACAGGCCCACCGCCATCATTGCCTTTAACGATTATGTAGTACTGGATGCAGTACAGGCAGCAAAAAAAATGAAGTTGAGAATTAATAAAGACATCAGCTTTGTAAGTTATGCCAACCTGCCCATTAGTAATTACTCGGCTCATCCTCCGCTTGCCTCGGTGGAGCAATTCTCTTACCAGCAAGGACAGAAAGCAATGGAGATAATGCTGGACCTTCTGGCAAAAGACAAAGCAGAAAATGAAGGGACCACGTTTTATAAAATAATTTTAGAACCCCAGCTGGTTTTACATATTAATCTATAACAATTACAGCCTCCTTCAAAATAACACAAACGTTTGACTTGCATTTAATGAATTGTGTTTATTAAGTTTGGTAATTATATCTAATCTTTTTGCAACATGCTTAGCTCCATATTGAAATTTTATGGATTTCCTGAAAAAGAACGTGTACTGACTCCTTTTGGAAATGGCCTTATTAACCATACCTGGTTATTGGAATTGAGGGACGAAAAATTTATTTTACAAAAAATAAATGATACTATTTTTTCCTCTCCCGAAATGATCGCTGAAAACATTCATCACCTGAATGTATTTTTTAAAAAAAACTTTCCGGATTATCTTTTTGTAAATCCTGTTGCTACCCTGGAAAATAAAGAATTGGTGATTATTGAAGGAGAAGGATATTTTCGAATCTTCAAATTTGTAAAGGATTCAGTTACTTTTGATACAGTAAACAATGCTTCACTTGCCTATGAAGGAGCCAGGCAATTTGGGAAATTCACGAAATTACTTGCCGGATTTGACACCAATCAACTACACATCACCCTACCTGATTTTCATAATCTCAGCTTGCGCTATCAACAATTTGAGGGGGCACTTGAAGATGGTAATAAAGAACGCATTGAAGCATGCGCTTCGGCAATTACTTTTATAAAAGCGCAAAAAAATATCCTTGATATTTTTAATGATATTCAAAAAAATGCCAATTTTAAAAAAAGGGTTACGCATCATGATACTAAAATCAGTAATGTGTTGTTTGATAAAAACGGAAAGGGCCTTTGTGTAATAGATTTGGATACCGTAATGCCCGGCTATTTTATCAGCGATGTTGGCGACATGATAAGAACCTACCTGTCACCGGTAAGTGAAGAAGAAAAAGATTTTTCAAAAATCCAGGTCCGGGAAGAATACTTCCAGGCAATAGTTGATGGTTATTTAAGTGAAATGAAAGATGAATTGAGTGAGGAGGAAAAAAACTATTTCGTATATGCCGGCAAATTCATGATCTATATGCAGGCTATCCGCTTTTTAACAGACCACCTTAACAATGATAGGTTTTATGGTGCAAAATATGAAGGGCATAATTTAATAAGGGCCAATAACCAACTTGAATTACTGAAACAAATATTAAGCAAGGAAAATATTTTACAGGCAAAAGTTGCATTATTTACTGCGGCCCCCCTGTGCTGATTTAAGAAAGTTCACCGGTTATACATTCGTTGTAATTTTTTCAATATAAATATTCATTTTAAAAACACACTCCCAAATATGTCATCCACAAATAACTCCAGGAATGCAATTGTAATTATTGGTATTTTATTTTTTGTGTTTGGTTTTGTTACCTGGCTCAATGGGCCTTTAATCACCTTTGTAAAACTTGCATTTGGACTGGATACAGATTCTAAAGCATTTTTGGTAACTACTGCCTTCTATATGGCTTATTTCTTTTTGGCATTGCCCTCATCATGGGTACTTGAAAAAACCGGTATGAAAAGAGGAATGGCCATGGCTTTATTTGTGATGGCCATTGGAACCTTTCTGTTTGGACAATATGCAACCCATCGAAATTATACCATGTCACTGGTTGGACTTTTTGTAATTGGCTCAGGCCTGTCACTTTTGCAAACAGCATCTAATCCCTATATCAGTATTATTGGCCCTATAGAAAGTGCAGCACAACGTATCAGTATTGTGGGTATTTGCAATAAAATTGCCGGTATCATAAGCCCCATTGTGCTAAGCGCTTTTGTGCTAAAAGGCGTTAATCAACTTGAAGGCAAAGTGAACGCAGCAGTCGATCAGCCTACTAAAGACGCCATTTTAAGCGAATTCGCAGCAAAAATTTATACCCCTTATGTGATCATGGCAGTGGTACTGGTGCTACTTGGGTTTTGGATAATGAAATCCTCTTTGCCCGAGGTAAAATCATCTGAATCCAATGTACAGCCTGTCGGTGACGAAACAACCAAACAAAAGACCAGTCTTTTTCAATTTCCACATTTGTGGCTGGGGGCCCTTTGCATTTTCTTTTATGTGGGTGCAGAGGTGATGGCGGGTGATGCCATTGGTACCTACGGAAAAGGATTTGGTATTTCTACCGACTATACCAAATATTTTACTTCTATTACCTTAGGCGCAATGTTACTCGGTTACATCATTGGTTTGGTTACCATTCCAAAATATATCTCGCAACAAGCTGCCTTGAAAATATCCGCAATATTGGGCATTGTTTTTACGATTGCCGCATTTCTTACACAAGGATATATGTCGGTAGGATTTGTAGCAGCATTAGGCCTGGCCAATGCGTTGATGTGGCCTGCTATTTTCCCGATGGCCATCAGTGGGTTGGGTAAATTTACTGAAAAAGGGTCGGCAATCCTTATCATGGGAATTGCCGGTGGCGCAATTATTCCAAAAATATTTGCAAGCCTGAAAGAATCATATAATTTCCAACTGGTATTTTGTGCATTAATGATCCCCTCCTACCTGTACATTCTTTACTTTTCAGTAATAGGATACAAGGCAGGTAAAGCTAAAAACAAAGTGGTCACTTTATCCCCGCTTGTTTAAAAAATCCTTCATTCGCAATTAAGAATAATTAGGTAGCCTTGTCACCAATCTATCCTAATAAAAAATTACCAGTGAGGGGCGTCTGTTAATTGCCGCAGGTTTAATGACGAAAAAAATATACTGGGTTAAGGATTAATTATCAGCGGTGTAACTATTAACTATACAATTTAAAAGAAGCGTACTGTTGTGAAAATAATAAAATGCTGAAAGT
>JAYVUE010000113.1:0-3725 GCA_043788195.1 Chitinophagaceae bacterium
TAAAGTAGATTTTAAAATACCAAAAGCAACTCCATCTACTACATAATACTCCAGTCCACGTAGGGTTGCATCGCCGTAACCAATTGCTTTTTGATTGATATAAGGCTGTTTAAATGGCAACGTAATATGCCCCATTACCTGCAAACTGGAATACCAATTCCGGCTATGTGCCCAATATTTACTGTAACCACTTTCAACGTAAAAATAATCGGTACTACCCTTAAAACCAAATCCTCTTTTAGATAAATTAAGGTAGCCCTTTACTCCCTTTAATGGATAAGCTACATTGTTTACATTGGTATGTTGATAAAGGTACGACAAGTCAAAAAGTCCTTTGGTGGTAGTGGTGGTATCATTAAAATAATTTGGGTTGTACGTTGGTGAGATAACAGAATCACTTACCGTAAGCAGGGAATAGCCCAAATTAAATTGGTGCCGGTAGGTAATTCCTTTTTGTAGGCGTAAACTTGCACTTGCATAAATTTCTTTCCTTACAAATGCATCCTTTTTATAAAAAAGCATTTTATTATCCGTAGATGTTTTATAGGCGATTTCTCTATTTTGCGAAAATCCTCCACCAACGCCAAAACCTTGGGTCAAAGTTTTGTTGCTATAGGGTTGCGCATAGGAAAAAGATAAATTTTGGGTATAACCTGAAATTATGGTAAGCTTAAGCGGATCTCTTCTTCCACTAAAATTGTTATGGCTAAATCTTATTCCATAATTTACCCGTGATAAATCGCCCTTATTTTTTAGTAACCATTCACTGAAGCTTCGGTCAGCTACCTGGAATACGGGAATTGGAAAAATGTACCATCTTTCTCTTACAGTTACTATTACATCCATTTCGAATGCTGAAATCATTGCCAGCGTTATATTAACCTCATGAAACAAGGTAGTGTTATAAACCTGCTGACGGGCCAACTGAAATGCTTCATTCAATTTGCCGATAATAATAAAGTCTCCTGGTTTAAACTGAATTTCCCGAAGAATCAGGTATTCTTTTGTTTTTTTGTTACCAATAATAATAATTTTCCGAACTTCGATTTTTAAGGTGGAGTCTTGCGGGACATTTGCTAAATGGGGTTTTTTCTTTACACCTACTTCCACATTTTGTGCAGTAACATTCGTTGCAAAAATCATAAGCAAACAACTGTAATATATGGATTTTAAAATACTCATGAATACAACACCTAATCTACACACAGGGCTTTAATAGTAATTTAATTGCATGCAACTTTTGCCAGGGAGTTTTGTTGAGGCCTAAATATCAAGGTAACTCATTAAATGACGATAATTGCTATGTATTTCGTTTTCAAATTTTTCATCACCAAAATAATAGATGATATCATAATCATACCTTTCAAATGCAGATACGATAGCAGCTATTTCCTTTTTATTAATATGTAAGGAAACAGTGAGTAAACCTGTATCCGATTGAATGGTTGTATTAAGGTGTAGAATGGTAGCATCATTACTTTCAACGATTCGGCTAATTTCTGAAATAGAAAATTGTGATCGTTCCATTTCCACAACAATAATTCCACCAATTTCATTGGCACCTGAAAAATCTCCTAAAGCTTTTAAAAGATCGGTAACGGTAATAACACCTACCAACTCTTTTTCCTCATTGATCACCGGTACGATGGCAGATTCATACTGGTTGCTGCATTTTACCGCATTCAGGAAATGTTCATTTTCTTTTACAGAAGCCGTTATAAAATTATTCTGTAAAAATTCAATGGTGCCTCTTTCGGCTTCCACATCCAGCAAATCTTCTTCACTGATCATTCCCAGGTATTTGTTTTCCGCTACCACGGGTAAATGGGTAACCCGGTAATCATTTATCAACTGCAAAGCCTTGGTAACACTGTCCTGCAATTGAAGACGGGGTATATTGCTATTGATTAGTTCAGCTGTAAGCATGGAATTTTATAATAAGTTTTTAGTGCCTAAAAAAGAAAACCAACCCAGGTGGTTAACGTAGAAAGACAACTAATATTATCAAATTGTTGCAGCGGGCGTTTTCTGTTTGGCTAAAAATCCGGATAATATCCTGTTGAATTCTTCCGGCACTTCCATCATAGGGGCATGCCCACACTTATCTACAAAGTGTAATTCACTATTTGGAATCAACCGATTGAATTCTTTTCCCACAAAGGGGGGGGTAATGGTGTCATTATTTCCCCAAATAAGGCAGGTGGGTTGTTTTATTTCATTTAGTTCCTCACCCAGGTTATTGCGAATGGCACTTTTTGCCAGGGCAATTATTTTAATAACTTTTAGCCGGTTATTGGTAATTTCAAATACTTCATTCACCAATTCTTCCGTTGCCATGGCGGGGTCGTAAAAAGTTAGTGCTGTCTTTTTTCGAATATAATCCTTATCCCCGCGCTTAGGATAAGTATCGCCCATCCCATTTTCAAATAATCCGGAACTTCCGGTTAGAATAAGCGTTCTTATCCGTTCAGGATTTTTCAGGATATGCACCAATGCAACATGCCCCCCCAATGAATTACCCAGTAAATGAATATTATTATAATTACGATGCTCAATAAATCTTTGTACAAATTTTTGAAGACCTCCAACCGATGTATGCAACAGGTCAAGTTCCAGTAAGGGAAGCATTGGTACAATCACCCGGTGTGTTTGTTTGAAATGCTCAATTAAAGGCATAAAATTGCTTAATGCCCCAAATAAGCCATGAAGCAGCATAAGCGGTTCGCCATGGCCTTCCTCTATATATTTGAACTTTCCGTCTTGTTTAATTTCGTAACTCATTCTATTGGAACTAATAATAAATTCAAGTCAATACTATATGCTAAAGTAAGTAATCGGGCTAAAATTACATTAAATAAAATAATGCCTCAAATTTACTGTTGAATTTTGTTGGCCATTCCATCAAAAAAGCCCCCCAATTGAGTAAATGTATCTTTAAACAATGGTATCAATTTGCCCAATCCATCTATTACTTTTGGGCCCAACGGCGCTATAAAAGAATAGGTTTGAGAAGCATTGATGGTAGCTTTATCAAATACATTCATTTTTTCGAAATAAAATAAACAAATACTAAAGATGATGGTATACAGCACAGCATAGAACAGGATTCCACCTATTCGGTTGGCCCAGCCCAAAAAGGCTATCTCAAAAGTTTTTTCAATAAATTTACCCACCAGGTTAACAAAAATTACAACTATGCAAAATACCACCGCAAAGGAAATAAATGGAAGCCATTTTGAAGCTGCAGTGGTATGATCCTGCAAATACATGGCAACTGCTGCCGATAATTTAAGTGCAGCCGCAAGACCCACAATCAATGCAATGATGGAGAAAAGTGCTATAATCAGCCCTTTTTGGTAGCCTTTTATGATGGCAATGATTAGTATGATGGCAAAAATTATATCTATCATGGGTTCTTAGCTAACTTATTCCAAAAGAAAGTTCCAAACAGTTTTTTAAGCATACTTATTTTTTGAAGCCATTACAACCTATTTGCTTAACAACTCCTTTACGATCATGCTAATGGTTTTTCCATCTGCTAAACCAGCCAATTGTTTACTGGCAGTCCCCATTACTTTACCCATGTCAGCGGGTGAAGAAGCACCGCTTTCAGCAATTAATTTTGCAACCACTGCTTTTATTTCATCTTCACTTAATTGTTTGGGAAGAAACCTTTCTATTACTTCCATTTCTTCTTTTTCTTTTATCGCCAAATCCGCCCTTCC
>JAYVUE010000114.1:0-11293 GCA_043788195.1 Chitinophagaceae bacterium
CAAAAACCCATTCTTCGGGTATAATTTTAATTTGATCATCATCCGAAATTTTTAAGTCAATGTATTTTGCAAGTTTATACAAAACACCGGCAAAAATTCGGTTTTCAGCAATCATATCTTCCAGTTTCACATTTAATAAATACATTTTTTTGGTATCATCATATGAGTTGGAATAGGCTATTGCTGCATTTGTTTTTGAAAGGAATTGCTGAGGTATTTGTAAAGCGATGAGCCTTTCCTGTATCAGTGCCATCAATTGTTGGGGTGTTTGCCAGGTGGTTAAATAATTACATACCAGCCGTAATGTTGTAAATGGTTTTTTTGTTTCGGCAATAACCATTTTGAAAGAGGGTCTGCCACTTTGGTATGTTTTAAGATGATTGATAAACTTAATTGGAACATATTGTGGCCCACTATTTCCATCATGAATTATCAGGTATTTTCCAGTGAGCCAGATTCCAAAATTATCTGAATTGTTAACCTGTTGAACTTGGGTATACAGCCTGTACACAATGTAAGAACCCACAAATGAAACAAAAAAGGCAACCAGTGTTATGGCCATAAATATTTTATCATCAACCGGGTTATTACTTTTTAGCCAGGCATTCCCAACTAAAAGGCCAAAAATAAAAATGATGAGAATTATAATGCCTAATACGATGCTACTGATCCTGCTTCCCCTTACTTTTATTTGCAAGGGTAAAAATATTTCATCTCTTGAAATTTGTTGTAATCCATTTACTATATTATCTACTTCTGTAGTTGACTTTTCTTTGTTGAGCAACAGATCAATATAATCTATGATCTCAGTATCATCATCTAAATTATTCAACCGTATCAGGCTATGTAATTTTTCTTTGTTGGCGCATTGCTCAAGTGTATAGTTTTTTAACTGTTGGCGATCATTATCGTCTTCAATAATTACTATTTCTGTAGGGAAAAGAAAAAGCCTGCTATGTTTACCTGGCCACCAGGCAATTGCATTTTTTTCAAGTTTACCATTATTGTAATCATCAATAGTAGTCATATCATTTATTTATCACAGTATTGGTGAATATTATTGATGCATAAAATAAACTGCCGAATCTAAATAAGAGAGAAATATTGAATACCAAAAAAATTATTTGATTGATTTAAGCTGTGCAATTGTTGCTTTCGGATCAGGTGATTTAAAAACAGTATTCCCGGCTACCAATACATCAGCACCTGCATCAAGAATTGACTTTGCATTTTCTAATGTAACCCCGCCATCAATTTCAATTTTTACCTTAAGAGATCGTTCATCGATCATTTCACGCAATCGTTTTATTTTATTAAGGGTTTGTGGGATAAAAGATTGCCCTCCAAATCCCGGGTTCACACTCATCATACAAACCATGTCAATATCGGCCAAAATATCATTTAGCGATTCAACCGGGGTGTGTGGATTAATGGCAACGCCTGCCTGCATACCAAGGTTTTTAATTTGCTGGATATTGCGGTGTAAATGCGGACATGCTTCAATATGAACAGATAAAATATCGGCGCCGGCATTTTTAAAAGATTCAGCATACCGGCCAGGTTCTTCTATCATTAAGTGTACATCGCAGATCTTTGTAGTGGCTTTTCTAAAAAATTCAACGATCATGGAACCAAAACTAATATTGGGAACAAAACGACCGTCCATTACATCCAGGTGAAACCAATCGGCCTGGCTTTCATTCAGCATTTTGCAGTCAGCCTCAAGGTTCAAAAAATTAGAGGATAGGAGTGAGGGAGCGATGATTGGCATTTTATTTTATGTTAAATGTTGAATGTTGAATGTTGCCCTTCGACTGCGCTTAGGATGATGTTGAATGTTTTCCAGTTGCAAATTACGCATATCTTCAAGAGCTGCCAACTACAAACTATTTCACCCCTAACCTCGCCAGTGCTTCTTTTGCTTCAACAAAATTAGGATCGTATAACAAAGCAGTTTGATAATTTTCTATTGCATCATTTATCCTGTTTAGTTTTTCAAGACACCTGCCTTTCCAATAATATCCCTCATCAAAATTATTTTGAAGGGTAACAGCTTTTATTAAAACAGCCAGTGCTTCTTCAAATTTACCCAAATCATAAAGTGCAATTGCTTTTTCACGATAAGCCAGCATAAAAGTATAATCTATTGTCAGGCAGTTGTTAAAAAAACTGATCGCTTTAATTTTATCACCAGAATAATTATAATACAATCCTTTAATGAAAAGAGCATCTTTTTCTGCGTACGCTTTATTGTTTTTGATCAAAGCACCTGCAATATCCATGGCCTTTGCATTTTTAGTTTCAGCATAAAGACGGCCCAATGAAATAATATAATCGGGTTCTGGCGAAATTTCTATTGTCTTTTCAAATGCCTTAATTGCATTTACCGTGTCTTCATTTTCAACCAGCAGGGTTGCTTTTATTTTCCATAGCCGGGGGTTGTTACTATCTTTTTGTAAAGTATTTGTTATGGTAATAATTGCCTTATCATAATTGCCGCTATCTCTGTAAAGTTGAATAAGGCTTTCTTTTAATAATAAGGAATCAGGGAATTTAGCGATTGCTGTTTTCAGGGATTCTTCGGTAGTATCCTTGCCATGGGAATTAACGGGCAGGGCCTTTTCATTATTGTTGCAAGCTGTAAAAAAATAAAGAATCGTCAATAAACTGATAAACTGCTTCATAAATATTTTTCTGGTACAAAATTAAGCTGATCAGTGTTAATCACATGACAAATTTCTGACAATTGCAATTACATAGCCGGCTATCTTTGTAAAACAAAAAATACAAGGATGAAAAGATCTGTAATTGCTGCCCTGGTATCTGTACTCTTAATGATCGTTATAAGCTCATTTCATTCGGGGAATTCAGTTATAAAAATTACACCATCTCCTTTTTCTGATACGATTATTTTTTTGGACGAAAAACATTTTGCCAATGTTCAGCAATTAACATTTGGCGGCGATAATGCCGAAGCCTATTTTAGTTTTGATGGCAAATACCTCATCTTTCAAAAAACCAATCTAAAAGAAGGTATTCAATGCGACCAGATATGGATGGGTAAAATACCAACATTACCCGGCGAAAAATTTGAACCCAAATTAGTAAGTACTGGTACCGGCAGAACAACCTGCGCTTATTTTTACCCCGATGGGAAACATATTTTATATGGCTCTACTCATTTGGGAAACACTGAATGTCCACCAGTACCAGACAGGAGCAAATACGGCAACAAATACATTTGGGCAGTGTATAAAGAGTTCGACATCTTTAAAGCTGATATCAATGGAAATATCGTAAAGCGTTTAACCAAAACCGATGGTTATGATGCTGAAGCTACTTTTTCACCAAAAGGGGATAAGATATTATTTACATCAATCAGAAATGGCGACCTTGATCTGTATACAATGGACCTGAATGGTAAACACGTAAAGCAGATTACCAACACACTGGGATATGATGGAGGAGCATGGTTTAGCCCGGATGGAACAAAGATCATCTGGCGGGCAAGTCGCCCTGAAACAGCGGCTGAAATAAAAGAGTATAAAGACCTGATAAAAGAAAACCTGGTGGCGCCTACACATATGGAAGTATGGATTGCTAATGCAGATGGCAGTGATGCTCATCAGATCACGTTTTTAGAACAGGCCAACTGGGCGCCTAATTTTACACCTGATGGCAAGCATGTGATCTTTTGCAGTAATCATGAATATAAAAGAGGGTTCCCTTTTAACATGTACATATGTGACCTGGAAGGAAAAGGTATCGAGAAGATAAGTCGAGATAAAGGTTTTGATGCCTTCCCCATGTTTAGTCCAGATGGTAAAAAATTTGTTTTTTGCAGCAACCGTAATAATGGCGGCACACATGATACCAATATTTTTATTGCTGATTGGGTGGAGTAGAGATCAGTTGATAGTTCATTGTCGTTTATAAAGTTGATAAGGTTAACAAAGTTAATAAAGTTGATAAGCCCAAACGATGTTTCAATTTTAAAACCTTTATCAACTTGGTCAACTTTATTAACTCATCACTTTTTCCCTAATTCTATCACTTCACAATCCTTAATCTCTGTTCCGTCAATCACAAAAGGTATTAGGGTTCTTACTTTTTGCCATCCCTGTTTACCCGCAGCACCGGGATTCATATGCAGGCAATCCAGTTGATCATCATACATTATTTTTAAAATATGCGAGTGGCCACTGATGAAAATTTTAGCCTGCCTATCTAAAATAAACGAGATTTTTTTATAGCGTGACGCAACTCTATCAACCTTATTAACTTTATCAACGCTGTCAACTTCCTTAACACAACAGCATTTATTAAATCGTACAGTCTTTTTACTATTCGCCTGGTTTTATTAGCATTTTTGGCACGATATTTTCGTAAGTATTTCTATAAAATCACCAATATGCTTTATAAAAGATCATCCTTAAAATTAATGGCCTGCCTTTTTTTCATCACCAGTATTGCAGGCTGTTCTAAAAGCGATCCGGTAACAGGCCTTCCCCCGATCAACAGCGAGAATGATAAAGCGGTAGGCGCATCTGCCAATGATCTGTTGAGTTCTGTAAAATACACTTCTATAAAGATCGAGATCCAATATATGCCCGGTTTTCAGCCGGATGTTGCAGGTATCAATAACCTGGTTTCGTTTTTAAATTTATTTGTTAATAAAACATCAGGGATCACTGTCATTCAATCACAGATACCTTCGGCAAATAAAGCAATTTTATCATTGACTGATATTGCCAATATTGAAAAATCCAACCGAACAGTATATACTTCAGGCAGCCAGTTAGGCATTTATTTTTTATATACAGATGGAGCTTATACAACAGCTAATGTTTTAGGATTAGCTTTTCGTAATACATCAATGTGTTTATTAGGTAAAACAATACATGATAATTCGGGAGCATTAGGACAGACAAGTCGTACTAAACTGGAGTCAACAATCCTGGAACATGAGATAGGACATATCCTGGGATTGGTAGACCTGGGTTCATCAATGCAGACCAATCATAAAGATGCTACGCATGGTAATCATTGTAACAACAGCAATTGCCTTATGTATTATGCATCAGAAACAACTGACATACTGGGATTTTTGATCACTGGAAATGTGCCTCCGCTGGATGTTAATTGTAAGGCTGATCTTATGGCTAACGGTGGAAAATAAATGAAGGTTAATATAGATAAAGAAGTTAATAAAGTTGATAAGGTTCAAAACAATATCAAATTTAAAACCTTTATCAACTTCATTAACCTTGTCAACTGATCATCTGCTTCCTAATTCTATCACTTCACAATCCTTAATCTCTGTTCCGTCAATCACAAAACGTATTAGGGTTCTTACTTTATGCCAACCCTGTTTACCCGCTGCACCGGGATTCATATGCAGGCAATTCAGTTGATCATCAAACATTATTTTTAAAATATGCGAGTGGCCGCTGATGAAAATTTTTGGCTGATGCAGTAGTAATTCTTTTTTTGTTTCGGAATTATATTTGGGGGGATATCCACCAATATGGCGCATCATCACTTTTACTTCTTCGCACATAAAAACCAGTTGTTGTGGATAGATACTTCTGATATCCTGTCCGTCGATATTTCCGAAAACCCCTCTCAACCTGGTCTGACCGTCCCGGTCTGACCATTTTCTTTTTAAGCTACTGATGATATCAATACTCCCAAAATCACCCGCATGCCATACTTCATCACAATCCTTAAAATGTTCAAAGACCATTTCATCAAGGTAATCATGAGTATCAGAGATTAATCCTATTTTGGTCACTATGGATAGTTATTTAGTGTAAATTTACAGTAACAAACAACGCCATGCTGTTTCACCGCAACTTTACATATCATATCGACAAGCGCAACTGGAAATATATTTTCCTGCTGGCTTCACTTGAACTTTGTGTCTGTTTACTTTACTAATACTTTTCGAGTCTCAAAAATTATTAATTCTTAATTACTAATTCTTAATTAATCATGTCACACTACTATACTTTGGGAAAGATCCCTCACAAACGCCATACCCAATTCCGTAAACCGGATGGCAGTTTATATTCCGAACAATTGTTTTCAACAGAAGGATTTTCAGATGACTATTCGTTGCTGTATCATTGTTACCCACCAACAATGATCACCAAAACCGATGAACCTATAGATGTTTCTCCAAAAATAGCCGAAGAAAAAATGTTGAAACACCGCAGCTTTGAAGGATTTAAAGTAAAGCCCGAAGCGGATTACCTGCAAAGCCGCAAAGCCATACTGGTAAACAATGATTGTCATGTAGTACTTGCATCACCACAAAAAAGTATGACCAATTATTTTTATAAAAATGCCGATGCAGATGAAATGATATTTGTACATGAGGGTAGTGGTAAAGTAAAAACCCAATATGGTGAATTACCTTTTTCCTATGGCGATTATATTGTTTTGCCTAGGGGTACCATACATCAAATAGAATTCAATGATGATAAGAACCGGCTCTTTATTGTGGAATCATTTACACCATTGCGTTTTCCCAAACGTTATATGAGCCATTTCGGACAACTGATGGAGCACTCACCATTTTGCGAAAGGGATATTCGTACACCTCAAGACCTAAAAACCATTGATGAAAAAGGAGATTACCTGATCAAAACAAAAAAGAAAGGGATCTTGTATGGCCTGCATTATGGTACACATCCTTTTGATGTAATAGGATGGGATGGTTGCTGTTATCCTTATATTTTTTCTATTCACGATTTTGAACCAATTACCGGCAGGGTACACCAACCTCCACCAGTGCACCAGACATTTGAGACAAAGGCTTTTGTAGTTTGTTCTTTTGTGCCACGTTTATTTGATTATCATCCCGATGCCATACCTGCGCCATACAATCACAGTAATATTGATAGCGATGAACTGTTGTATTATGTAGATGGTGAGTTTATGAGCCGCAAACATGTAACTCGTGGCATGCTTACACTGCATCCTGCAGGGATACCACATGGTCCGCACCCGGGGGCTGTTGAAAAAAGCATTGGCGCAAAAGAAACAGGCGAACTGGCTGTAATGGTGGATACTTTCCGGCCTTTACAATTAACTGTTGAAGCCCTGGCTATTGAGAATGAAGGTTATGTTATGAGTTGGGCAGAGTAAATAGTTACACCAATACAAAATATGAGGAGATTAAACTTTTTGATCAACCAGCTATCTAAAAATAAATTAAAACTTAAATTATGAAACAGCTAAAGTACTTTTTGTTCGTTTTCTGCTGTCTTTTTATTTCACTACCCACTTTAAAAGCACAGGATGGATCTTCAGATGAATCAACGGGTTTGCCAGGCGATCATTTCAGCCTGCAAGGCGCCCTGGAAATGTTTAAAAAATCATCATCAGTAGAAGAGTTTGAAAAACTCATTAACACCGAAAGCAACAATATTAATAACCTTGATCTTAATGAAGACGGGCAAATTGATTATATACGTGTAATTGATAAAATGGAAGGAGATGTACACGCATTTGTATTGCAGGCGGTTGTTTCTGAAACAGAAAGTCAGGACATTGCTGTAATTGAAATGGAGAAAACCGGGGATGCAACTGCTGTTCTGCAAATTATCGGAGATGAAGATATTTATGGTGAAAAAACAATTATTGAACCTGGTGATGGCGACGGGGACGGATCATTTATCAACAATGAAAATTCATTTGCAGGAGGCCCAATCTTTAATTATGATGATCTGCGTGCAGGCATTGTAGTGAATGTATGGCTTTGGCCCTGTGTTAGGTTTGTATATGCACCTGTATACCACCCCTGGGCTTCTCCATGGAGATGGCGGTCGTACCCTGTTTACTGGCACCCATGGCATCCGCTGGCATGGCGTGTATTTCATCCACTAAGGTTGCGTTACCACAGGGGTTATGCAGTGGTACACACGCACAGGGTGTTACGTGCACATACTGTGTACGGCCGTGCAAGAGTAACTTCAGTAACTGTACATACCCGCAACAATGCAAGGGTAATACATTACCGTACTACAAGGGTAAAAGTATATGACTATGATAAGGGTAAAGGAAAAGATAAGGAAAACAAAAACGAAAGAAGGGGTAAGGGAAGAAGGGGTTGATAGCATTTTTTCTATTTACAGGGTATAAAAAATTTGATCCCGGCCTGCCGGGATCTTTCTTTTCAGCCTAACCATTTTATTCAGATCAGCCTTGCATGAGAAAATGAAGCACAGCAACAGGCAATGATGTTATCATTTTTTTTGATGATGATATTTATTTTGCTGGGTGGTTTATATACTTCTATCGATAGTATGCCTGGGTGGCAAAATGGTTCGCTAGGTTCAACCCGGTTTCTTATTTTATAAAAGTAATGAGGATGGTAGTGTTAAAAGGAAGTTCTCTTACCTACATCAGGTACCACCTGTTAAAAGTTTTTGGATTTGCGGTATTTTTTAATGGCTGGGCGATATATAATTATAAGAAACGAAACTGATTTTATGAATTCGGCTGTAAATTTTTTATATTTTACCCGCCGGTTTTTATTAAGAAATTGTTGCTATATTTATTCCATAAAAATAAAACCATATGATAAAATTCCATGAACTAAAAGTTGGCGATTATATTATTGCAGATAATGACGGTGATAAACGCCAGGGAGAAGTAACTGATCTTAACAGTAATGAAAAACAAATTTGTGTAAATACAGGTACCCAGGATTTCTGGTATGAAACGGAGCAACTGAGTGCTATTCCTTTGGACGAAGCGCAATTGATAAAATTGAAATTCCATAAACAGTTAAATGAAGATGGTTCTGTAAAATATTTAAAAGGAGCATTTAGGATGATGCTTTTTGCAGCAGAAAATTTTTCAAAATTTGATATCTGGTACAGGGATGAGAAGCGCCATGTGATGCAACCGATCAGTGTGCACCAGCTTCAAAATCATTTTTATGAGATGACAAAAGTCTATTTAAATGAAGATTCATTCGATTGATAAATAATTTTCTTTTATCATCAGAACCCGGCCCTAAAAGCCGGGTTCTTTTTTATATCATTGGCTTGATTGAAATATTTAATCTGTGCTGTAAAAACTTCCGATTTATTCCCTGTTTTCCGGTAAATTCCGAAAATTGCCATTAAAAAGCTGATTTTCTGTGGAAAAACCCCTGTTTTGTTGGTAATTAGAAGTGTTTTTTTATTACTATTGAAAAAATCCTCCTATCTTTGCGCTCCGAAAATTATGGCTAAACAGGCACTTATTAAACAGGACGGAACGATTGTGGAGGCGCTAAGTAATGCTATGTTTAAAGTGAAATTGGAGAACGGGCACGAAATATTAGCTACTATTTCAGGAAAAATGCGGATGCACTATATACGGATTTTACCGGGAGATAAAGTGGGGGTAGAGATGAGTCCGTATGACTTAACAAGAGGCAGGATAATATTCAGATACAAATAATCATAAGCTTTTAGCAATTAGCTGATAGCCATTAGCAAAAGAAAAAAACAAATCAAGATGAAGGTAAGAGCTTCAATAAAAAAACGCAGCACAGATTGCAAGATCGTAAGAAGAAAAGGTAGGCTGTATGTGATCAACAAAAAAAACCCACGCTTTAAACAAAAGCAGGGATAATATTGAATTGGCAACAGGCAATTGTCAATTAGTGTTTTAGCAAACAAATAAACAACTAAACAAATAAACTGAATTATGGCTCGTATTGCCGGTATAGATTTACCAAAAACAAAAAGAGGAGTAATTGGACTTACTTATATCTATGGAATTGGCCGTTCAACTGCACAGTATATATTAACTAAAGCAGAAATTGACTTTAATAAAAAAGTTAACCAATGGAATGACGATGAGCAAACAGCCATTCGTAATGTCATTAATAATGAATTTAAAACAGAAGGTGCTTTACGTAGTGAAACGCAGATGAATATCAAGCGTTTGCTGGATATCGCCTGTTACCGTGGTTTACGCCATCGTAAAGGATTACCTGTACGTGGTCAGCGTACCCGTACCAACAGCCGTACAAGGAAAGGAAAGCGTAAGACAGTAGCCGGTAAGAAGAAAGTAGCGAAGAAGTAATTAGCAAATGTGCAAATATGCAGATTTGTGAATGATAAAGACTTCAATTTTTGATTCAGCACCAGATCGCAAAGAAGTCGGCAGGAGGGTTGATTCAGCCTCCCGGTAAAAACCGGGGGAGAATTTTATAAAAGATTACCTATTTAAATCAATTATGGCAAAAGCACAAAGCGCAAAAGCAGCCGCGAAAAAAAGAGTAGTAAAAGTTGACAGTTACGGAGATGCTCACGTTACAGCAAGTTTCAACAACATCATTATCAGTTTAACCAATAAGCAGGGCCAGGTGATATCATGGTCCTCTGCCGGTAAAATGGGCTTTAAGGGTTCTAAAAAGAATACTCCTTATGCCGCCCAGATGGCCGCAGCTGATGCAGCGAAAGTTGCTCTGGATGCAGGTTTAAAAAGAGTTGATGTGTATGTTAAAGGTCCTGGTTCGGGGCGTGAAGGAGCGATTCGTTCATTGTCACAAAACGGTATTGAAATTGCGATGATCAAAGACGTTACGCCATTACCACATAATGGTTGCAGGCCGCCTAAGAAAAGAAGAGTATAATAATTGATAATGAAATAATGGATAATTAATAATGAAAAATTATCCGTTATCAATTAAACAATTATCCATTAATAACAGGGTGCATTATTCATTTTAAAAGGTCTTTATAATGATGCACCGACACTAAAAGACCACAAATACAATTATGGCACGCTACACAGGCCCCAAAACAAAAATCTCCAGGATCTTTGGAGAGCCCATTACCGGAAATGGAAAATGGTTAACAAAAAACAGTAATCCCCCGGGTATGCATGGTGCTACCCGTAAGCGTAAAACTTTAGGCGAGTATGCTTTGCAGTTAAGAGAAAAGCAAAAGGCAAAGTACACATATGGGTTGCTGGAAAAACAATTTCGTAAAACATTTGATGAAGCTGCCCGCAGAAAAGGGGTAACCGGTGAAAACCTGATCAAATTATTAGAAGCCCGTTTGGACAATACCGTATTTCGTATGGGAATTGCACCAAGTAGGCAGGCTGCACGCCAGTTGGTATCGCACAAGCACATTACCGTTAATAGTGAAGTACTGAATATCCCTTCATACAGTTGTGTTCCCGGCGATGTGATCAGTTTAAAAAATAAAAGCGCTGCAAATACTGCGATCACCGGAAACCTTCGGGGTAAAAATGCAAAGTTCAATTGGTTAGAGTGGAG